>CAMCTL010000257.1 GCA_945878515.1 Flavobacterium psychrophilum | reverse complement strand
CTTTGGCACAATGGAAACCTAATTTTTCTATTCCTGTTTGCACTGACTAATAATCTTGCACCCGATTTTGCTGAACAGCCGTAGCCACATCCGAAAGAAATTCGTTGTAAGCATTTGGCGAAATGTCTTTGTGCAAATGGGTCATAATTTAGAAATTTTTTTGGGATAGAATATTGAGATGGTTGCTATATTTTTGTTTCGTTCAATGCCTTGCTTTGTACATTTGAGCCCAAATCAAAACAACCACAATTATGACATTATACAGGTTTTTGATTTATAATAAACTCCATTACTTTTTGACTTAAAGTTACCTGTTGAGTCAATTTCTACTTTTATGGATTCCTTAGTTTCTGGACAACCATTGTATTTCATCATATATAACTCAAATCCATTATTTGTTTTTTTAAATGAACCTGCTTTTTTTTCTTGAGGATCAAACCACAAATCATTAATTTTTGAAATTAATATAGCTTCTTCAATATTATCAATTTTTCCAATGAATTTTTTTAATGCTACTTCATCTGTAATATAAAAAACATCGTCATTTTCTATATAAGCTATGTATGAATAACAAAACCCTGGATGACATTCGACAAAGAAACCGTCTTTTGGAGGACAATATGTATAACTATTTCCAATCGCTAGATTACCGACTTTTCTAATTATTTCCTGACCATTATTAATATCTGGGGTAAAATGAACATATTTCCAATAAACATACTCTTTATCAGGTTTTATTTGTTCTATTAGTTTATTTCTATCTTGAAATTCATCGTTAATCTTGGTAAACCCTGTTTCAAATGGAACCACATTCTTATTGCAAGAAGTTAAAATAACAAAAAACATTACAAAGGTCTTTTTCATTTTGAACAGCTTTTACTTCTTCAAACTTTCTTTAATCGTTTTCATTAATTCCGCTCCGCCATTTTCCAATATTTCATTGGCACAATTGAAACCTAATTTTTTCCATTCTTCAACGGGTACAATTTTTTCAATTTCCAATTTTTGTTTTCCATCTATAGATAACAAAGAACCTCTGAAAGTAAAGGTGTCTTCTAATTCGCAATATGTTGCCAAAGCCCCAATTGGTGCGGTACAACCGCCTTCTAGCTTTTTTAGGAACTGTCTTTCAATATAGGTACAAATCTCAGTTTCAACATCATTAAGTTGAGAAACGGCATCAAGGGTAAAATCATCATTTCCCATTGCGACAACTACCATTGCGCCCTGCGCTGGAGCTGGAATCATCCAATCGAGATTAATGTAATCAAGATCAGGTTTCGCTCCCCTCTCTTTCGGAGAGGGGCTGGGGGTGAGGCCTATTCTTTCTAAACCTGCAGCCGCAAAAACGGCTCCGCTCCAATCGCTTTCGTTCAGTTTTTGCATTCGAGTATTCACGTTGCCACGCAAATCGACTACAGTATGATTTGGATATTTATGCAACCATTGTGCTTGACGACGTAAACTTCCGGTGGCGATGGTTGCATTTCCTTCGAGAAAATCGAGGTTTCCTTTGTGAACCAAAATGTCCAAAGTATTGGCTCTTTCGAGAACCGCTGCTTGAACAATCCCAATAGGCAAAGCCGTTGGCACGTCTTTCATCGAATGCACAGCAATATCGACTTGGCCATTTATCATAGCGATGTCGAGTGTTTTTGTGAAAATTCCGGTGATTCCGAGTTCGTAAAGTGGCTTATCTAGAATGATGTCGCCTTGCGATTTTACAGCAATAATTTCGGTTTTATAGCCTAAATCATTTAATTTTTTTTGAACTGTGTTGGCTTGCCAAAGCGCTAATTCGCTATCGCGAGTTCCTATTCGAATTGTTTTTTTTGAATTCATTAAACCTTTTTTCTTTTTTTTAAACCATAAAGATAGTAAGGTTCATTAAGATTTTTACTAAGACAGGTTGATTTTGTATTTTTCTTCGATTGGAGAAGTTGTTTTCTGCGGCGTTTGCAATCCGATTTGGAAAACTTTTTCTATAAATTCGATACTTTCATCTACTGATGTTTTTTCGTCTTTAAGGTGACTTGCGAAATGGTTGGTAATTTTTTGAATAATTCTAGAAGTGATTAATTCCGCTTGCTCTTCGTCAAAATTGGATAGTTTTTTACGTTGAAAAGTCAATTCTCCGGCAACAATATCATTCAATTTTGCTTTTAATGCATGAATGGTTGGCGCGTATTTTCTGCCATTTAGCCAAGTATTTAATTCTAATTTCATATCCTCGATGATGGCTTCGGCGGTAGGAATGTGTTGTTTTCTTCTTTCGAGAGTATCATCGGTCATTTGAGACAAATAATCTAAATGTATTAAAGTTACATCTGGTATTTGCTGTACATTTTCGTGCACATTTTTTGGAATTGATAAATCCAAAATCAATAGTGGTTTTTTTAAATTTAGCAAAGCTTTATCAATAGTTGGGTTTTGTGCACCTGTTGCAACAACTAGAACGTCAGCTTTTTGCAATTCTTCTTGTAAATCGACATAATCTTTTACAATCACACTCAGCTTTCCAGCCACTATTTCGGCGGTGCTTTTAGTTCTATTAATAATTGTAATGTGTTCGTTTTTAGTGTGTTTTACTAAGTTTTCGCAGGTGTTTTTTCCGATTTCACCAGTTCCAAAAAGTAAAATATTTTTGTTGCCAATATTTTCTACATTACGAATGATATATTGAACAGCCGCAAATGAAACAGAAGTGGCTCCTGAACTAATTTCGGTTTCGTTTTTTATTCTTTTGCTAGTTTGGATTACAGAATTAATCAAACGGTCTAAAAAAGTATTGATTAAACCCAATGATCTAGATTGTTCAAAACTGTTTTTTAGTTGACCAATAATTTCAAAATCGCCAAGAATTTGACTGTCTAATCCAGTTCCTACACGAAATAAATGGTCGATAGCTTCTTGATTTTTATATACAAAACCTACTTTTTGAAATTCTTCGACCGTGCCATTACTGTTCTCACAAACCAATTTTATCAACTGGAAAGGGTGATCAGCATA
>CAMCTL010000256.1 GCA_945878515.1 Flavobacterium psychrophilum | reverse complement strand
TATCTCCTTTTTAAATTTCGTTATCTCCTCGGACACTTCCGACGGGTTCAAACTGAGAGCGGGAAGGTTTCGGACTTCTCCGACGGGTTCAAACTGACAGCGGGAAGGTTTCGGACTTCTCCGACAGCTCCAAACTGACAGCGGGAAGGTTTCTGGAGTTCTTGGAGGCTTGCCGCTGTGAGCAGGAAGGTTTCTGGAGTTCTTGGAGGCTTCTCGCTGTGAGCGGGAAGGTTTCTGAAGTTCTAGGTGGCTTTGAGGTCTTATAACTTTTGTCAAAGTTCAAACTTTGACAAAGGAGGCGCACAATAAAGATTTAAGAAGAAAAAATAATATATTTGGTTTAACTATAAAATGAAAGAAACCTTGGCCAATCTGCAATGTTTTGGGTTTGTTTACGAATGTTTAAATCGTCAATGTACAAGTTAGCAGTCAGTTACCCACAAAAAACCGAAAAATTAAATGAAAAATATATTAGCAATTTTATTATTTACAATTTCAATTTGTAACGCACAGAAGGCTGAAAAAACTATTGTTACAATTCCAAATGCGCCAGGAATTGTATATGAAGTTGGTAATGGAGAAATATTTGAAAGTGCAATTAAAATTAAAAATGCTAAAAATAAAGAAGAAGGAATTGACGCCGAAAATAAATATTTGGAAAATAAGTATGGATTAATAAATGTAGGTTGGAAGCCATTTGGAAGTGAATTTTTCGAAGTCAAAAGAAAAACTTACAACTTAATTCATATTGAAATATTAAAAAAGGATGCTAATATTGAAAATGAAATGACAACCGTCTATTTTGATATAACGGAATGTTTAAAAGGAAAATAACCGAACTGCTAACAGCCACTACAACGGATTTGGGTATTTGGCTTAAAGGAAAGTTGGTTTTATATGTGGATATTTTTGGCAAATCCGAAAATAGGGCTTAATTTAGTACCAAACCGCTGTAATACCAAAACGACAGCGGTCATTTTAGCGAAAAACCAAAACATTACAATAAAAAGACAGGAAAATGAAACAATATAAACCTGAAAATTACAATTCAATTTCACCCTATCTCATTGTTGACAATGCTCAAAAATTAGTAGACTTGCTGACTGTAATTTTTGACGCTAAAACATTAAGGCGATTTGACCACGAAAACGGAAAAATTGCTCATATTGAATTACAGCTAGACGACTCGGTGCTTATGATTAGCAACAGCACAGACAAATATGAAGCAAACAAGACTGTACTTCATATTTACGTACCAGATGTTTTCGAGACTTTTGATAAAGCGATTGAAAACGGTTGTGAGATCATTGAAAAACCAATAAACAAACCAGGCGACCCAGACACAAGAGGTTCGTTCTTCGATTTTGCAGGGAATTATTGGGCCGTAAGCACGCAACAATTTGAGAATGATGATAAAATCAGTTAAAGAAATATTGTGGAATCAATTAGGAGCAAGTATTGATATGCTAACAAATGCCATCATCAATTGTCCTGACGACTATTTTGCGACTCACAAACGATTTTATTATATTGCTTTTCATAGTACAATTTTTTTGGACTACTATACAACATTTCCGCCAAGCAATTTTGCACCAAAGCTTTCTTTTAGTCAAAAAGAGCCAAAGGACATACCAAATGAAGCCATAGACGATTTGATACCTGATAAGATTTATAGTAAACAAGAAATAGTGGCAAATCTTAAACAAAGTCGCGAAAAATGCCAGCAATTGGTTGCTGAGCTAACAGATGAAAAATTAAATGAAAGGTTTAAAGAAGGAGACGAGCAAAATGATATGGATTACCCAATTTTGGAAATGCTACTGTACAACATGCGACATACGCAACATCATGCTGCACAACTCAATATGCTTTTGCGACAAGATATTGACAAACACATGCAATGGTCATTCAGAGCAGGCGATATAAACTTTGGACAATAAGGAATTTAACAATCAGAAGCTATTTATACTAGGTCTATTTTCTAAGTTATGACCAAAATTCCGCAGATAGAGAAAATCTAAAATAGAAAAATGAAAAATGTTTATATTTTTAGTGGTTTAGGAGCTGACAAAAGAGTTTTTCAGAAGATGGATTTTTCCGAAAATAACGCAACTTTTGTGGAATGGATTTTACCGAACAAAAACGAAAATATAGAAAGTTACTCAAAGAAATTAACTGAACAAATAAAACATCAAAAACCAATTTTAATCGGACTTTCATTTGGTGGAATTATTGCAACTGAAATTGCTAAAATTATAGAAACAGAAAAAATAATTTTAATAGCTTCTGCCAAAACTAAGTCTGAAATTCCTTATTATTACAGAATTGCTGGAAAACTAAAACTTCATAAATTACTGCCTTCCAAACTTATGAAAATTCCGAACATTTTCAGTTTTTGGTTTTTTGGAACAGAACATATAAGTGAAAAGATCATATTGGCTGAAATATTAAAAGATACTGACGAAAATTTCCTAAAATGGGCGATAGACAAAATTGTGAACTGGAAAAACGAAACAATACATCAAAATCTTATTCATATTCACGGAACAAAGGACAGAATTTTGCCAATTAGTTTTATAAATTGTCAAATAAAAATAAAAAAAGGCGGACATTTTATGACGCTAAATAAAGCAAAAGAACTGAACGAAATCGTGAAAAGAGAAATTATGTTTCAAAAATAACCTACTAACAAAAGCTTCGTTGCATGCGAATTACCAACAATGAACTATAATCATCGAGTACCTATGAAACATATTAAATAAATGAGATAAAATCCTGTTGAACGGAACTTTAGTACAACGGTTCGTTTGATAATATTTAAATTGAATTCCCAATAATTGAAATTGCCATTGACACTGTTGACTTGATAATATTTAAATTGAATTCCCAATAATTGAAATTGCCATTGCCATTGACACTGTTGCCTTGATAATATATAAATTGAATTTGATTTTTGAAATTGAAATTGCCATTGACACTATTGACTTGATAATATATAAATTGAATTTGATTTTTGAAATTGAAATTGCCATTGACACTGTTGACTTGATAATATTTAAATTGAATTCCCAATAATTGAAATTGCCATTGAAATTGAAATTGCCATTGACACTGTTGACTTGATAATATTTAAATTGAATTCCCAATAATTGAAA
>CAMCTL010000255.1 GCA_945878515.1 Flavobacterium psychrophilum | reverse complement strand
GCTATTCCTCATGCTTATGCAGGGTATATGGCAAAGCAAATGCTCAAAGAAAAAGGCATCAATCTCCCGATGGTTACCACACTTCACGGCACGGATATTACCTTGGTAGGCAATCATCCTTTCTATAAAACTGCGGTGACTTTTAGTATCAATAAATCTGATTTTGTTACTTCGGTTTCTCAAAGTTTGAAAGAAGACACACTTAAACTATTCAAAATCAAAAATGAAATTCAGGTAATTCCCAATTTTATCGAATTGAACAAAAACACCGTTGATCCAAGTATTTCTTGCCGACGATCAGTAATGGCCAATGAAAATGAAAGGATAATAACACACATTAGTAATTTTAGAAAAGTAAAACGAATACCTGATATCATCAAAATTTTTGATAAAATTCAGCAAGAAATCCCAGCAAAATTGATGATGGTAGGAGACGGTCCAGAAAAAGCAAAGGCAGAATATTTATGCCAGGAATTGGGTATCCAAGACAAAGTGATATTCTTTGGAAACAGTAGTGAAATTGACAAAATATTGAGTTATACCGATTTGTTTTTACTGCCGTCACAAACAGAAAGTTTTGGCCTTGCCGCTCTAGAAGCAATGGCGTGGGGCGTTCCTGTGATTTCTAGCAATTCTGGAGGTTTGCCAGAAGTTAATTTAGATGGGATTTCAGGTTATTTGAGTGAAATTGGTAATATTGATGAAATGGCTGAAAATGCATTAAAAATATTGAAAGACGACACTATATTGAATAACTTTAAAGAAAATGCATTTTCAGTTGCAAGTCAATTTGATATAGAAAAAATTCTACCTTTATATGAAGAGCTATATATTAGAGCAATAAATAAATTTTTATGAAGAAAGTACTTCCATTTATTTTAACTTTCATTTTGGTTTCTTGCGCTGCTACCACCTCAAAAAAATCAAAATCAAATTCGTTATATGAAGTTTTGACGGAACAAACTGATGGTGGCGCTAACATTCGTTTTTTTGAAGTTTTATCTGAAGAAAATGAAATAGCTATGTTGCAAAATGACGAAAAATTAAAACGCAAAATCCACCCAAGCGACATCCAAACTTCAAATTTTGTGGTGTTGAATATGGGCGAAAAAACTTCTGGAGGACATAAAATTGAGATTGAATCTGTTGTTGAAACTGAAAAAAATGTAATTATTACTATTAAAGAAACTGCTCCAGAAAAAATTGCAATGGTTACGGAAGAAATTACAACTCCTTATTGTGTGGTAAAAATTAATTCAAAAAAAGAAATTATCATCAAATAAAATGGTTTAATAAACGTACTTAACCTCATTTTTAAAAAATTTTATTTTCTAAAAAATATATCTAGCATTAAAACCAAAGCCACCTGTACGAAATTCAGTATCTTCCAATATCCACAAGGTCGGTCTCCAATCTAGACCTATAACAATTGGAACTTCTTCAAAACGGTATTCTAAACCAATTTCGCCGCTAGCTCCTATAAATGGGTCAGGAGTTCCAAAAAGTAAAGATGGACCAGCGCCAACGTACCATTTTAAAGTGTCGCCATCTACAGGTTTATATAAAAAATCCCAAAGGGCTTCAATGCCAACGCCTGAATTTCCAAATGAAAGGTCAGCGTGAACTCGGCTAAATTTTCCAAGTTTGAAAACTCCATCTACAGCAGCACTACCACCAGTTACATCTCCTAAACGGAAACCAATTTCTTGAGCATTTACAAATTGACTAGCACAAAAAAGTGCCAACATTAAAACAATTTTTTTCATAGATTTTTATCTTTTTTGTTTTTACAAATATATAACAACTGTTACTAAGAAAAATTATGTACCAATGTAAAGTTTTTTTTGGGATAATTTTTTATCCTTTTATTCATCTTAAGGATAATTAGTATAGTTAAATTAAGGTATAAGAATCATTGGATTCTAAATTGCTTTTTAAAACTTCGTTCCGTAAACTTTTGAACTTTGAACTAAAATATTATATTTGTTCAAAACTTATTATAATGGCAGGAAATAGCTACGGAACTCTTTTTAGAATATCAACATTTGGTGAATCTCACGGCGAAGCTTTAGGCGGAATAATAGACGGATGTCCGTCAGGAATTGCATTAGATTTTGAGGCAATTCAAATTGAAATGTCACGCAGGAAACCCGGACAATCTGCCATTGTTACCCAGCGCAAAGAACCGGATGATGTACAATTTTTATCTGGAATTTTTGAAGGTAAAACTACGGGAACACCTATCGGTTTTGTTATCCCAAATACCAATCAAAAATCAGATGATTATTCTCATATAAAAGACAATTATAGACCCAGCCACGCCGATTATGTCTATGAAAAAAAATATGGCGTTCGCGATTATCGCGGCGGTGGGCGAAGTTCCGCTCGAGAAACGGCTAGTAGAGTTGTTGCTGGAGCAATTGCAAAACAAATGTTATCGGAGATAAAAATCAATGCTTTTGTATCCTCTGTTGGTTCAATATTTTTAGATAAACCATATCAAGAATTAGACTTTTCCAAAACAGAAAGCAATCCAGTTCGTTGCCCAGATGAAGAATCGGCTGCAAAAATGGAAGAGTATATAAAAGTAATAAAAAAACAAGGAGATACAGTTGGCGGAACTATTTCTTGTGTGATTCAAAATGTTCCAATAGGTTTGGGAGAACCTGTTTTTGATAAATTACATGCCGAATTGGGCAAAGCCATGCTTTCTATAAATGCCGTAAAAGGGTTTGAATTTGGAAGCGGATTTGATGGGTCAAAAATGAAAGGAAGCGAACACAATGATTTATATAATCCTGATGGAACCACAAAAACCAATCTTTCTGGTGGAATTCAAGGTGGAATTAGCAACGGAATGGATATTTATTTCCGAGTAGCTTTCAAACCTGTCGCAACGATTATGCAAAAACAAGATTCTTTAGACAATCAAGGAAACATTACCGAAATGCAAGGAAAAGGGCGTCACGATCCTTGTGTTGTTCCCCGTGCGGTTCCCATTGTAGAGGCTATGGCAGCAATTGTTCTTGCTGACTTTTATTTGATTAACAAAACCTATTTTAAATAGTTTTACAGTTTGGTTTGTGGTTATAAAAGGACAATAAACAAACCATAAACGACAAACCACAAACAATAAAACATAGAAAATGACTCAAGCCG
>CAMCTL010000254.1 GCA_945878515.1 Flavobacterium psychrophilum | reverse complement strand
GAAAATACCGAAAATATGCTATTGTAATTGTACTAATTGTAGCTGCAATTGTAACTCCGCCCGATGTTGTAAGTCAAACTATTGTCGCCATTCCAATGCTGGTAATTTTTGAGTTGAGTGTGATAATTTCTTCTATTGTTTATAAAAGGAAAATTAGGAATGAAAAGTTAGAGGTTAGAGGTTAGGAGTTGTCCTTCGACAAGCTCAGGATGACAGTTGAAGGTTGTCCTTCGACAGGCTCAGGATGACAGTTTGGAGTTGTCATTCGACTAGCTCAGGATGACTGTTTGGAGTTTTGAATTTTGAATACCAGCAGAGATGCTAAAATAAATCGAGCATAAAATGAAATTAAGAGCTGAAAATCTAGTTAAAACATATAAAGGACGAAGTGTTGTAAAAGGCGTTTCGGTGGAAGTGAATCAAGGCGAAATTGTTGGGCTTTTAGGTCCTAATGGTGCCGGAAAAACCACTTCTTTTTATATGATTGTAGGATTGGTTAAACCCAATAAGGGAAATATTTACCTTGATGATCTGAATATTACTGAATTTCCAATGTACAAAAGGGCCCAACAAGGCATTGGATATTTGGCTCAAGAAGCTTCGGTTTTTAGAAAACTAAGTGTCGAAGATAATATTTTGAGCGTTTTACAGCTCACTAAAAAACTTTCTAAAGCAGCCCAAGAACAAAAAATGGAAAGCTTAATCGAGGAATTTGGCTTGGGACACATTCGGACCAATCGTGGCGATTTACTTTCTGGAGGCGAGCGCCGTCGTACCGAAATTGCTCGATGTTTGGCTACAGATCCAAAATTCATTCTACTTGATGAGCCCTTTGCAGGTGTTGACCCCGTTGCGGTAGAAGACATTCAGAGAATTGTAGCGAAATTAAAGAATAAAAATATTGGTATTCTAATTACCGACCATAACGTTCAAGAAACCTTAGCCATTACCGACAAAACTTACTTAATGTTTGAAGGGGGAATCTTGAAAGAAGGAAAACCCGAAGAATTGGTGGAAGACGAAATGGTTCGAAGGGTATATTTGGGTCAGAATTTTGAGTTGCGGAAGAAGAAGTTGGATTTTTAAAAGAGTAATCAGTTTTTTATTGATCAGTTTGAAAAACAACTAAAATTAGTGAACAATGAATCCAAACAAAAAAACCGAAGATTGGAGAGACAATGATCCCGACAATGATACATCTGAAAGATGGAAAAAGAACCCTAACAACTGGAAATTTGGAGGTTTAATTTATTTTAACAAAGAAGACAAACGACTTTTTGTACCAAAAAAGGTAGAATGGATGGGAACAACTATCAATTTTGCCAATCCAAAATCGGTGATTTTTATGATTGGATTTATATTGTTTTTTGGTTTTGTAAACTTTATGATCTTGAGGAATAAATAACTACTCAATAGTTATAAACCGCAACTGCTCGGCATCGCCATTAAAAATATTGACATCTACATTGCCATTGATTCCGATTACCGATGCTTTTTCAGTGAATTGCCAAAACAACCAATCGTCTTCGATTTTTTCTCGATAAAAATTATAATTGGCAATCCAAAAAAGGTAATCCGAGAAGTCTTCTTTTAAGAAATCATCATAATATTTCTCGCCAGTATAAATAATCGGTTTCACTTTATAATGAGCCTCAACAGCTTTTAACCAACGCCTTAAACCTATTTTCAAACTGTCTAAAGATTGTTCTTTTGGGAGTTTTTCAATATCTAAAACTGGAGGTAAATCACCTTTTCTTAGACGAACTGTTTTGATAAAAAGTTTTGCCTGCTCCAATGAATTTTCGTTTGGACGATAATAATGATAAGCACCACGAATCATTTTTCTTTTTTTGGCGCCGAGCCAATTTTCTTCAAATCGACTGTCTTCTCTATCATTTCCAGCGGTAGCACGAACAAAAACAAACTCAATTTGATATTTACTTTCTATGTTTTCAACCAAATCCCAATCAATTTTCCCTTGATATTCTGATAGGTCTAGTCCAATTGCTTTGCCTTTGTGTTTTTCTAAAACTTGATAATTTCGAATATCCGAAATCCGTTTGGCTTCGGCTTGTTCATACTTTAATTTATAGGATTTAAAACCCAAATAATACAATAATCCGTCTCGATAATGATAACTTACTCCAAGAAACAGAAGTATAAAAAATCCAATTATCGAATAACTGCAAACCTTTCCAGAGAAAAAGGACGTTTTTTTTCGGGGTTTTCGTCTGATTGTGGTTCGGGTTATTTTCCGTTTCATTTAGCAAACCTACTTTTTAAGGAATTTGTTGTTGATAATGGACAACAAAACATAGGTAACAATTACTAAAGGAATGGCTAAATATTGAAAGAACACCAATAATAAAATACACAAACTTAAAAAGACAATTTGAATTGCATTCTTCTTGAATGTAAAATCTTTTATTTTAAGGGAAAACAAAGGAATCTCAGCATTTAAGATATAAGCACTGAATAAAGCAATCGCTAGCAAAAACCATTGATTGGTTAAAATATCAAAAACCATCAACGAATCGAAATATTTTATAACCAAAGGCAAACTCAAGATAAATAAAGCATTAGCGGGTGTTGGCAGACCAATAAACGAATCGGTTTGACGGGTGTCAATATTAAAATTAGCCAATCTATAACAAGAACCCAAAGTAATGATATATCCTAAATAAGGTATAATCTGATTTGCATCTGCTGGATTTTGAGCTTGTTTGAGCATGCAAAACATCACAAAACCAGGGACAATTCCACTGGTGACCATATCGGCAAGAGAATCCAATTGCAAACCCAAAGGACCAGCCACTTTGAACAATCTAGCAAAAAAACCATCGAAAAAATCTAGAAAAATACCAAGACCCACAAAAAAGAAAGCCATTTCAAAATTCAATTCAGATACAAAAACTAGGGCAATACAACCACAAAAAAGATTCAGTAATGTGATCATATTTGGTATATGTCTTTTAATTTGCATTTTTAAATGTTTTAGATTATCAAAGTTCACAAATTTAATATAATAACCCGTTGGGTGTAATTATTTAAAGTAAAATAAATCGGATAAATATTGGTCAAGATACTGAAATTCAGTATCTTGAAGTCGCAAAACAAACCAATATTTATGTCAAATATAGTAAAAAATTATTTAAGAGTTTTAGAAGTTATA
>CAMCTL010000253.1 GCA_945878515.1 Flavobacterium psychrophilum | reverse complement strand
TGAAAGCTTTGAATTGGAAATGAAAAAGCACCCGTTTCTGAGTGCTTTATAGATTTATTTTAATTATTTGGAATTTATCCAGTTGTCGATTTTCATTTCTAGCAGGGCTAATGGCATTACACCAGATTCCAAAACTTTTTCGTGAAACTTTTTGATATCAAATTTCGTTCCCATTTTGGTTTCTGCTTTTTTGCGTAATTCTACTATTTTTAATTGTCCTATTTTATACGATAATGCTTGACCAGGAATTGCCATATAGCGTTCTATCTCTGCAATTATACTTGCTTCGCTCTCAGCTTCATTGTCTAGAGAATATTGAATAGCTTGTTCGCGTGCCCAGCCTTTTGTATGTAATCCTGTATCAACTACCAAACGAATTGCACGGTGCATTTCATTTCCCAACATCCCAAAATATTGATAAGGATCTGTATATAACCCTAACTCTTTACCTAAACTTTCTGTGTACAAAGCCCAACCTTCGCCATAAGCGCCAAACCAATTGTATTTTCTGAAATCAGGTAAAGCTTTGTTTTCTTGTTGCAAAGAAATTTGAAAATGATGTCCTGGTATGGCTTCGTGCAAAAATAAATCTTCATCACCATAGTAATTATACTTAGCAACATCTGGAATGGGAACATAAAAAGTGCCAGGCCTTGTTCCGTCCACTGAGCCCTGCATGTATTCTGCACTAGCTGTATTTTCTCTAAAAGCTTCTGTTCTTTTTACTCTGAATGGCGTTTTGGGTTGTAACGAAAAAAGTTTGTTAACGTTTGGTTTAATTATTTGGTTAATTTTTTCGAAATTGGCGATTACTTCTTCGGGTTTTTTGAAAGGCATCAATTCTTTTTTGTTTCTAACGTGGTCAAAAAATTCTAAAATACTTCCTTTAAACCCAATTTGATCTTTAACCTTTTCCATTTCAGTTCTAATTCGCGCGACTTCGTTCAATCCTAATTGATGAATTTCGTCTGGAGTCTTATCTGTCGTTGTTTGCTGTTTTACATATACTTTATATAAATCATTTCCGCCTTTTAAGCTTCCTATTCCGCTTGTAGTTCTTGAAGCTGGTAGGTATTCCGTTTTCATAAAAGTTATAATTTTTTGGAATTGAGGCATTAATTTTTCGGAAATTGCAGTTGCATATTGTTTAGAAAAATTATTTTTTTGTTCTTCGCTAAAATCGGCTGGAAATTTTTTACAACTGGAATAAAAGAGGTTGTCTTCTACTTTTGGAGTAATAATTTCTTCAAATTGTGGAATAATTTTGACGGTTAAGGACTTTGGCAAAACTACTTTTTCTTGAATTCCTTTTTTCATATACACCATCGCTGAGTCAATCCAAACAGCATATAAATCTATTCTTTTCAAGAAGTTCTGATAATCTTTTTCTGTTTTAAATGGTTGAGCACTCTCGGCACTTGCAAATTGCCCCATCGTTAAATGTGTTCCGTCCATTTGGTTGATGGGCATTAAGTTCGCATTTTGTTCTAACAATGAAATTCCGTTTTCCGCTTCCCATTTAATAATATCATAACTGTTTTTTTCTTCGATTGAAAGTTGTGTGCTATCAATACTTTTTAAATCGGTTAAATATTTCTCAAAAAAAGATTTTTTCTTTTTCCGGAAAGAATCAGTCATCTCAAAAACTAGCTGGTCATTGTATTTGTTTTGACCATTTAATGTTGCTTCCAAAGGACTCAACTCATTTTTTCCTTCAAAATACGAATCAGTTATTGCTTTAAAGTCTTGGACTTTTTTTTCTGACTTGCAGTTTAGAAAAAGCAACGATAATAGAATGACGTTCAAAGACGAAAATACATTTTTCATAATATAAAGTTTGTTTAGAGTTGTAAAGCTATTATTTTTTTTCAACTACAAATGTTTTTTGACAGTTAATGTTTATAAATCTGCAAAAACAAAATTAGTCAACCTCTTATTTCTAGAATTTCTGCAACATGAATATAAATTTAGTATTCAGCTTTTTACAGATTTCATAAATATCCAATTGTCAGGTGCTTTGAGGGAAGTAACTCTCTGATGCAAACCGCGTAATTGTTCGAAAGTTTCTTACTTACAATCGTTTGTTGATTGCTTCCCTTTCATCAATTAATTGGTTTCTGTTTTTTTATTCTTAGTTTTATAAGACAGTGTGCTTCAACTTCATCATACATTAACAAGTTTGTTCAAGAGTGTTGTTGTTGAAGTTCCTAAAGCATTTATGAAGTGTAGGTTATTATTTGTTGCAGTCAGTTTTTTTAAAACAAAAACTCCTTCTATAAATTTATAGCAGGAGTTTTAAAAATAAGTTAATCAAACTTTAAACGTTTTTCAAATTAATAATTTCCTGCTCGGTAAGCAATCTCCAGTTTCCTCGTGGCAAATTCTTTTTGGTTAAACCTGCAAAAGCAACTCTGTCGATTCTCAAAACATCGTAACTAAAGTTTTCGAAGATAGAACGAACCACTTTCACGTTTGAAGATCTTAGTTTCAGACCTATTTCGCTTTTTGCTTCTCCTTCGATATAGCTCACTTCTTCCACAAATACGCGGTGTCCGTCTAGAACCAGTCCTTTTTGTATTTTTTCTAAATCCTCAAATTTCAGGTTTTTATCCAAAGAAACTTGGTAGATTTTTGATGATTTGTTTGTTGGTAAAGTAAACTTACGAATCATATCCGTATCATTCGTAAACAGCAACAAACCAGTGGTATTCTTGTCCATTCTTCCGACAGCGCCAATTTTCGCTGTG
This sequence comes from Flavobacterium psychrophilum, assembly GCA_945878515.1. Taxonomy (GTDB): domain Bacteria; phylum Bacteroidota; class Bacteroidia; order Flavobacteriales; family Flavobacteriaceae; genus Flavobacterium; species Flavobacterium psychrophilum_I. The sequence goes on along the minus strand of CAMCTL010000253.1, from coordinate 492 downwards.
GTTGAACCTTTTACCAATTCCAAAACATTGCGGTATTCCTGACCTTCGTCAAGTGCGGTTGTAAAGTTTTTTGGTTTGTTCAGTAAGATGTAAACTTTTTTTTCTGGAGTTAAAACCGCTCCATCAAAATTGACTACGTCGGTTGGTTTTACCATATATCCCATTTCGGTTACAGGAATTCCATTTACTTTTACGTTTCCAGATTGGATATAAATATCAGCATCACGACGAGAACAAACACCAGAATTAGAAATGTATTTGTTCAAACGAATTTCGTCTTTTACTTTAGGTCTTTTAGGAGCTTGATTTGGTTTTTTCTCCACTTTGTCGGTGGCAACCACAGCTGCTTTAGTCGTTGGTTTTACTTTTTTGGGACCTTGCGCCCTTTTTTGCATGGCAGGTTGTGGCTTATTGGAGCTTGGTCTAGAACTGTTTGCCCTACCGCCGCTTTTATTATTATTGCCTTCCTTGTTATTCATATTTTTATTTTAT
>CAMCTL010000252.1 GCA_945878515.1 Flavobacterium psychrophilum | reverse complement strand
CTCACTCATATCAGTAAAAACATCAAAAATATGGCGGTTCTGACCGGACATGAATTGAAATTATCACGTCAGTTGAAAGAAGGTGCCGATGTTTGGTTGAACAATCCAAGAGTTACCAGAGAAGCCTCGGGAACTTCAGGAATGACGGCGGCAATGAACGGCGCTGTGAATTTTTCGACCAATGATGGCTGGGTTCGGGAATTTAAAGATTTGAACGAGACACAGAATTCTTTTGTACTCCCAATTGTCGATCATAATTTACCAACGCATGAACAAGATGAATTAGATTTACAAAATCTATACGAAATGCTTGAAAACGAAATTCTTCCTTTATATTATGATACTCCAAAAAAATGGTGGGATTTGGTAGAAACAAGTATGAAACAAGTTGTTCCGTATTTTGATTCCGCTAGAATGGTTGATGAATATTATAAAACATTGTATAAATAAAGACATCTTTTAGATGGAATTTCAGACCTAACAGGTTTTATAAACGGGTTAGGTCTTTTTATTAATTGAATTTTATAAATTATATACGGCTCAAATGTTATTAAATTGTTCAAATATGACTAGGTTTTATATAATTAATTAGGAATTTCATCACAAATTCATTTTATTTGATAAATATATCCTAAACCGAAAAGCAATGAAATCCTATTCCATCCAAGAAATTAACGAAGTTTTAAAAGGTACAATTGTTGGTACTACAGACACAAAAATTATAGCTCCTGAACAATTAGAACTGGCGAATTCCTCCGAAATTTCTTTTATCGGAAATAAAAAATACGAAAAATTTTGGCAAACATCCAAAGCTTGTGCTGCGGTTGTTAATGAAGATATTTCGATAGAACCTGGTGAAAATAGGGCTTTTATCAAAGTAAAAAATGCAGACTTGGCTATGTCGCAAGTTTTAGAACTTTTCGCTCCACCTACTCCATTATTCCATAAAGAAATTCATCCAACTGCAGTAATAGACGCCACAGCAATGATAGGAAACGGAACTCGAATTGGCGCCGGAAGTTATATTGGCCCGAAGGTTCAACTTGGCGAAAACGTGACAATTTATCCCAATGTTACCATTCTGGACGAATGTACAATTGGGAAAAACACCATAATTTGGTCGGGGGCTGTGGTTCGTGAACGCTGTCATTTGGGTAATAATTGTATCATTCACCCTAATGCCACAATTGGTGCCGATGGTTTTGGATTTCGTCCTTGCCCTGAGAGAGGCTTGGTCAAAATTCCACAAATTGGCAATGTAATTCTTGGAAATAATGTCGAAATTGGTGCAAATTCTTGTGTTGATAGAGGAAAATTTAGTTCTACCGTTTTAGGCGATGGATGCAAGATTGATAATTTAGTTCAAATTGGACACAACAGTAGATTGGGGAAATTTTGTATAATGGCAGGAAATTCTGGTTTAGCGGGTTCGGTAACCTTAGGAAACGGCGTTATCATTGGCGGAAGCGCTTCTATAAAAGACCATACCACTATTGGCGATGGCGCTATTGTTGGCGCAGGTTCAGGTGTTGTTGCTGATATTGAGGCTGGAAAAACGATGCTAGGTTATCCAGCAGTTGAAGCAAGAGACGCACTTAAACAATGGGCTATTTTAAAACGATTGGTCAACGAATCGAAAAAATAATTCAATGATCTTTAATTTTAACTGAGTTTTTAAATAATCTCTAAATTGATAAATCGTTGGGTAATATAGAAATCAAAAATGTTCCATAAATACGATTTCAAGGAATGGTTTGATCGATACAAATATGCCGAAATTGGAGCCACAACTGCAGCATTGGCTGGTTCACAGTTAAGTAGAATATTTGATGGATTGACAACAGCCTTTTTAATTACTTTTGCTGAATACTTTGCATTTTATTGTGTCATTTTATTTATAAGTTATCAGAAACTGCTCAAAGCCAATAGGTTTTTGGATAAAAAAACGACTTTGACACAAATCCTTGTGCTGATTCAGAATTTACTACTGGAATTTGGTTATCCAGCCATTTTGGATTTCTTTTTCATTCGTCCGTTTTGCATGTATTGGATGCCAATTTTAACTGGAAATTATTTTATGGGAATCATTCTCGGAAAAATTGCTTCCGATTCGATTTTTTATTGCTTGACTATTGTTAATTACGAATTGATTAAACGGAAATAGTCGTAAATCATTTCTATGCTATTTTCAACTTGATAACAAGTTTTCAAAAATATTTCTCAATTTGAATTTATAAAACCATCCAAAGCCTTATTTTTGCGCTATGGCAAAGAAAAATACAGACAAGATCGTTTTTGATCATATAAAAGTCCTTGATGCTGGTGCAAAAGGCGTTTCGGTGGCGAAAGCCCCAGATGGAAAAGTAATTTTTATTCCGAATGTGGTTCCAGGTGATGTAGTTGATGTGCAAACTTTCAAAAAGCGCAAAGCTTATTACGAAGGAAAAGCAGTTAAATTTCACGAATTCTCAGAACACAGAATCGAACCCATTTGCGAACATTTTGGCGTTTGTGGCGGTTGCAAATGGCAGAGTATGAATTATAGCCAGCAATTATTTTACAAGCAAAACGAGGTCAAAAATCATTTGCAACGTATTGGAAAAATAGCACTTCCAGAATTTGAACCGATTTTAGGTTCGGAAAAACAATTTTTTTACAGAAACAAAATGGAATTCTCGTTTTCAAACAGCCGTTGGTTGACCGAAAAAGAAATTGATAGTACCGAGGATTTGGGAAACAGAAATGCCTTAGGTTTTCATATTCCTAAAATGTGGGACAAAATTTTGGACATCAATAAATGTCATTTGCAGGAAGATCCATCAAATGCTATTCGCAATGAAATCAGAGCTTTTGCCAATGAAAATAACCTTACTTTTTTCAATCCAAGAAATCACGAAGGTTTGCTTAGAACTTTGATGATGCGGACTGCTTCGACAGGTGAAATTATGGTTTTGATTCAGTTTTTCGAAAATGATAAAGCCAATAGAGAGTTACTTCTCGACCATATTTACGAGAAATTTCCGCAAATTACTTCGCTGCAATATGTGGTCAATAGTAAGGCCAACGATACTTTATACGATCAAAACATTAAATTATACAAAGGAAGAGATTACATTTTGGAAGAAATGGAAGGACTGAAATTTAGTATTAATGCCAAATCTTTTTACCAAACCAATTCAGACCAAGCATTCGAATTGTATAAAATTACTAGAGATTTTGCTGGACTTACTGGTAACGAAAT
>CAMCTL010000251.1 GCA_945878515.1 Flavobacterium psychrophilum | reverse complement strand
GAGTCAAAAGCGTTTGAGCTTTTTGGAAAATTCAATACATTCAATTTGAATAAGTCACCAGCTTTGTCGAGCTGTTTAGCTCCTAATGCTGCATAACCAGCATCATTTACCAAATTTTCGTCTGGATTAATTTTATAGCCTAATTGGGTAGACACCTTTTTATAATGTGTTTCTAAAATAGAACTTAATTTTGCGTTTGCATCTGTTGTATAAGCATCTTTCGTCACAAATTTGTAATCTTTGAAGAAGAAACGAATGGCATCATATTCTGCCAAAAAAGCTACCGAGCGGTGGTCATCGTTGCCGTAATACTTAGTGTCAAAATTTAATTGGTTAGATTTGCTGGTAGTGCTTAGTACTTCTTGAGTTTCTAAAATGGGGCGAATAATCATTGAATTAAAATTTTCATCTTTCCGAATTTTACTAATGTCGATGTCTTCTCCAACAGAATTGGCAATGGCTAAAAACAAAGATTTATTTGCAAAAGATTTTTCTGCTAATATCTTTTTTGATTCTTGTAATAACTTTTTATTGTCGTGTAACATTCCTGGGTCAATGGCAACATAGGCATTAAAAAGGTCGTTTTGTTTTAATAAAGTGTTCATTACAAGCAAACCTCCAGCCGAATGGCCTATAAATATTCGATAGGCTGCCGTTGCATATCGTGTTTCTATTAATGGAATCAATTCCTTTTCTATAAACCCCATAAATTTTTCGCCCCCACCTGTGTTCCTTAAGTTAAATCGAGGGTCATCTGCTTTTGTATGCGTCAAATCTCTTGATCGGTTTCTATTTGCATTTGAAATACCTACGATAATCATTTCGGGGCAATTATCTGTTGAGTTTAATCGTTTTATCATTCCTACCAAGGCTTCAAAATGGTCGTCGCCATCTAATACATAAAGTACAGGAAATTTTTTGTTCTCTCCTTTGGGAACGTGGATTAAAACTCTACGTTTTTCATTTAAGATTTTAGAATCAACACTATCAATAACTCCTATTGTGATGTTGTTCGGGTTTGTTTGTGCTTTTGCAGTTGTTGCAAAAAAAGTACAGATGATTAAGAAAGCGGAAATAAAAGATGTTTTTTTCATTTATTGTAATTTTAAATTAAAGATGTTTATACCATTGATTTGTTACAGTAACTAGATTCTTCGAAATCTCTTACTTCATCGATATTTTTCTGTTACCTAGATACTTTACGCATAAGTGTTTCAAGTGGTCCGTTTTTAAAGTAAAGTACCCACTGTTTGCTAAAATAATAGCTTAAAACAAAATAGGTAATTGACAAAAGTAATATATAAATAGGTTTAACAGGTTGAATAACAAATTCAGATTTGTTATTATTAAGTATTGAAAACAATAACATTCCTATTAGAATATGAGATACATAATGCGTTAAAGTCATTTGGCCTGTTGATGCGAAGCTTTTTGCAAGTTTGTTTTCTCCTACTTTGTCGCCTAAATACATAAATCCTGAAATTATCATTAAACTAAACCCAGAAGTACCCAGAATGAATGGTAAAAATGGTGGAAGGTAATCAGCATTTATAAATAATTTCAATTCTTCAGAAATAGAAAACTGTTGCGATATAAATTGGATTAAAGTAATTGCCAAGTATAGCGTTAAGCCAATAAGAAACATTTTACGCTGAATTTTTATGTCTGTCCAGTTTAGTCTGCCTAGATACATTCCAAAAAGAAAGTAACCTATCCAAGGAAATATTGAGTTCCAACCATTATAAAATGTGTTTCTAATAAACCCATATATTGTATAAAAATCAATGTATTGAAATTTGTCAAGATTCCAACCTGTTTCATAAGGAACTATAAAAACTAATACATGAAAAATTAAAACAGACAAAAATGCAAGCAACAGTAAGTATTTCTTTTCAAGGAATACTAAAAAAGAAATTATAACCATATAGCAACCATAAAAATGCAAAATATCGGCAGGCCAAACGATACTTAATAGAAGTCCCATAATGAATAAAAAGGCAGCTCTTTTTAGTATGATATGTCGAAGTTTATTCTTTTCTACAACGGTATATTCGCTTCGGTTTGTCATAAGAGCAATGCCCATTCCTGCCAGTATTACGAAAACCGTACTTGAGTTACCACTAAACAGTGATAAAAATTGTCCTACTACACTTTTATCGTTATAGGAACCGAATATCATATTAAAGTTCACTATAAACATACCTAGAATGGCATAAGCTCTTGCCAAGTCAAATCCAATTATTCTTTGATTCATTTTTTAAACTTTCGGCAAAGGTCAAGAAGTATAAAAACAAAACATTTGACGTTAGGTCAAATAATTAGATTTTAGCTCTAATTCGGCTCAATGTTTCAATAGAGATGTTGAGATAAGAAGCAATTTGACTTAGTTTAACTTGTTGAATGATGTGAGGAGATTTTTTCAATAAAGTTTCATAGCGTTGAGTTGCATTCTGCGTATGAAGTTCAAACACCTTTTCTTCAAGCCATAAAACGTAGTATTCAGTCATGAGAAAATCAAGCTCTTGTAACTGTGAATGCTTTGTTTTTATATGCAGGAAATCTGTATAATCAGTTACATTTACAATTGTATCTGTAAGAGCTTGAATATATTCACGACTTGGCTTTTGCAGTGTATAGCTGTCATAAGATGTTGCTAAGTCGTCTTTAAAATAAAATTCAGTTGTGATTTCTCTGTCGTTATACAAATAAAACTTTCGTATAATTCCACTTTCTACCCAATAACTTTTGCTACAAACGCTGTCAGCTTTCAATAAGAAGTCACCCTTTTGAAAAATCTTTGATTTGCTAACTCTTTCTAATGCTACTAAAGTCTCATTGTCTAAGTTTTCAATAAGTTGGGTTATTTTATTAAGGTAATCTTTCATTTTTAGATGGTGCTGTTAGAATTGCCCGTAACTAGCTTAAAGGCCTGACGACATCCGACTTTATTTGTTTCCAAATATATCATTAATTCTTTACAAATCTTTTTAATTCCCACAAATTGGTCTAAAAAACGAACAATATTCAGCAGCAACGTTATCAGAAAACTACCAATGTTATAAAATTTATAAAAGTATTAAACGAGCAAAATAATTTTTTCGGATGGCAGTTTTCATAAAAGTTTTTAACCCAAATAAATTTTAATTACTATGGATTTTACATTAGAGAATTTAGATTTCAAAGTAGATACTTTGACAACAGTTGCCGAGATTGATTCGCAACTTGTGTTGCAAAACCTGCAATTGCAAGGTTTGAAATTAAA
>CAMCTL010000250.1 GCA_945878515.1 Flavobacterium psychrophilum | reverse complement strand
GAGCAAACGGGTTATACCGCTGGAAACGGGAATTTTGTAAAAGTAAAACACGACAGAACTTATTCGACTCAATACTTACACATGTCTCGAATTTTGGTTCGAAGAGGTCAAAGAGTGACGCAAGGAAGTGTTATCGGTAAAGTTGGAAGCACAGGATTAGCCACAGGTCCACACGTGTGTTATCGATTTTGGAAAAACGGAGTCCAAGTTGACGCGCTGAGGTTGAAATTGCCCAACTCACAACCTATGGAATCGAAAAATCTACCTCGATTTAAACAACAAATCGAACCTTTGAAATGGGAATTGGATAGTGTTGCTAATTTATAAAAGGGAAATCATAAGTTTCTGAATGAAACTCCCAATACAATCATAGGATCAATATCAAGTTTTTGACTAATATCTCTTGCGGTTTTCAACGGTGGTTCGCTTTTTCCAGTCAAATATTCACTGACTCTTGAAGTGCTAACACCCAATAGTTCCGACAAACGTTTTTGATTTAAACCTCGCTCATACATCCGCAATTTCATAGCCTCTACAAGTGTTGGTGCTTTTATAGGTTCGATAGTTTCTTCATAATCGGCAACCAAATCTGAAAGCAAATCCAATTCGATAAAGTTTTTATCATTTGTCGGCGTGTTGTTATCTACAAGAGCCAACAATTCCTCGATGCGATTCGTTATGGCTAAGTATTCTTTTTTTGTTTCTATTGTTCTCATAGTTTCTAAATGTTTGAGCAGTCTATTTTATCATATTCGGAATGAGTGCCAATAAACCGAATATACACTTTGCTTGAAGCGAAAATAATAATGGCAACAAGTCTATAATCATTGCCTTTGATATTGAACACAAACCGATTTTTACCAACATAATCAACAGAGTTAAAAGTTTGTTTTATATCAGTTAAAGAGTTCCATTCACTTCTTTTGGTTTTAAAATACCAATCTCTCAAAGCAACATCGGAATTGGAATGCTTTTCTGTAAAGTCTTTAATTTTGGTAAAAGTGACTATTCTCATTGGTTTGAAATCTATTGCAAATATATAAATAATTCCGAATAATAAAATATAATTTCGAATAACGGGATTTTTTGTAAAATGTAGGTTTTCCCCATTAAAATAAAAGTTTGACTATGTTTCCTACCTTTAAATAGAAATAATTACTTTTTCTTAATCTAAAGATCTAAAAAGCTTGGTTTGTTTACAATCTAAAAATGTAAATTTGCACTTTCTAAAATAAAAAGCAATTATGGCATTACATAACACAAACCCTACGAACACATTAGCTTGGCAAAAACTTCAGAAACATTTTCAGGAAATGCAAAAAGCTTCTATGTCGGCACTTTTTGATAAAGACAACACCAGAACTTCGCAATTTCATATTCAATGGAATGATTTTTTGATTGATTATTCAAAGAACATCATCAATCAGGAAACCCTAGATTTATTGCTTGAATTGGCAAACGAAACGCAATTGAAAGACGCAATTTCAAAATATTTTGATGGAGACATCATCAATCAAACCGAAAATCGTGCCGTTTTACATACCGCTTTGCGTGCCAAAGAAACAGCAACTATTAATGTTGATGGAGTAAATGTAATTCCAGAAGTTTATGAAGTAAAAAGCAAAATTAAAAGTTTTACCAATGAAATTGTAAACGGCGAACGAAAAGGATTTACAGGAAAACCGTTTACTGATATTGTCAACATCGGAATTGGTGGTTCAGACCTTGGCCCAGCTATGGTTGTTGAAGCTTTGCAATATTATAAAAACCATTTGAACGTTCATTTTGTATCGAATGTGGATGGTGATCATGTAAACGAAATCATAAAAAAACTAAATCCTGAAACAACACTTTTTGTCATTGTTTCTAAAACGTTTACCACTCAAGAAACCTTAACCAATTCTGAAACGATCAGAGAATGGTTTTTGAAATCAGCTTCGCAAGAAGATGTGGCTAAACATTTTGTGGCGGTTTCGACTAATATTCAACGAGTAACCGAATTTGGAATTAACCCTGACAATGTTTTTCCAATGTGGGACTGGGTTGGAGGACGATTTTCGCTTTGGAGCGCTGTGGGACTTTCGATAAGTTTGGCCGTTGGTTTTGATAATTATAATGGATTATTGGCTGGAGCCAACGAAATGGATGAGCATTTCAAAACCGAGGATTTTGATAAAAACATGCCAGTTATTTTAGCTTTGCTAAGCATTTGGTACAACAATTTTTTTGGCGCAGAAAGTGAAGCATTAATTCCATACTGTCAATATTTGCAAAAATTAGCACCTTATTTGCAACAAGGATTTATGGAAAGCAACGGAAAAAGTGTTGATCGTGACGGAAATCCAGTAGGTTATCAAACAGGAACCATTATTTGGGGCGAGCCAGGAACCAATGCACAACATGCCTTTTTTCAATTGATTCATCAGGGAACTAAGTTGATCCCAACAGATTTTATTGGATTCGTAAAACCATTGTATGGCAACGAGGATCATCACGACAAATTGATGTCCAACTTTTTTGCACAAACGGAAGCTTTATTACACGGAAAATCAGAAGCCAAAGTCCAAGCAGAATTTGATAAGCAAGGACTTTCTGCAGAAAAAGCTAAATCCCTTTTACCTTTCAAAGTATTCAGTGGAAACAAACCAACTAACACTATTTTAATTCAAAAATTGACTCCAAAAGCAGTGGGTTCTTTGGTGGCATTATACGAACACAAGATTTTTGTACAAGGAATTATTTGGAATATCTTTAGTTATGACCAATGGGGAGTTGAATTGGGAAAACAATTGGCCAATTCAATTCTGGATGAGATAAACTCGGCAAATGTGAATGCACATGATAGTTCTACAACGTTTTTATTGAATTATTTTTTGAAGAATAAATAATAGACCAAGTTTGTATTATTTAGTTTAAACCTTGATTTTTAAAGTCAAGGTTTTTTTGTGGAAATAAATGAAATCAATTTTTTTTGAAAGACACTTTGTGTTTTTTATAACTTTTCATCTTGTAACTGTTATATAATTGCAGTTGACTATTTCGCTATAAACGAGGTATATAACATTATATCGATGCAATATTCACAAAATAAAGTGCGTTTTACTATTAATTCATTAACCAAGATTTTTTAATTAACCTTTTATTAACGTGCATGTGGATTTAATGTTAGAATTTTGCAAAATAATTAAAACAAATCGACGATGAAAAAATTATTTAAATTATTTTTATTTTTTGTTGTGTTATGTTCTTCAGCTAGTTTATTTGCTCAAGGTAACACAACATCTTCTATCAATGGTGTTGTGTATGA
>CAMCTL010000249.1 GCA_945878515.1 Flavobacterium psychrophilum | reverse complement strand
GGAAAAAAATACGATGTTTCGGCCTTTTATAGTTTGTACAGCGGAACAGTTGGTATTCTTAGTGCTTCGCATTTAGGTAGCGTAAACGATTTGTTCAATTCGATAGATAAATTAATTCCATCCAAAATCTTTGACTTTACAAACAGCATAATCAACCCGAAACAGCAAGTGCAGCACCATATTGCAAAGTTCAATTACAATCAATACTTTGATGAAACAAGCTCTTTATCTATTCAATATGCTTTCCAATTGAACAAAAGATTGGAGTTTGACGTTCGACGGGGAAATTTAAATTCGATTGCAGCATTGGATTTGCAGTTGATAACAAATACCGTCAATGTGGATTACAAAAAAGAATACCATGACTGGGATTTAAAATCGGGTCTAGTTGCTTCCTTTCAAAACAATTATGCCAATCCCGCAACAGGAGTTCGACCACTAATTCCAACCTATAATAAGGTAGATGCAGGAATATATGGCATTGCAAGTCATAAATTTTTAGAAACTTTGACTTTTGAAACGGGAATTCGTTATGACTTTTCCAGTATTCAAGCAAGCAAATATTATTTGAAATCAAGGTGGAATGAAAGAAGTTTCAGCCCTAAATTTGACAGATTTATTGCGGGCGAAGAGGGAAATCAATGGTTTACAAAGCCCGAATTTACATTCCATAATATTTCTGGAAGTGTTGGATTGCATAAAGTTTTTCAGCAAGATTGGGATTTGTATTTCAACCTAAGTTTAGCTACAAGAAACCCTAACCCATCTGAATTTTTTAGTGATGGATTGCATCATTCGACAGCTGTAATCGAGCTTGGAGACTTGAAACTTCAAAAAGAAAGGTCATATAAAGCAGTCGCAACACTGCAAAAAAAGTGGAATTCGTTTTCAATTAGTGTCAATCCATTTATCAATAGTATCGATAATTATATTTTTTTGACACCGACTGAATTTGAAACCACAATTAGAGGCGTTTTTCCAGTTTGGGAATACCAGCAAACAAATGCTTTGATGACAGGATTAGATTTTGAAACCCATTGGAAAGTAAACCAGCATTGGCAACATCAATTTTCACTAGCTTATGTAAACGGGAAGGATATTTCTGCAAACGAAACATTGATTGATGTGCCGCCACTTAGTATTAACAATAAGATTCAATTTGCAAAAAAAGAATGGAATCATTTGCTGGTTGAACTAAGGAGCGAAATTGCAACACGACAAAATCGATTTCCAAATAATAATTTCAAAACAAATATTATTGTTGATCAAGAACTGGTTGAAGTTGAAGTTGACATCAGTACACCGCCAAAAGGCTATCAATTGTTGCATTTTTATTCTGAAATGAAGTTTAATACATTCAAAAAAGCAAGTACGACTCTTTCGTTTTCAGTTCAGAATATTTTTAATACCGCATATAGGGATTACCTCAATAGACAGCGTTTTTTTGCTGACGAAATGGGAAGAAATTTACAATTACGATTAAAAATTAATTATTAAAAACGTCTGAAAATCAGACACAAAAACTTTTACAAAATGAAAAAATTAATATTAGTAGCAGCAGCAATTTTTGGAATTACATTATTAATTTCTTGTGATAAAGATGAGGTTAAGCCAGTAAACGAAGAAGAAGTTATTACAACAGTAACAACCACATTAACCAATGGTTCCAATGTAATTACACTTACATCAAGAGATTTAGATGGAGAAGGACCAAATAAACCAGTTGTAACAGTTTCAGGGAAACTGATGACAAGCACAGTTTATGTTGGTCGAGTTTCCATCTTAAATGAAACTGAAACTCCCGCTGGAAATATTGGCGACGAAGTAAAAGAAGAAGGAGATGAGCATCAATTATTTTTTCAAGCTCCATCAACTTTAGGGACATTTGCTTATACTGATTTAGACAAAAACGGCAAACCAATTGGTCTAGAGTTTACCTTAACAACAAAAACAGCAAGTACTGGAACTTTGGTTGTTACTTTGAAACACGAACCAAATAAATCCGCATCTGGTGTGGCTTCTGGCGACATTACCAACGCAGGCGGAGCAACGGATTTTGCTGTAGAATACCCATTGGTAATTGAATAAATTGTGTTTTAAAATGATTAAAGGCTGTCTCAAAAAGACAGCCTTTTCTTATTTACTTACACAAAAAATAGTTTTGGCAATTTGATTTAAAAAAAACCAAACAAGAACAGCATTTGATTAAAACTTCAACCGTTTACATCAAGTATTTTCCTTTCATTATTTATACTCAATCTTACCAATGTGTCGCATGATGCGCACTATTTTGGCTTTTCTGTTATTGATATAGGACGAAGAACTTGTAGCGGAATATTTTCTTGGATTGGGTAATATCGCAGCAATTCCAGCGGCTTGCATCTTTGTCAGACTTGTGGCGTCTCTTCTATACCAATGTTGGGTTGCGGCTTCGGCGCCATAAACCCCATTACCCATTTCGATGCTGTTGAGATAGACTTCCATGATGCGTTCCTTGCCCCAAATAAATTCAATTAAAACGGTGAAATACGCTTCAAGACCCTTGCGCAAATAACTTCTTCCTTGCCAAAGAAAAACATTTTTGGCGGTTTGTTGCGAAATGGTGCTTCCTCCTTTTATTCTTCGACCTCTTTCGTTATTCTTATAGGCTTTTTGCATCGCGGTAAAATCGAAACCATTATGACTCAAAAAAGTACCGTCCTCACTAGCAATAACCGCTTTTTGTAGGTTGGGAGAAATATTTTCGATTGCTTCCCAATCATGGCTGAAGTAAATTTCTTTGCCTGCCCATTTATTCTCAACCACCCGAAAAACCATCAACGGAGTGAATGGAACTGGAACAAATTTGTAAAGCACCACAAAAAAAATAGACAGTCCAAAAAACCAAAGCATTGTTTTGAATAAAAACCGTTTGATTTTACTGATAAAAGTTCCAGAGTCTTTTTTTGCGGATTGTTTCGGTTTATTTGCTCTCATTTTTGTTGCCATTATATTATCTCTGAATTTTTTATAAAAGTAAAAAAGATGCTTCATTTAAAGATTTCAACTTAAAATACTTCCACTTGTAAAATAATCTAATCAATCGAATTAGCGGTTCTTCGTCCTTACCAAAAGGCTCAAATTTTTCTTATTTTGCCCTATTGCTTGATTACATTTCAAATATAACAAGCTTTTGAATACTAAATAAATTTAACCGTATTTGTTTTTAAAAATATTTCCAAATATCCATTTATTGCATTTATGGAATATGTCAAATTTATCCAGTTAAAAAGTGTTCAAATTACGGTTTATTGCAAACGAGTTGATTTATTCCAAAAAAAACGGCACC
>CAMCTL010000248.1 GCA_945878515.1 Flavobacterium psychrophilum | reverse complement strand
TTATCTGGCAACCCCAAATTCATAGATTGTGGTTTAGACAAGGTAGTGGTTAGCATAAAGAAAGTTATCAATAAGAAAGCCAAATCTACCATCGCTGTTAAATCTACTTTGGAGTTTTGTTTTTTACTTCTTACCTTTTTGTCTCCTTTTTTTCCTCCACCGTCGCCTGTATTTAATTCAGCCATTTTAGTGTATTTTTATAATTAAAAATTCTTTCCTCTTAACCCAGTAACTAAACTAAAGCTATTGATTTTTTGGTCTTGCAAAATATCCATTACTTTTTTAATATCAGGATATTCCTCTTTTGCATCTCCTTTGATGGCAATTTGCAATTCCTTGTCATTTACCTCAATGTTAGCAATACGTGCATTATAAACCCATTCTTTCAATTGATTATCAAGAGAATCTTTGGGAACACCTGGTTGCCCAGCCTTGCTACGTTCGGCAGTTTTCATTCCGATGAGTTGTTTCAGATTTAGGATTGGTACTCCAATTCCTTCCATTAATGAAAATGTTGCTTTCTCATCTTCGGTAAACTCAACACCATATTTTTGACCCATTAATTCAAGCGTTCTTTTTCTAACCTCTCTTCCTTTCAAATCAAAAAACACTTTTCCTTTACCAATGGTCAAAGTAGCCAAATCCGTTTCAGGCAATTTGGTTTGTACTGTTGATTGTGGCGTGTCCACTGGCAATGCTTCTGGAATTTTGGCTGTAGCAGTCAAAATAAAAAAAGTAAGCAAAAGGAAAGCCACATCACACATAGCGGTCATATCAATAGACGCTGCTTTTTTGGACGATTTACCAGCCATTAATTTTTATATTTAAATTAGAAAGGAACTAGCGTTTGTAATAATACAACGCTAAATCCTTCAAAATTATTATTAATTATTTTTGTGTACCTCTAAAATGTCTGTAAGTATTCACTATTGTGTTACCTGCCTCATCTATAGAATAAGTCAAAGTGTCTATTTTAGACGTAAATAAATTATAAACAATAATTGCTAAAGCAGAAGTCGAAATTCCTGTTGCCGTATTGATAAGCGCTTCAGAAATACCGTTTGCTAGCATCGCTTGGTCAGGAGTTCCTGAACTTGCTAATGCACCAAACGCTTTAATCATTCCTGTTACTGTTCCTAATAATCCTGCAAGAGTTCCTAATGATACTAATGTAGAAAGGATTGTCATGTGTTTTTCTAACATTGGCATTTCAAGTGAAGTAGCTTCTTCAATTTCTTTGTGAATAGTTTCTGCAGCTGCTTCGCTATCTAAACCTTCTTTTTTCACGTCTTGAAATTTAACTAGTGCCGAACGAATTGCGTTTGCAACCGAACCTTGTTGTTTGTCGCAAGCTAAAATTGCCCCATCTATATCTCCAGTTTTGATGCTAGATTGAACGCTTGACATAAATTTGTCTAGGTTAGTTTTTCCAGCGGCTTTTGAAATAACAGCAAAACGCTCAAATGAGAAAACAATTACCATCAAAAGTAATCCAAGCAGTACTGGTACAATAGGACCTCCTTTGTAAACCATTGCTAAATAATTTCCTGGGATTGGATGACCGGTGTTCACTCCACCTTCAAAATTTGCTCCATCACCCATGATGAAGTTCCAAATTAACCATCCTGCAAAAATACATAATGCAATAATGATTCCCGAAATCATACCACCTAAACCTGAACCCGCTTCTTTTTTAACGTTTGCCATTTTTTCTAAATTTTAATAATTTTAGTAATTTTAATAAATTTTCTATTGTTATGCACATTGTTGCATCGCAAATTTATATTTTTAGTTTAAATAAAAAAACTTTTTTTGTTTTAATTTCATTAATTTAACTTAGTAGATACAAGCTATGCTTTTTTTCCTTACATTAATTACTGATTGTAAGGCTTAAAGTGGTTGTTTTGCAAAAAGATGTGCTATATGTTTAATGAGTGTAATTTTTCAAAACATTAAATAAAGAACAACAACAATCTAATTTATTTATTAGAGGCAATAAAAAACATCTAGCAATTGTTTTCAATAACAATTATAATGTAGTCCAAATTTCTTAGACTTTATTAAATATACAATCGGTATAAATTATATAAACCATCAATAGAAGAGATAATTTCAATGGCAATTTCGATTTAAATAAAAAAATTAGACAACGTAAATAAGATGCTTCGCGCCTCACAATGACAAAATGAAAAAATATCTTATCCAAAAAATGCCTTTTGTAGTTCCAACAACGGATGGAAAACTCATCGAAGAACATCATGGAATTGCAACCACAAACAATCCTGCGATTTCCATTGCACACATGGTCGCGCCACCGCATTGGAAGGAACCGTTTCAAACTCCTGAATTTGAAGAATACACTTATATTATTTCGGGTAAAAAACAATTTATTATCGAGGGAGAAACTGTGATTCTCGAAGCGGGTCAATCCATAAAAATCGAGAAAAACACCCGTGTTCAATACTCTAATCCGTTTGAAGAACCTTGCGAATATATTGCTATTTGTACTCCTGCTTTTGATTTTTCGAAAGTACATCGGGAGGAAGAATAAGATCAATTGCAAAAATCAATTGCAAAAATCAATTGCAAGAATCAATTGCAAATACAATTTCAATGGCAAATACAATATCAATGGCAACATCAATATTTAATGAGAATTCAAATTTTGCTATTGAAATTTCTGATGAAATTGCTGTTGCAATTAAAAGTTACTTCGGAAGGAAAACCAATTTAGTCGAAGATTTAACAATCTCTGCCTTGTTCATTTTCATTTTTCTAAACTTACCCGTGTTGAACATTTCGGCTTGATCCTTGTAATGTTTGCTGAACGGATTTCCCGATTGACCTGTAGGCAAAATGCTCATACTGTTTTCGATATCCGAAAAATCAATCACTCTTCGTGTCGAAGGACCACCTTTTACTTCGTATATCCCTTTATCAGTAAAATTGAAAAACAGATTGTTAATTACTTCCGATGATCCTGCAACTGCGAAAGTACCTATATTAAAAAGACTTCTTAAAGCAGCAACTTGTCCTAATGGATGCTGATGTTCCAAAGTGTGCACTCGGTTCCAAGTCCAAGAATTTACATCTTTACCCAATTGATTTTCCAGCGCCAATATGGCTTCATGAAAAGATTTATTTAGAATTTCAGGTCGCGTTTCTTTTTTATTTTTTGTAGCGACATTGTCCCACCAAATGGAGTTTTCATTACTGCTTTGTGGTTCAATAATTTGTTTAAGAATGTGCGTGCTCAACAACATTTCAAAATCAGTTTCACCCAATTCATCTTCGAAAGTATTTTTTAAATATTTGTAAATCCATTTCTGATAGATTGTTGGAGCAATATCTTCTAAATTATTAGA
>CAMCTL010000247.1 GCA_945878515.1 Flavobacterium psychrophilum | reverse complement strand
TTGGCGTCAAATTTGATTTGGGTGTAATTTAATTTTTCAATTGTGTTGATTATTTCTCCATCTTGCGGAGGAACAATTTGTCCGCCATCTTGCCAATATACTTTGTAACCGTTGTATTCTGGTGGATTGTGTGATGCAGTCAATACAATTCCGCATTGACAACCCAAATATTTAAGTGCAAAAGACAATTCTGGAGTTGGTCGTAAATCCGAAAATAAATAGACTTGAATGCCATTTGCTGAGAAAACATCGGCAACAACTTTAGCCAAGGATTTACTATTATGACGACAGTCAAAAGCGATAACAGCTTTCAAAGGTTGGTTCGGAAAAGCAATTTTTAAATAATCCGAAAGTCCTTGCGTGCTTTTTCCAAGTGTGTATTTGTTGATGCGATTGTTTCCAACGCCCATAACACCGCGCATTCCTCCTGTTCCAAATTCCAAATTTTTATAAAAACTTTCTTCCAAGTCTTTTGGCGATGAAGTCATCATTTCTGTAACTGCATCTTGTGTTTCTTTGTCAAATGTTGGCGTTAACCATTCGTTTACGGCCTCTAAAATGTTTGGTTTGATTTCCATTTTTATTGATTTTAAATTTATTTTTATTTTTTATACCCTATTTTGTTTCTTTGTTCGTTGTTTTTTGTAACGGCATCTTTGTCAACCAGATAATTCAATGCTTTGTAGATATCTGGGAACTGACTTTCTATTGCTGCAATTCTATCTTTTAATTCGCTATAAGTCAATGAAAATTGTCTAAAAGTTACAAATGCCCTGATAATTGAAATATTTACCTCTATTGCTTTTTCACTATTTAGAACACTGGAGAGCATTGCGATTCCTTGCTCAGTAAAGGCAAAAGGCATATATCGCAAGCCACCATAACTTGAGGACGAAAATTTCGTCCTCAAGTTGGCGAACTCCATTTCAGTAAGTTCAAACAAAAAATCTTCGGGAAAGCGATTTATGTTTCTTCTAACGGACGCTTTAAGTCTTTTGTTTTCAACATTATACATTAATGCTAAATCAAAGTCAAGAATTACTTTACAGCCTCGAATCTCAAATATTTTATTTTGAATAACTTCTATTTCCATAGTATTTAGGGTTTGACGTCACAATTTGTGACCTCAAGTTTTGTGTTTTAAGGTCGTAATTTGCGTCCTTAAATAATTGATGGTAGCACAATTTGTGACACCATCAATTTATTTCCATCGAAACTTTGTAACGTTGCTCACTATTTTTTGTTCTCAAAATAATCTCACCGAGAAAACCTGCCAAGAATAATTGCGTTCCTAAAACCATTGTGGTCAGCGAAATGTAAAACCACGGATTATTAGTAACCAAATCATAAGGCAAATCGTGATATAACTTGTATAATTTCATAAAACCAATTAAGCCAGCAGCAAGAAATCCGATAATAAACATTACAGAACCCATTGCGCCGAACAAGTGCATTGGTCTTTTTCCAAAACGAGAAAGAAACCAAATCGTGATTAAATCTAGAAAACCATTTACAAAACGATCCATTCCGAATTTAGTTTCGCCATATTTTCTAGCTTGATGTTGTACTATTTTTTCTCCAATCTTCCCAAAACCAGCATTTTTCGCCAAGACTGGAATATATCGGTGCATTTCTCCCGAAACCTCAATATTTTTGACAACAATATTTTTGTAAGCTTTTAATCCGCAGTTAAAATCGTTCAATTCAACACCCGAAGTTTTTCTCGCAGCCCAATTGAATAATTTGGATGGGAGATTTTTGGCAAAAACAGAGTCATATCGTTTCTTTTTCCAACCCGAAACCAAATCAAAGTTGTGACTTACAATCATTTCGTACAAGCCTGGAATTTCTTCTGGGCTGTCTTGCAAATCAGCATCCATCGTGATAATCACATCGCCTTGGGCTTTTGCAAAACCTGCATGCAAAGCTTGGGATTTCCCAAAGTTTTTCATAAAGCGAATGCCTTTCACGTTTGAATTTTCGGTTGCTATTTTTTCAATAACATTCCAAGAATTATCAGAACTTCCGTCATCAATAAAAATAATTTCGTAAGAATAGTTGTTCGACTTCATCACGGAGATAATCCAAGTGTATAATTCTTTGATTGACTCGTCTTCGTTAAGAAGCGGAATAAGTATGGATAAATTCATTAATCAGTTAGTTTATGGCTTTTCGTTTTTTACAATTGCACCGACTATTAGTGAATAAATTAGCCCAAAGAAAGAAAACATTGCAAGAGTAAAAGGGAACACTATTAGAGGATTCATAAATTTCTTTACCATCGAAAGCCCCATTTCAATCTCTTCACTGGTCATTTCTGGGTTTTTAGAAATCATCGCCTCTTTTGAAATAGAAATCATTTCATCTACGAATTCAGGAAATATAAAATTAAAAATCACACTAAATGTAGCGTAAATAATAGATGCAATGAAAGTAATCGAAACTCCTATTTTTAAGCACTCGCTAAAAGTTATAAATCCATTATTTATATTTTTTTTGTAATTATTAGAACCTAAAAAGATAAAAGCGACGGGTAATATAAGGTAGTTTGCAATGTTTACGATGGTTCCCGCACTTGAGTTTACTAGTGATTTCATCCCAATTACATACATAATTACAAATTCCAAAACCATTATTACTCCAAACAAAACTCCAAATACAATTCCAGATTTTACTGGAGACACATTTTTTTCCATAACTAGCATATTTAATAATTTACAAATATAACAATTCCCAATTTATTCAGGTATAAAAATTGTTTTTTACGTTTATAAAAAAATCGAACTAAAGATTTGATTATTGAAAAATTAGTGTAAATTTGCAACCTCAAAATAATTGGATATTATAAACAAAAAGAGTAGTTGCATTTACACCTTTTTCGAAAGTCGAGAAAGCTTCAAAATTAAAACGCTCAAAAAAGTAAACAAAACAAGATGAAAAAAGGAATTCACCCAGAAAATTACAGATTAGTTGCCTTCAAAGATATGTCGAATGAAGACGTTTTTATTACAAAATCTACTGCAGATACAAGAGAAACAATCGTTCACGAAGGGGTTGAATATCCAGTTGTGAAAATGGAGATTTCTAGAACTTCGCACCCTTTTTACACAGGTAAATCTAAACTTATCGATACTGCAGGTCGTATTGATAAATTCAAAACCAAATACGCTAAACACGCTAAATAATATTTATTTGTGTTTCAATTATATAAAACTCTCCAACTTTGGAGAGTTTTTTTATGAAATAAACTTTGTAACTTTGACAAAAACAAACCAAGTGATTTTAATTTTTTAATTTTTCGGTCAAAACGGCTGAAATCTGAAATCTGAAATCTAAAATCTGAAATTAGATGAATTACATACTTTTCGATGGACCAGCAAGGAACGCTTTATTGCCTTTCACTTTTACTAGACCAGTAGCCGACATTCTTATCGGTATTATGACTATTCGTCAAAAATGGGAAATGCGTTTGGGTTCTACTACCACAACTTTGAC
>CAMCTL010000246.1 GCA_945878515.1 Flavobacterium psychrophilum | reverse complement strand
GTCAATTCAATATGTCTAAGAACTTTCGTTTTATGTTTTTTTGCCATCCTCTCGGTTAGCGGGTGCAAAAGTACAACTTCTTTTTATTCTGGCAAGAAAAAAATAATTTATTTTTAAATTAAAATTTAAACCATCAAAATTGTTTTTTTTCAGGACATCTAAGATATAAAATCTTAAAAATCTACACAACTTTTTTGATTAT
Source organism: Flavobacterium psychrophilum (assembly GCA_945878515.1). GTDB lineage: Bacteria > Bacteroidota > Bacteroidia > Flavobacteriales > Flavobacteriaceae > Flavobacterium > Flavobacterium psychrophilum_I. The sequence goes on along the minus strand of CAMCTL010000246.1, from coordinate 3,335 downwards.
TTTTTCAGTACTTTAAATGAACTTGTGCATCAATGCGGGTGCAAAAGTACTCCATTTATTGAGTTTAACAAGCCTTTTTTGGAAGTTTTTTTTTAGTTTTTTTTAAGATATTGATATTTTGACGTTTAAGAGGAGTCTATTTTGAGAATTTCTAATTTTCAAGTGATGTTTTTGAGATTTATAACAGTTTTGGGATGCGACTTTAGATTAGAACTTGGATTAATGCCTAATTCCTCTTATATAGTATTAGATTTTTTTTATCAAAACTATTGTTATGAATGGATGTCTAAAAAAAATATTTCTGAAAACCGGTGCTATAGCCCCGATAAAAGTAAAAATCCTTGTGAAAATAAGGTTTAATTTTTCTTGTAAAGGAAGAGCGACCAGCGAAAGCTCCTTTTTTTGTTTAGAAAAAATAGTCTTTATTGAACAAGATTACTTCGCTTAAATTTTATATACAGCGGTGTTCAGTGAACTTTGTTTGTAACGGATTGCGGGAAAAGGCTCCAAACAAACCAAGTCAATATATAATATAAACTTGATGTTATATATTGGATGTATTTTAGTAATGCGCTATATTTGCAATCACAAAATTAAAAAAATGATTAAGATTAGTTTGCCCGATGGGTCAGTTAAAGAGTTTGTAGCTGAAGCAACTCCTATGGATGTTGCAATAAGCATTAGTGAAGGATTTGCTAGAAACGTGATTTCGGCATCTTTTAATGGTACAATTGTGGAAACCACAACTCCTTTGAAAACGGATGGCAGTCTTACATTATACACCTGGAATGATGAAGGTGGCAAAAAAGCTTTTTGGCATTCGACTTCGCACGTAATGGCGCAGGTTCTTGAGGAAATGTATCCTGGGATTAAATTAACTCTTGGCCCAGCAATAACAAATGGGTTTTACTATGATGTGGATTTTGAAGACCAAAAGATTACAGATGCTGATTTCAAAAAAATTGAGAATCGCATACTAGAAATTTCAAGAGAGAAACACGAATTCAGATTGCGCCCTGTTTCTAAAGCGGAAGCTTTGGATGTTTATAAAGACAATGTTTATAAAACCGAATTGATTTCGAATCTGGAAGATGGAACGATAACTTTTTGTGACCACTCTACTTTCACAGATTTATGTCGTGGCGGACATATTCCTAACACCGGAATTATCAAAGCAGTTAAAATCATGAGTATAGCTGGTGCTTACTGGCGTGGCGATGAGAAAAACAAGCAATTGACTCGTGTTTATGGAATTTCTTTTCCTAAACAAAAAGACTTAACTGAGTATTTAGAATTGTTGGAAGAGGCAAAACGTCGCGACCATAGAAAACTAGGAAAAGAATTGGAACTGTTTGCTTTCTCGGCGAAAGTGGGGCAAGGATTGCCTTTATGGTTGCCAAAAGGCGCAGCTTTGCGAGATCGCCTTGAGCAATTTTTGAAAAAAGCGCAAAAGAAAGCGGGTTACGAACAAGTTGTTACGCCGCACATTGGACAAAAAGAATTATATGTGACTTCAGGTCATTATGCTAAATATGGTGCAGATAGTTTTCAACCGATAAATACTCCTGCGGAAGGCGAGGAGTTTTTGTTGAAACCAATGAACTGTCCTCACCACTGTGAAATTTTCAATACTAGACCATGGTCATATAAAGATTTGCCCAAACGTTATGCTGAATTTGGAACTGTATATAGGTATGAGCAAAGTGGCGAATTGCATGGTTTGACTCGAGTTCGTGGATTTACTCAAGATGATGCACATATTTTTTGTACGCCAGACCAATTGGATCAAGAGTTTAAAAATGTGATAGATTTGGTGTTGTATGTTTTTGGTTCATTAGGGTTTGAAAATTTTACAGCTCAAATCTCATTACGTGATCAAGAAAACAGAGATAAGTACATCGGTAGCGATGAGAATTGGGAAAAAGCAGAAAATGCTATTATCAATGCCGCTGCAGATAAAGGACTTAAAACCGTTGTGGCTTATGGCGAAGCAGCTTTTTATGGGCCAAAATTGGATTTTATGGTCAAAGATGCTTTGGGAAGACAATGGCAGTTGGGAACTATTCAGGTAGATTATAACTTGCCCGAACGTTTTGAATTGACATACAAGGGTTCAGACGATAAATTGCATACACCAGTTATGATTCATAGAGCTCCTTTTGGATCGATGGAACGTTTTATAGCGATTTTAATTGAGCACACTGCAGGAAAATTCCCGCTTTGGCTGATGCCAGAACAGGCTATAATCTTGTGTCTAAGTGATAAATATGAAATATATGCGAAAAAAGTTTTAAATCTGCTAGAAAATCACGAAATTCGCGCCCTTATTGACGACAGAAATGAGTCAATTGGTCGAAAAATTAGAGATGCAGAAATGCAGAAAACCCCGTTTATGCTAATTGTAGGCGAGGAAGAGGAGAAAAACGGAACCATATCCATACGCCGTCACGGACAGGAAGGAAAAGGAAATATTAGCGTTACAATTGAGGAATTTGCTGCAATTGTAAACGAAGAAATAGGCAAAACATTAAAAACATTTACAGTTTAACTTAAATTATAAAGTCATAGCAATAAGAAGTAACAGAGGTTATCAACCTCGAGTAGAAAAAAAAGATGCCCATAGGATTAATAATCTTATTCGTGGTGTGCAAGAAGTAAGACTTGTAGGGGAAAATATCGAGCCAGGAGTATTTAAACTTTCTGAAGCGTTACGATTAGCAGATCAATTTGAATTGGACTTGGTTGAAATTTCACCAAATGCAGAGCCGCCAGTTTGCAAAATAATGGACTATAAAAAGTTTGTTTATATGCAAAAGAAACGAGAGAAGGAGCTTAAAGCTAAATCTACTCAGATTGTAGTGAAAGAAATTCGTTTTGGTCCTCAAACTGATGAGCACGATTATGAGTTTAAAAGGAAGAATGCTGAAAAATTTTTGAAGGAAGGTTCAAAGTTGAAAGCATTTGTTTTCTTTAAAGGACGTTCAATCATTTATAAAGATCAAGGACAAATCTTATTATTGAGATTAGCCACCGACCTAGAAGAATTTGGAAAAGTAGAAGCAATGCCAGTTCTCGAAGGAAAGAGAATGATTATGTTCATAGCTCCTAAGAAGAAAAAGTAAGCAGGTTGCAGATTGCAGAAGGCAGTTTTCAGATTGTAGAAAATATAATGAGTTTGCACGCAAGCTCGCAAAGATAAGTAAGTAAGAATAAATTAAAACACTAGGAAAAAATGCCTAAAATGAAAACCAAATCTAGCGCCAAGAAACGTTTTAAAGTTACTGGTTCTGGAAAGATTAAGAGAAAACATGCTTTCAAGAGTCACATCTTGACCA
>CAMCTL010000245.1 GCA_945878515.1 Flavobacterium psychrophilum | reverse complement strand
GAATGGGCTTCTCCAACAGGAAATCCGGTTTTTTTGGCATAATACTCTAAAGTTTTATCATCTGGCTGGTGGTATGGTTCATGAGGTAATGTAGGACAAAAATACATGAAAAAGGGTTTGTTTTTATTGAGTTCAACAAACTCTAAGGCTCTATCTTTAATCAGATATGCACTGTAAGCGGAAAAAGGAATGTCCATATTTGAATTTAATTCTACCAAGTCATTTTTACGTAAGTATGAGGTAAAATAATTATGGGCATGAATTTGTCCGTTATAGCCAAAAAACTGGTCAAAACCTTGATTGTTTGGAGATCCTTCCGAAGCAGGATACCCAAGACCCCATTTCCCAAAAGCTCCAGTAGTATATCCCGCAGTCTTTAATATTTCAGCAACGGTAATTTCATTTGCTGGTATTGGCTCATTCCCTTCATAAGGAAGCGGCTTATTGTCTCTTATATAGGCATGACCGGTGTGTTTACCAGTCATTAAAGCACCTCTTGATGGAGCACAAATATTAGACCCAGTATAATGATTGGAAAACTTCATTCCCTCTTTTGCCAATTGATCAATATTTGGGGTTTCAATTACTTTTCCGCCATAACAACCCAACTCATTATAGCCCATATCATCAGCTAAAATGAAGATAATATTAGGTTTTTTTGGGGTTTTTGTTTCTTGTGCATTTATCGACAGTGAAGTCAGCAAAATTGCAAAAGCTACTATTTTTTTTGTATTCATTTTTAAACTCATTTTTATACTCATTTTTAATTAATTTTCTCCATCTTTTTCAACAAAACCTGCAGGTACTGGAACTGTTTTTTTACCAAATACTTCAAAAAACTTGTCAAACATATTATAATATTTGTCCTTATACAGTTTTTTTATTTTTTCCTCACGAATCTGTGGATAGTAATCAAAAACTTCACCTTTGCCAAGTACTCTAGGGTCTTTTTGCTTTTTTAAATCGGTTTCCATCTTCGCTTTCAATTCCTTGATTAAGGAAGCATATTGAGGGTCGGATGCAAGATTATTAACACAATCAGGATCTTTTTCTAAATCAAAAAGCTCATCTGCTGGGCGTTTTCCAAAAGATAATGAAAAATAATTATAATCTTTGTCCCCTTCTTTTAAACTAGTTAAATACGACTTTGTCGGCGAATCATCACAATTGTTATAGTTGAATTCAGGATTTCCAACAGGCCATCTGTCTGGTTTGTAGTTGTGGCAGTATAGATATTTATCGGTTCTGATTGCCCTTACGGGATAACTAACAGCAATTTGATCCCCATCACTGGTTCCGTTATCGTGACGTTCTTTTCCAATTAATGAATAGGAACGTTTTTCATCAATTCGTCCCGACTTTTCTGAAAGTAAGGCATCCAGAAAACTCTTGCCTGTCATTTGCTTATCGGGTTTTAGACCAGCTGCTTCCATAAGTGTCGGTGCAACATCCGGAAAATTGATAAAATCGGTTACCACTCTTCCAGGAATGATTTTATCTCCCCAACGTACTACAAAAGCTTCGTGAAAATCTTCATCATAAATTTGTCCTTTTACGTGGGGGAAAGGCATTCCTTGATCTGAGGTTGCAATAATTATAGTATTGTCTAACAAACCTCTTTTTTCTAAAGAGGCCAATGCTAATCCTATTTGACGATCGTGGTACTCCACTTCTACTCCATAATCGGCCAAATCGCCGCGAACCAATTCATTGTCTGGGAAAAAGGCTTGAACCGAAACTTTACTTAAATCTTTATTCTCCTTTTTATAAGAATCTTTTTCATATTTACGGTGCGCTTCATGAGTTCCAAACCAAAAACAAAATGGCTTTTCCGTGTCTCTTTTGGTAAGAAATGCTTCAAAGTTCGAAGCATAATCTTGCTTACTTATCCCCTTATAAGGCGGGATAAGCGAAATCTCATTGTATTCCCAACCTGCAGGATTGTGTTCGCCGTAATAAACTCCTGGACCCCAACCTTTTCCTGTAAAACCTATTGTATATCCACTTTTTTCTAATAACTCAGGATAAAATTTCCATTTTGGCGGGATAACAGGAATATGATTTGCTGCCTCTTCCAATTGCCAAGAATACCTACCTGTTAGGAAACAAGCTCTAGATGGAGAGCATTTTGGGTTGCAAACATAGGCATTGGTAAAAAGTGCTCCTTCATTTGCGATTCGATCAAAATTTGGTGTGTTGATGTACTTGCTTCCATATACTCCCATACTATTACGTGAGATATCATCCCCCATAATAACAAGTATATTAGGTCGCTTATTTTGAGCTTTCCCATCTGCAGAATGCAAAAAAAAGACCATTAAAAACAAACTGTATGCCAACAAATAAAAACTTTTTTTCATTTTTTTGAATTTATGATACAATACTATTTTACTTTCTTTGAATATCTACTTCAATGCCATTAAAAATATCATCAACATTATCTGTATTAACCAAAATAAAATCGGAACCCAACTCGCCTTTATGGTTTAGCTCCATATCAGTTACATCAATAGTAGCCGTTTTCCATTGATTATCTCCTTTGCCTTTTACCTCAATGGCTGTTTTCATTTCTTTACCTTTGCTATATTTCAAAGCCCAAGTAGAACCTGCATTTTTATCCAACCAAGTGATAGTGAATTTTAAACTTTTAGGTTTTGCGCTGGAGAACATCTCATCATCAAACTTAAAAAACATGGTGTTTTTTCCCGTTGCATTTTCAAAAGAACGGGCAAAACGATCGTATTTAGATGACTTTTTATCAATGGTTCCGCGTACTCTAAACAAACCTATTGAGGTTTCATCGGGATTTATTTGATACAAAAATCGTTCGTAATTTCCCTCAAGTATATCCCAACCAGCATCATTGTATCCCGTTTGCCAAGCACGTTGATTGACTTGACCTTCTAATACATTTTTCATATCATCCATTCTAGCGCCTCTAGCTTCGTACCCTTTGCAAATATTGGTGTAACGTTCTAGATTTCCTCTGCTCGCTTTTCCGAATTTATCTTCTGGGAATTTTTTGACGTTTTGAGAATCTAAACCCTCGTGAAAAACTGATACTGCACAAGTTGCCGTTGCAGGGTATACTTGTTGGTAGTATTTATTAGTCATTCTAAAAATATCACTAATCTCTTTGCGCTCGTATCCATATTCTATAGCCCCTTTTTGCATATTGGTAGAAGAAATACCTGTAACCATTCCGCTCAACGCTGACCAATAAAAGCCAATTTCTTTGTTAATATTAAAGATTGGTTTGCCCCAAGAAGCATCCATTTCTGAGGCTGAGAATAGTTTCATTCCTTTAGGATTCACTAAATAAGGAACCCATTTCTTTGCAAATGATTGTTCCCCAGACAAATGGTGCCCTCTGTTATATGCTCCGCCTTTGATACCAAAACCAATTTTTGGATCAATAGTATTCATAACCCAATCGTGAGCTTCTGGTTGTTTTTCGATGTCTACACCATTAAAAATCAATACGATTTGACGGTCACTGACATCATTAAAACATTTTTTAAATTGTGTAAAGGATTCCAATCTAAAATTTTCCCAATCCTTTTTAGAAATTTTATATTCTTTATTATTAGGAACACCTTTATATGAAG
>CAMCTL010000244.1 GCA_945878515.1 Flavobacterium psychrophilum | reverse complement strand
TTTTGTGATCCACGAATTCAAACCATCAAAAAAACAATGGAAGAAATATTTGATATCGAAATAACAAATCACTCTTTGTATTTTTACGGAACCAAAAAACAAAAATAACAACAACTAAAAACTAAAAACGACATAAAGAATGACCGCAGATTTATTACTAGGATTACAATGGGGAGATGAAGGAAAAGGAAAAATTGTTGACGTTCTTACCTCAAAATATGATATTATTGCTCGTTTTCAAGGCGGTCCAAATGCAGGACATACCTTAGAATTTGACGGAATAAAACACGTTTTAAGAACTATTCCTTCCGGTATTTTTCATAAAACTGCAATCAATATTATTGGAAATGGAGTAGTTATTGACCCTGTAGTTTTTCAAAAGGAAATCGAAGGATTGGCTAAATTTAATATGGATGTTAAATCCAAGCTGATTATTTCCAGAAAAGCGCATTTAATTTTACCAACACATCGTTTACTAGATGCAGCATCTGAGGCGGCTAAAGGAAAAGCAAAAATTGGTTCTACACTCAAAGGAATTGGTCCAACTTATATGGACAAAACTGGAAGAAATGGGATTCGTGTAGGAGATATTGAATTGGAGGATTTCAACGAAAGATACAGAGCATTGGCCAACAAGCACGAAGAAATGATTAAATTCTACGATGTAAATATTCAATATGATTTACAGGAAATGGAAAAAGAGTTCTTTGAATCGATCGAAGAACTGAAAAAAATAGATTTCATAGACAGCGAAGAATACATCAATCAAGCACAAAGAGCGGGAAAATCAATTTTATGCGAAGGTGCTCAAGGTTCCTTATTGGACGTTGATTTTGGGACTTATCCTTATGTAACTTCATCTAATACTACTGCCGCTGGTGCTTGTACTGGCCTGGGAATTGCTCCAAACAAAATCAAAGAAGTTTACGGAATATTCAAAGCTTATGTAACCCGTGTAGGAAGTGGCCCTTTTCCAACAGAACTTTTTGACGAAGATGGAGAAACAATGGCAAGGGTTGGAAATGAGTATGGCTCTGTTACAGGAAGAAAACGCCGTTGTGGCTGGTTGGATTTAGTGGCACTGAAATACGCAGTTCAAATTAATGGTGTAACCCAACTGATGATGATGAAAGGCGATATTCTTTCAGGGTTTCCAACACTAAAAGTATGTACACAATACAATTATAATGGCAAAGCGATTTCGCATTTTCCTTATAGTACAGAAACCGAAAATGTAACTCCAATTTATAAGGAATTTAAAGGATGGGAAGCCGATCTGACAGGAATGACCACTTACGAGCAATTGCCAATCGAATTGAAAGATTATATTAAATTTATAGAAAAAGAATTAGAAGTTCCCATCAAAATTATTTCTGTCGGACCAGACAGAAAGCAAACAATACTAAAATAACACCTCTACGCTCTGAAATTTCAGAGCGTTTTTTATTGGTAGATTCAATTTCATAATTGCGAATAGCTGAATCTAACGGAGTATGTAATATTTAACTATTTCCTGAAATTAAAGCTATCAAATTAGGTAATTGCAATTTTTTTAATTTTATAATTATAAAATTTAATTTACTTATATTATTTATACTGTTAAAAGATGTTGTATTTTTAGCCATTAAAGAATTTTTATAAATTATAGTACAACTACAGTGAGTAAAATAGTGTTCATAGCATTATTACTATTTATAGGTATTTAAACTATATTTTACGGACTAAATTTAACATTATAAAACAATATTTTTTTTCCAAATTCAGAAAATATTCCAAAAAATGGAGTTTTTTTATTTTTTAAAAAATATAATTTACTGATAAATAATTATTTAACTAAATGGCATACTCATTGAAAAAAGTTTTAATGAAAATAAAAAACCCCAAAACGATCATAAAATTTTATAAGTATTATTATGAAAACAATCAGCCACAAATCTATTCTAGTTTTATTCTCTATAGTTAGTGTCTTTCTACACTCCTGTGTTAGTGACAATGCAACTAGCAACGATGTAAAATTTGAAAATTTCGATTTTAAAACCACAAAACAAGTTATGGTTTCAGTTTCGACCTTAAATTCAGAAGATAAACCTATTGGAGGTGTAAGTGTGGAAATTTACACACAGAACCCGTTAACAACCGAAGGTTTGCTTAAAGAAAATAGTAGCGATTATTTAGCTTTTAAAGGAATTAGTTCAAATGCCGGTACATTAGACTGCGAAATTGCCCCTCAAACCTTTGTTGATAGTTTAAGTATTTTAGTAAACCATATTGGCTTACCTTCATTGAAACAAGTAAAAATAAATTCTAATACTGTAAATGTTGTAGTTGGTGGATCAGCGCTCCAAAAAACTAATAAGTCCAGTGGTGTTTCAAAAACTACCTCAACTGCTAATTTACCTGAGCCCGTAAAAATAAGCAATTACTATGTCCTCGGTTCTTGGGATATTCTTGGAAAACCAAATTACTTATGGAATCCAGATGACAGGATAGCAGCTGATTTTTTAGCAGATGTAAATGCTTCTTTACCTGAACGTAAGAAACTTACTGATTCTCATCCTGAATATTTCAAATCAAACGATGGGGGAAATATCGAACTGATTAAAGATGCAGAGGTGTGGATTACTTTTGTCCACGAAGGTACTGGATATCGAAATGTCCTAGGATATTACACACACAACACTGGTACACCGCCAACTACTAAAGCTGCAATAAAAGATCAAACTATTGTTTTGCCAAATGCCTCATATGGCACAATAAAATCTGGCAACAAAGTACAATTGTTATATCTAGACCCAAAAACAAATAAATACACAAAAATATTTCCTGCAGGAACTACTGTAGCTTGGTTCTTAATTACAAATGGCTTTACAGGATCTACAAATTCAATTGGCTGGGGTATCAATACGTACTATTCTGACATCCGTTTTAATCCTGAAAAAAATGTTGACAAAAGAAAACACAATGTGGTGCTTAAAGACACTAAACGTCAACTTTTCCTAGTTGGTTTTGAAGATTTATTTCGCGAGGGTGCTACAGACGACGATTTTAATGATGTTGTTTTTTACTCAACTGTAACACCATATACAGCTGTTAAAACTGACGATATAAAACCAATAGATACACCAACAGATACCGATGGAGATGGCGTGGGAGATACACTTGATGAGTATCCAACGGACAAAAACAAAGCGTTCAACAATTATTATCCATCAAAAAACAATGTTGGCACACTAGCCTTCGAAGATTTATGGCCCTCTAAAGGTGATTATGATTTCAATGATTTAGTAGTTGATTATAATTTCAATCAAGTAACAAATGCCGATAATAAAGTAGTAGAAGTAAATGCTGCATTGACAGTGAGAGCAATAGGTGCTTCATTGAAAAATGCGTTTTCATTACAATTTAATACCACACCAGATAATGTAAAAGCAGTTACTGGACAAAGTTTAAATAATGCTGTATTTGCTTTAAATTCAAATGGAACAGAACAAAAACAATCAAAAGCAGTTGTTCCTATTTTTGATGATCCTTTTAAATTACTAAATGCTAATGCCGCTATTACAAATACATATATAGGTGGTGCTTACAGTGCTCCTAAAACAATGAATTTGAAA
>CAMCTL010000243.1 GCA_945878515.1 Flavobacterium psychrophilum | reverse complement strand
TTTTTTTCCATTCTAAATAAGCTAAAATTGCTAAAATTGTAAAAATTAAATATTGTAAAGACAGCATTCCTAATCCTCTATAAGCATACAATGGAGTAACCATAAGGTCACCTATTATCCAAAGTGTCCAGTTCTCAATTTTTTTCATGGCCATAAACCACATTCCTGTAAAGAATATTCCCGAGGCAAAAATATCAACATAATTATCTTTATTAATGGTATAATCAAAGAAATTATAAATGCCTAAAACTACAAAAATAGTAATTAAAAACAATACAATTCCTATTATTTTTTCTTTAAAATTCGTTCTTGTTATTGATAATTTTTCTGTTTCAGTGCTGTTTTTTGTCCAATAATACCAGCCATAAATACTCATTATTGAAAAATATCCGTTTATCATCATATCACCAAGATAACCAGCAAGATAAAGTAAATATGTTGTAATTATTGTAGCAATCAACCCTGTAGGATATACCCAAATATTTTCTTTTTTAGCAAACCAAACACTCAAAATACCAAAAACAAAAGCAATAAACTCTAAAATAATTGAGACTATTGAAGCATTTTTGTAGGTATCAAGAAAAAAATCTATCATTTATTTTGATTAAAAAATTCGATATTATTTTCGAAAGCGGTTCCAATAACCACCAAATCGGCACCAGAATCGTACGCTTTTTGAATTTCGGACAAATCTGTAATTCCTCCTCCAACTATCAACGGAACTTCAATGTTTTGGGCTACTTTTTTAATCATTTCTAACGGAACGGATTGTTTGGCGCCACTTCCAGCTTCTAGATAAATGAGTTTATGTCCCAACATTTCGCCAGCTTGGGCAGTTGCTAAAACCAAATCGTAATCACTTCTATCAAGAGGTCGTGTTTTACTAACGCTTTCGACAGCCGTTTCTGTTCCGCTTTCGATTAGAATATAACCAGTAGAAATAATTTCGAGTTGGGTTTTTCTTAAAATTGGTGCCGCTTTTACTTGATGTTCAATCAAAAAATCAGGATTTCTTCCAGATATTAATGACAGAAACAAAACAGCATCGGCTTGGTCTGAAATTTGAGATGGATTTCCTGGAAAAAGAACAATCGGCAAACAGCATTTTTCCTTAATTTTTAAAATCAACTCATCTAAAATGTTATTTTTAACAATGCTACCGCCAATAAAAATATGAGTGGCTACGGATTGGTTAATCTTATCTACTAGGATTTCAACATTATTCAAATCGATTTTATCAGGATCGAGAAGAATGGAGAGAAGTTTTATGTTTTCTGCTTTTGATTTTAGAATAAAGTTATAAATATCATTCATCGTTACAATTTGCTGCCAATTCGCAATTATATAAATTATTATCTGTTCAGCCACCAAATTGATCCATTCAAAACACTTGCAAAACTTACCCAAAATAAATAAGGTATTAGTAAATAACCCGCAATTTTGTTGATTTTTATGAATTTAGAATACGTTTCGAATATCATCAACCACAAAATTACAATTTCAAGTCCAGACAACATTGGGTTTTTTAAACCAAAAAACAAAAAAGACCACAAAGCATTTAATACTAATTGAACGGCAAAGAAAACTAAAGCATTTTTAACAACTTCTTTTTGCTGCCCTATTCGATCCCAAACCAATCCAGCCGCAACTCCCATCATGATGTAAAGCATTGTCCAAACTGGTGCAAAAATCCAATTGGGTGGATTAAAACTAGGTTTGACCAATGTGGGATACCAGGTTGTTATTGCTGAACGAGTTACCATACCAGAAAAATAGCCAATCACCAAGCAAGTGGCGACCATAACTAGAATTTTATAAATTTTATTCATATATGTAAAATTTGATTTTTTAGCGGTCATATATGTTATCGCCTTTTATTTATTTGTGTTCGTTTGCAACAAACTCATTATTAGTGGCGATTTCATGATGAATTTTTCACAAATTTAATCAAAAGTTTGACCGTTTCAGCAAATAAAGAAATCCGTATCTTTGCAAAAATTTTAAACCTGATGTTTTTAGCAAAAGATTTTATTCCGTTACCATACTTTCAATCTGTAGAAAAAGGAGATTTCTCTTGGAGTTCGCCAAGTAATATTGCATTAGTGAAATATTGGGGGAAAAAAGACAACCAAATTCCAGCCAATCCTTCCATTAGTTTTACTTTGAATAATTGTAAAACGATTACAAAATTGGCTTTCGCCAAAAAACATTTCGACAAGCTCAATGCTACAAATTCAAATTTTTCTTTCGATTTGCTTTTTGAAGGAAAACCCAAAGAAGAGTTCAAGCCAAAAATTCAGCAGTTTTTTGAAAGAGTTTTAATTTATTTGCCTTTTTTGAAGGAATATCATTTTACTATCGATACTCAAAATACTTTTCCACACAGCTCAGGAATTGCTTCATCAGCCTCTGGAATGGCAGCTTTGGCAATGAACTTGATGAGTGTAGAAAAAGCTTTAAATCCAGAAATGACCGAAGATTATTTTTATCAAAAAGCTTCTTTTTTGGCTCGTTTGGGTTCAGGAAGTGCTTGCCGAAGCGTAAAAGGAGAAATAGTTGTTTGGGGAAATCACAAAAATATCCAAGGAAGTTCTGATTTGTTTGGGGTTGAATTTCCAAATACAATACACGACATTTTCAAGAATTTTCAAGACACAATTTTATTAGTTGACAAAGGCGAAAAGCAAGTTTCGAGTTCTGTTGGGCATAATTTAATGAACGGACATCCTTTTGCCGAAAGGCGATTTGAACAAGCGCACGAAAACTTGGACAAGTTAATCAGCGTTTTCGAAAGCGGAAATCTGGAAGAATTTATTACCATAGTCGAAAGCGAAGCCTTGACTTTACACTCAATGATGATGACTTCGATTCCCTATTTTATTTTGATGAAACCGAATACTTTAGAGATAATAAATAAAATTTGGAAGTTCCGAAACAAAACGAAAATCCCAGTTTGTTTCACACTGGATGCTGGTGCCAACGTTCATGTTTTATACCCTGAAAATGTAAAAGAAAACGTTTTGCAATTTATTAAGGGCGAATTAGTTGGCTATTGTCAAAATGGTCAGTACCTTTGTGACCAAATTGGATTAGGTTCGAGTGAAAACTAAACGTTTAATTTTAATTTGATACAAAATGAACATTGAATTAGAAAAATCAGAGTTAATGAAATTATTGTCTGAAACCAACGATGAATCTATAATTTCGTCCATTAAAAAAATATTCACGACCGAGAAAAAAGATTTTTGGGATGAATTATCAGAAGAGCAAAAGTTTGATATTGAGGAAGGAGACAGACAAATAGAGCGTGGAGAATTTGTACTTTATGAAGATTTGATGAAAAAATACAGATAATGAAAAGAGAGATTATCTTTTCAAAAAATGCTGAGAAAAATTTAATTGATTTATTGGAATATTTAGAGTTAAAGTGGTCAATAAAAGTTAGAGATAAATTCATTTCAAAACTAGACAAATCGATTTATTTGATACAAGAAGAACCCGAAATTTTTCCAATATCTCAAATTAATAAAAACCAATGTAGATGTGTTTTATCAAAGCAAACCATTATTTATTATAAATGCAATTCAAAACAAATTAGAATTTTATCTCTTTTCTATACCAGGCAAAACCCAACAAAAATCAACAAAATAAAATAAGTTCAACCTATATGAAATCGCCACTTAAAA
>CAMCTL010000242.1 GCA_945878515.1 Flavobacterium psychrophilum | reverse complement strand
TTTCATAAGAAGTCAGTTCAAAATAGTCTACTATTATTTCTGGTAATAATAACTTGATAAGTTCACTAAAAGAATCTTGCATTTTTATCTAATTTAAAAATACAAAAATCAACTTTTTATTATTTCCCCACAACTTTTTGACTTGATCCTGGAGCGACAAAAACTAAGCATAAATATACATTTGAAAATTCCTGTCAAAATTGCAAACAACATTGCTGCTTCTTAATTATTTTTGAATAATGATTTGCCATTTTTAGCCATTCTCATAGAAAAAATAAAATGTCTGAATTCATAAATATCATTTTGTTCTCAATATTTTTTTTATTTCCCGTTTTATTAATTTCAAATGTTGTGAAAACATAAAATCATAAAAGGGTTGCAAATTCTCTTCTTCTCTTGCTTTTTCAAGAGCCTTGTAATATTTTAATCTATCTTCTTTTAGAACAATGGTATAAGGTATTTCGAAGTGATTTTGTATGTAATTCGTCAATAATCTAGCTGTTCTTCCGTTGCCATCTCCAAAGGGGTGTATGCTCAAAAAATCAAAATGAATTTTGAAAGCCAGTTCCATTTTTTCCCTAAATGTTTTTACTTTTTGTAGTTCTGAATTTGTTTCTTTAATAAAATCGGTAATCAGTTTCGGGATTTTTTTATAGTCAGGAAAAAACCGGCTTCCAGCGTGTACGGCACAAAGTCTAAATTCTCCTTTTGAAATATCAAAATTGCCACCAATTGTACTAACCAATCCTCCTTTATTTTTTACGACCAGCCCCCCAAGTTCTTGAATAAAATTTAAATTTACTTGTTCGTTTGATCTTGAATAATAATTCATAAAAAGAAATGCTTTGTATAAGTCGGAAACCATGAAATGATGCTCATAAGGTTTAGAACTAGTAGTTTTCCCAAACTCCAATAAATTGATCATTTGACTTTCGGTTAGTGTACATCCTTCAATAACGGTCGAGTGATGTGTTAGCGCATAGGCTGTATATTTTTCGTGATCTATATTATTGCTCGATAGCTTGTAGTATTGTTTACTCAAGTCTTCTATTTCTTTATAATCGACTGTAGTTTTCATAATTCAAATATAATGCTGGTGCGTTAATATTTCTTTTTTTTAGCTGAACGACTGATTTTGTTGGTTAAATTGCATTTTTTTTGATTTGAATTGAAATAATATCTATTCAATTTATTCTCAAGTTTTATTTTAAAGTGAACTAACATTGAGAATATAATCTATTGAAAAACAATTATTTAAAATTAAAATATTTTTCAAATATTCATAATTTTAAAACTTTAATGCATCAGCAGTAATTCAAAAATAATAAAAAGTTAGTTAATATTATATAAAAAAATTACATTTTAACACATTAAATTGAAATTGTAGCAAGAAAAAATAGGGAGAAATACATTTTTAATACCGTTAAAACATCTTTAACCACTTTAAAATATAATGTATTGGGCTTTTTTACTAAGTTCCTAATGTGATTGTTTTGAGACCAAAATCAAGGTGATTGATTATTCACTAATTCAACTTTGCTTCATTAGAACAATTTAACTACTTTTGACTCATAAAAAATAAGATTAATGAGTACTACGAAACATAACTGGACGAAAGAAGAAATTATCTCTATTTACAACAAACCTTTCATGGAACTACTTTATGAAGCTGCTACCATTCATAGGGAATACCACGATCCGAACGTGGTTCAGATTTCAACTTTAATATCAATTAAAACTGGAGGTTGCTCCGAAGATTGTGGATATTGTCCGCAGGCAAAACGGTATCACACCAATATTGAAACGAATGCATTAATGACAGTAGAAGATGTAAAAACACAAGCTACTAAAGCAAAAGAAGGAGGCTCTTCAAGAGTTTGTATGGGAGCCGCATGGCGAAATGTAAAAGATGGTGCCGAATTTGACCAAGTTTTAGAAATGGTTCGTACTATCAACAAAATGGATATGGAAGTTTGTTGTACGCTTGGAATGATTACCGAAAATCAAGCACAACGATTGTCCGAAGCTGGCTTGTATGCCTACAATCACAACATCGACACATCCGAAGAATATTATAAAGAAGTGATTTCGACCCGAGGTTTTGAAGATCGTTTGCAAACCATCGAAAATGTTAGGAAAACCAATGTTACTGTTTGTAGTGGAGGGATTATTGGAATGGGCGAGAATATCGAAGACCGTGCTGGAATGCTTGTAGCGCTTTCTACCTTAAATCCACAACCAGAATCGGTACCCATAAATGCCTTAGTTCCTGTTGAAGGAACTCCACTTGAAGCAGAAAAATCAATCGAAATTTGGGAAATGATCCGAATGGTGGCAACAACAAGAATTGTAATGCCACAAACTCAAGTTCGTTTATCCGCTGGAAGAATAAACTGGAGTCGCGAGGGTCAAGCAATGTGCTTTTTTGCTGGTGCGAATTCTATTTTTTCAGGAGACAAATTGCTGACCACTCCCAATAATGATTTGAATGAAGACATGAAAATGTTTGAGATTTTGGGATTAAAAAATCAGGCTCCATTTGCGAAAGCAAACCAACGTGAATCTGTAGAAGCTGCCGATTCTAAATTTACTTCTCTTGGCGAAAAACCAAAATGGTCACGTCCAGCGCACACCATTGAAAGAAACTTGGAAGCATCAATAAAGGGAAAATAGAAGGACACTATTTAAGGACTGTGCCAAAACAGCACCGAAAAATTTTTCTTTATTTAAGGTCAAATTTTTTCTCTTCATTTAAAAAATTTAAAATACGGTTACAACATTTAAACAATGTATAGAGAACAATCCCGCTTTTAGCATAATAGTGTTAAATACGGGATTTTTAAATTATAAAATGATTTTTTAATACAGAAGCATTTCTATAAATTCAGATAATTACCATACACAGCAAATGAAAGACATAATAACCGTCAAGGAAGCCATTCAAAAAATAGAAAATTATTGTGCATACCAAGAACGTTGTCATGAGGAAGTAATTTCAAAATTGTGGAGTATGAAAATGACCTCAGAAAAGATAGACCAAATAATTGTGCATCTTATCGACTCTAATTTCCTGAATGAAGAACGATTTGCATGTAGTTTTGCCAGAGGCAAACATCGAATTAAGCATTGGGGAAAAATCCGAATCACCAATGAGCTGAAACAAAGAAAAATAACACAGGGTTTAATTTTAAAAGCTTTAAAGGAAATTCCAGCGGACGAATATTTGAACACTTTTTATACACTATCTGAAAAATGTTGGGAAACAATTTCGGAGAAAAATACATTAAAAAAACGGAAAAAATTTTGTGATTATTTGTTTCGCCGTGGTTTCGAGAGCAATTTGGTTTATGATAAACTAAAAGCGTTGGAAAATGAAGCAGTATAACACTTTAAACCGGAGCTCGATTAATAATTTTTAACCAAATAGAGATTTTATAAAAATAATTAACAAAGATTTTATTAGGTGTTTTATTTGCACATAGCTATGAAAACTATGATAAGCAAAGCGTCTTTCTATTAAAAGCTAATATTTTATCTATGTGGTTTAAACTTTTCAATATTAATCGAGCTGAGGTTTTAAAGTTCGAGAAAACATGAAATAAACCCTATGGTTGTGAGCAAAAAGAGGGTCACATAAATTTTCTGGGGATTAGGCAAAAAGTTTTTCCATTCTAAAGAGAAAGAATTTAACGTCTACCACACCTCTTTGGTTTGCTCTAAAGAGTTTTATTTTCGAGTTAAATGATTCTGCATTTGCATTTGTATGTCGTTTTAT
>CAMCTL010000241.1 GCA_945878515.1 Flavobacterium psychrophilum | reverse complement strand
TTTAGCTGTAAAAATACCGTTAAGAAACCCAAAAAATGATTATAAACTGGCAGGTGGAAAGGAAAGAGATGCCGTCAGATACAAAGGAATTGTTGTAAACTTGATGGTTGTAGACGGGAAGGATGGCACCACTAAAATCAAATTGGGTAAACCTAAAGAAGAATCGAAGGAAGAATTACCTAAAGAGGAAAGAAAAAAATCAAAAAGAACTATAATTTAGAAACTCGTCTAATTCCTTTTAATTTAATTCCCTAATTTTGCTGAAATATTTTATAAAGAGTGGGAAGTAAAAACAAGTTAAAAAGATTCAAGGAAAACGAAACATTCAACAATGTTTTTCAACCTACTAGAGAAGAAGTTGTGGGCGATTTGTTTCCGCTCAGAGGCAAATGGAACGCCGATTTTTTCAAAAATGATAATCCAATTGTTATTGAATTGGGCTGTGGCAAAGGAGAATATTCCGTTGGGCTAGCCGAAAAATATCCTGACAAAAACTTCGTTGGAATTGACATCAAAGGAGCGCGTTTTTGGCGAGGTGCGAAGACCGCTGTAGAAACAGGATTGCATAATGTGGCTTTCATTCGTACCCAAATCGAATTAATCAATCATATTTTTGCCGAAGATGAAGTGGATGAAATTTGGATTACTTTTCCCGATCCGCAAATAAAATACAAACGCACCAAACACAGAATGACCAACTCAGAGTTTTTGCAATTATATAAAAAAATCCTCAAAAAAGACGGTATTGTCAACCTGAAAACAGATAGCGAATTTATGCACGGTTATACACTTGGTCTACTTCACGGCGAAGGTCACGAGGTTATGTATGCCAATCATAATGTCTATGTAAACGAAGGAAGTCCAGAAGAAGTCACTGCTTTTCAGACTTTTTATGAAAAACAATATTTAGAAATTAACAAAGCCATTACCTACATTCGATTTAAAATTAAGCAGTAGTATTTACAATGCAGAAATAATACAGATGAATTATATAGCGCCACTATTTTTCGGTTTTATTAGTGCTTTTATAGGTGTTATTCCGCCAGGATTAATCAACATGACTGCCGCAAAAGTAAATCACAAAGAAGGAAAGCGAAACGCTTTATGGTTTGTATTTGGTGCAGTTCTTGTTATTGGTGTCCAAGTCTTTTTTGCCGTTTTATTTGCAAAGATTATCAATCGGCGCCCAGATTTAGTCATTTTGTTACGCGAAATTGGATTTTGTATTTTTACAGGTTTGACAATTTATTTTCTTTGGATTGCTAAAAAACCAAAAAGTAAGCCGAAAAAATTGAAGAAGAACAGTGGAACCAAGCGATTTTTTCTTGGAATGTTACTCTCAGCACTCAATTTTTTTCCTATTCCTTATTATGTTTTTATCAGTATTTCATTAGCGTCATATAAGCTATTCTCATTTGATACGCAGTCAATTTTGATCTTCATAACAGGCGTTTTACTAGGATCTTTTCTTGTCTTTTATTTTTATATTTCCTTCTTCAATAGTATAGAAAATAAAAGAGATTTTATTATGAAAAATATGAATACTATTATTGGGAGTATTACAGGATTGATTTCAATACTTACTTTGATTAATATCATAAATTATTATTGTTAGTAGTGATGGTCATGTCAAACGACAATTTTTTTGAAAAAGTCTATGCTATTGCGAGGCAAATTCCTTACGGGAAAGTGACTTCATACGGAGCCATTGCAAAAGCATTAGGAACAGCTCGATCAGCCAGAATGGTGGGTTGGGCAATGAATAATTGTCATAATATAGAAGATGTTCCAGCGCATCGCGTCGTGAACAGAAAAGGATTGCTTACCGGGAAACACCATTTTGACGGAACAAATCTAATGCAACAATTGCTTGAAAGCGAAGGAATTATCGTGGTCAATAATCAAATAATTGATTTTGAAAACCATTTTTGGACGCCGGAAATTAGTATGTAATCTAAAATCTATTTTAAAATAAAGGCTAAAGTCCTATGCTTTTATCGATATTAAATCTATCACTAAACGAACTTTTCTTGGTATATTTGCATTATTAAAATTAAGAATAGATTCAGTTTAAATAAGAATACTATTTCAATTGAAGAATAATCAGTTGAAAACTATAAATAGAAAGAAATGAAATTAGATAAAAAAGAAATACTTTCCGCTTTAGAAACGATTACTGTTGCTGGCGAAGGGAAAAATATGGTAGAAAGTGGCGCAGTAAAAAATGTTTTGATTTTTGGTAATGAAGTCATTGTTGAATTGGTTATTTCTAGCCCAGCTTTACACATTAAGAAAAGAGCAGAAGACGATATTAGAAAATTAATACAAGAAAAGTTTTTGCCTGATGCCGAGGTCAAGGTGAACATAAAAGTTGAAACTCCAACTCAAAACGCCAATCAAATCAAAGGCAAAGCCATTCCTGGAATAAAAAATATAATTGCAGTTGCTTCTGGAAAAGGAGGAGTAGGAAAATCTACAGTTACTGCTAATTTAGCAGTTTCGCTTGCAAAAATGGGTTTTTCAGTAGGTGTTTTGGATGCAGATATTTATGGACCATCTATGCCAATTATGTTTGATGTAGCCACTGCTAAACCACTTTCAGTCGAAGTTGACGGCAAATCAAAAATGAAACCCATTGAAAATTATGGAGTTAAAATTCTTTCCATAGGATTTTTTACCTCTCCAAGTCAGGCTGTTATTTGGCGTGGTCCAATGGCTTCTAAAGCTTTAAACCAAATGATTTTTGACGCTGATTGGGGTGATTTAGATTTTTTACTTCTTGATTTACCTCCAGGAACAGGAGATATTCACCTATCTATAGTTCAAGCTTTGCCAATAACTGGAGTAGTTGTAGTAAGCACGCCACAGGTTGTTGCACTTGCCGATGCCAGAAAAGGGGTTTCAATGTTTCTCTCTGAAGCTATAAACGTTCCTGTTCTAGGAATTATTGAAAACATGGCTTATTTTACACCAGAAGAATTACCTAGTAATAAGTATTATATTTTCGGTAAAGAAGGTGCAAAAAACCTTGCCGAAGAATTGCAAGTTCCATTTTTAGGCGAAGTTCCAATTGTACAATCCATACGCGAAGCAGGAGATTATGGACGTCCAGCGGCAATGCAAGAAGGCTCAATAATCGAAACTGTTTTCGAAGAAATTACAAGAAATGTTGTGCAAGAAGTAGTCAATAGAAATGAAAATCTGCCTGCTACCGAAGCTGTTAAAATTACTACTATGGCAGGTTGTTCTGCAGTAAAAAAATAATTCAGAACTCGTTTTGTCGAGTGTTTAATATATCATAAATGACTACAGAGGAATTAAATTTAAATGTTGAAAAAGCACTAGAAGAAGTTCGGCCTTTTCTAAACTCAGACGGTGGAGACATTGAACTAGTAGCTATCGAAGACGGAAAACACGTTACGGTTCGCTTGCAAGGAGCTTGCACTAATTGTAGTGTAAACCAAATGACATTGAGAGCTGGCGTGGAAACTACGATTAAGAAATATGCCCCACAAATCGAAACTGTTGTCAATATTGGATAAATAATACAGTTTGACCTTGCTTTCAATTTTAGAGCGAGGTAGGTATCTGTTTTTTTCAATTCAATTATGAATGGCTATTGAGGCTTTTGGCAATATTCGCTCTACAAAATTAGAATAAGCCAATTCCGAAGGATGTAAGCCATCTGTAGCAACCAGCAAAGGATTTACCAAACCTTGCCGAGTAATATCTGTAATGGAGACAAATTCTATTTGTTGTTGTAAACAATATTTTTGCGCAAAAGCATTATA
>CAMCTL010000240.1 GCA_945878515.1 Flavobacterium psychrophilum | reverse complement strand
GGCGAAAAATTCAATGGTTTAACTGCTGGCTGGATTGAGGTTGTGGCTGGAATGAAAGTAAAAGTCTATAACAATATCTTTGTGGGTTTCAGTTTAAGAATGAACACTTTGGTTTTTGATAAAAAGCCAAGCAACAATTTCGAAAACCTCTATATACCAGGCTTCAACAGAACTTATGCTGGGAATTTTGGTGCTGGATTTAATTATACCGTGACTTATTTTGTTCCTTTGTACAAAAAGACAATTACACCTAAAGAAAAAATTAAGGAAAAAATTAAGGAAAAAATTAAAGAATAAAAAACACTCGAATTTGCATATCGTATTTCGTACTTTCTACCTCATATTTCCCGTTTCGTACCTCATACTTCCTAATTATCCTATTTCCCGAACACCTTTTAAAAATATCCAAGTCATAAACAATTTTTCGCCGTCTTTTGTTTTGGCTGCCTGAAATTTTGGAGATAAAAGCGTGCCTACAACAAACGCTGAAAAAGAAATCCACATTCCTTCTAATGTTGTGTATTGTACAATTAAATACCGTAATGAAATAAAAAATATTGCAAAGCCACCCAATTGGTATAGCAAAGCGCGTACTTGTAATTTTGTCATTTTTTTTAGGTTAAGAGATTTGGGTTATGAGTTGTGACTTATGAGTTATGTGTTATGAGTTTTAGGTTGCAATATAGGTTTTGACAATTGAAAAACTAATCCCTGATTAATGAAAACTGATTACTGACTACCGCAATCTGAAATCTGACCCGAGCCTTCAAGGCGAACTGGCGAAGCAAACTTCGTTCTCTTGCTTCCTTCATACATTTCGTATTTTACCAAGCGCGCTTCGATGCTGGCGTTGAAAAGTTTGATTTTTCGAGAAGGTTTTAGTCCAACAAATTTCAAAGCTTCTAAATTTCCTGTGATGAACCAAGCATTAGTTCCTGGATAATTTTTCTTCAAAGTATCGCCAATATTCTTGTAGAATTCTTCCATGTGGATGTCCAATCGCTCATCATACGGCGGATTAAACACAATATGCAATTTCCCTTGAGAAGTTTTTTCCGTATCGAAAAAGTTGCGTTCTTCTACAGAAATGTATTCGTCCAAATTAGCGTTTTTGATGTTGTCTTTGGCTTTCAAAACTGCCGATGGCGCTTTGTCATATCCTTTTATGGTGTAATGAAATTCTCTGATTTTCTTCATCAAGGAATCCATAATCTGGTCAAACAAATCATTGTCCCAATCGTTCCATTTTTCGAAAGCAAATTCCTTACGGTTGATATTTGCTGGAATATTACAAGCAATCATAGCGGCTTCGGCCAAAAATGTTCCCGAACCACACATTGGATCTAAGAAATCGCCTTGTCCATCCCAACCCGAAAGCAATAAAATTCCCGCTGCCAAAACTTCGTTAATAGGAGCAATATTCGTGGCGGTTCTGTAACCACGTTGGTGCAAAGAATTCCCAGAAGTATCCAATGCTACAGAAACTTGGTCTTTGTCGATGTGGATATTAATTCTTAAATCGGGATGTATTTTATCAATACTTGGACGTTGACCGGTTCGTTCCCGAAACTGATCTACAATGGCATCCTTACATTTTTGCGAAACAAATTCCGAATGATTAAAATACTCCGAATGCACGGTGGCATCAATCACAAAAGTCTGATTGGCGTTGATAAATTTTGACCAATTGACACCGGAAATCCCTTTATACAAGCCTTTTTCATCTCTAGCTTTGAAGAAATAAATAGGTTTGAGGATTTTCAAAGCGGTTCGCAAAGACAAATTCGCTTTGTACATAAAACCTTTATCTCCTTTGAAACTGACCATTCTCACGCCTTGTTCGACATCTTGTGCGCCAAGCATTTTCAATTCGTTTGCCAGTATTTCTTCAAAACCAAAAAAGGTTTTGGCAATCATTCTAAAATTATTTTCCATAGCCCCCTAACCCCCAAAGGGGGAAATGTTTCGTTATATTTGGCAAAAATAGTCTAAATTTGCACTTTAAATGAAATTCAAATAAATAAATGTCGGATTCCCTACAACAACAAACAACACACAACGAACCATTAACTAAAAACTGGTTCGCTTCTTGGTTTGACACGCCGTATTATCACATCCTATATAAAGAACGAAATTATAGAGAAGCCCAGATTTTCATGGACAATTTGACTCATTACCTCAATCTTCCGGAGAAATCAAAAGTTTTGGATTTGGCTTGTGGCAAAGGACGTCATTCTATTTATTTGAATCAATTGGGCTATGACGTAGTTGGTGCAGATCTGTCTGAAAACAGCATTTCAGAAGCCAATAAAAATCAGAATGAATCCCTTCATTTTCAGGTACATGATATGCGAGAAACATTCGATGACAAATTTGATGCTATTTTCAATTTGTTTACCAGTTTTGGATATTTCGAAAATGATGAGGACAACCTGACCACTTTGAAGGCGATGAAAGAAAGCTTAACCGAACACGGTTTTGCAGTAATCGACTTTATGAATGTGAATCAAGTGGTTGATAATTTAGTTCCAGAAGAAGTAAAAACAGTGGATGAAATTGAATTTCACCTTAAAAGATATGTATTAGATGGTCATATTTATAAAGAAATCAGCTTTGAAGATCAAGGTGAAAAATTCCATTATACCGAAAAAGTAAAAGCATTAACGCTCCAAGACTTTGAAGAAATGATGCAAGAAGCTGGAATTTATTTGTTGGATATTTTTGGAGATTACAAACTTAAAAAATTTCACAAATCCAATAGTGAACGACTTATAATGATTTTTAAATAGGGTTTGAAAAAGTTTAAAATTGTTTAAAGTGGTTTAAGATTGTTTAATGCTAGAAAAAGCATCTTTGATTTAACAATTGACTATGTGTAAATTAAAACCTTAAACAATATTAAACTCTTAAACTTTTAAACTACATTAAACTTTTAGACAACTTTACACCTTTAACCAAAATAATGAACTACCTGTTACCCTTATTTTCTGTACTTTTAGGATATGGCATCGCTTTGTTTTTAAAACCAAAAAGCAAAACCAATCTAAAATTATTATTGGCTTTTAGCGGTTCTTTTTTGCTTTCTCTGACAGTGATTCATTTATTGCCAGAAGTTTACGAAATTCATAGTCCAAGTGTTGGACTTTTTATTATGGCAGGAATTTTATTCCAAATCATCTTAGAATTTTTCTCCAAAGGTGCTGAACACGGTCACGTTCACGGTCAAGAAACAATGACTCATATTCCTTGGTTGCTATTCATCAGCCTTTGTATTCACGCTTTTCTAGAAGGATTTCCTGTAAGTCATCATCACAATTTAGCCATCGGAATTGCAATTCATCATTTACCGATTGCCATTATTTTGACTGTATTTTTTGTCAATTCTCAACTCAACAAAAAAGCCATTTTTGCATTTATGCTAACTTTCGCCATTATGACTCCATTGGGTACTATTATTTCTGACTATCTGCCGATACTAAATGAATATTACACGGAAATAACAGCAGTAGTCATTGGGATATTATTCCATATTTCTTCTACTATAATTTTCGAAAGTAGCGAAGGTCACAAGTTCAATATTGCCAAGATTTCTATGATTATTTTTGGTATTGTGTTGGCCTATTTTATATAAATCTCAAAAAAAACATACCCAAAGTTTACAGAAATCAATAGCATAGCTGCAAAGATTTGTGCAGTTTTTATACTTTTAATATCATCTACTGCAAACTAAACTCCAATAGCTATAATTTTAATTGCTTTAACTTTAAAACATAAACTCGTAAAATTAAAAGGAAATTGAATCTAAAACTAGAAAGAAATTTT
>CAMCTL010000239.1 GCA_945878515.1 Flavobacterium psychrophilum | reverse complement strand
TGCAGTCTTTTCATTTTTTAATCAAATATTTCTAACCTAATATTGCATTTAGGTCACCATTCATGTTTCTAATGGCATCTGAACTTTTGGCGAAAGCCGCTTTTTCAGTGTCATTTAATGTAATGTCTAGAATTTCTTCTACTCCGTTTTTACCTATAATACAAGGAACACCAATGCAAATGTCATCTTGACCGTATTCGCCATTTAGCATTACTGAACAAGCAATCATTTTCTTTTGATCATTCAAGATGCTATCAACCAAATAAGCTACAGAAGCACCTGGCGCATACCAAGCCGATGTTCCTAATAAACCTGTAAGAGTAGCTCCACCAACCATGGTTGCAGCTGCAACTTTGGCCAATTCTTCTTCTGATAAAAATTCTGAAACTGGAATACCATTATACGATGCTAATCTTGTTAATGGAATCATAGTTGTATCACCGTGACCTCCAATAACCATTGCTGATACATCATTTGATGGTTTATCCAAAGCTTTTGACAAATAATATCTGAAACGTGAACTATCCAATGCTCCACCCATTCCGATAACTCTATTTTTTGGCAAACCTGTAGCTTTCAATGTCAAATAAGTCATTGTGTCCATCGGGTTTGAAACCACTACAATTATGGCGTTTGGCGAATGAGTCAATACATTATCAGCAACCGATTTTACGATTCCTGCATTGATACCTATTAATTCTTCACGAGTCATACCTGGTTTTCTTGGAATACCTGAAGTAATAACAACCACATCGCTATTGGCTGTTTTTGAATAATCATTTGTAACACCTGTAATAACGGTGTTGAATCCTGTATTGGTAGCACATTGCATCAAATCCATAGCTTTACCTTCTGCAAAACCTTCTCTGATATCTAATAATACTACTTCACCTGCAATTCCTCTATAAGAAATTGAATCTGCGCAAGATGCTCCCACATTTCCTGCTCCTACTACTGTAACTTTCATTTTTTTTAATTTAATTATTATTTATTGTTTTTCGTTTGTGGTTTATTGTTTGCGGTTTATTGCTAACTAAAAACTATAAACCAAAAACCATAAACATTATTTACGCATCAATATTGGCGTAAACTGCATTTTTCTCAATAAAATCTCTTCTTGGCGGCACTTCGTCTCCCATTAACATTGAGAACACCCTGTCTGCTTCTGCTAGGCTGTCAATATTTACTTGGCGTAAGGTTCTAAAATTCGGATCCATTGTGGTTTCCCACAATTGCTCTGCATTCATTTCTCCAAGACCTTTGTAGCGTTGAATCGCTGCGCTTCCTCCCATTTTTGCATTAGCTTGATCGCGTTGATCGTCAGTCCAAGCATACTCTTTTTTGTTTCCCTTTTTAACCAAATACAAAGGTGGTGCAGCTATATAGATGTGTCCTTGCTCTATTAGTTCTTTCATAAAACGGAAGAAGAATGTCAAAATCAAAGTAGAAATGTGGCTACCATCAACATCGGCATCACACATAATAATTACTTTGTGGTAACGCAATTTTGAAATATTCAAGGCCTTACTATCTTCTTCAGTTCCAACAGTTACTCCAAGTGCTGTAAATATATTTCGAATCTCTTCGTTTTCAAAAACCTTGTGATGCATTGCTTTTTCTACGTTCAAAATCTTACCACGTAATGGTAAAATAGCTTGAAAAGCACGGTCACGACCTTGTTTAGCCGTTCCACCTGCCGAATCTCCCTCGACAAGATATACTTCGCATTTTGCTGGATCTTGTTCTGAACAATCCGATAATTTCCCTGGCAATCCGCCGCCACCCATAACGGTTTTGCGTTGTACCATTTCACGCGCTTTTTTGGCGGCATGACGTGCTTGTGCAGCAAGAATTACTTTTTGAACAATGATTCGGGCATCATTTGGATTTTCTTCCAAATAATTCTCAACCATTTCACTTACGGCTTGGCTTACTGGTGCAACAACTTCTCTATTTCCTAACTTGGTTTTAGTTTGTCCTTCAAACTGAGGCTCTGCTACTTTTACAGAAACGATAGCCGTAAGACCTTCACGAAAATCATCTCCAGCAATTTCAAACTTCAACTTATCTAACATTCCCGAAGCGTCTGCATATTTCTTCAAGGCTCTGGTTAATCCAGTTCTAAAACCTTGTAAGTGCGTTCCTCCTTCGTGCGTATTGATATTATTTACATAAGAAAAAATATTTTCGGTATAACTAGTATTGTAAATCAAGGCAACCTCAACTGGAATTTCTCCTTTTTCGGAATCCATTGAAATAACGTGCGCAATAATTGGCTCGCGATTTCCATCCAAATAACGAATATATTCTTTCAAACCTTCGGTAGAATGGAAGATTTCAGAAACGAAATTTCCGTCTTTATCTAATTCTCTTTTATCGGTAAAAGTAATCGTGATTCCTTTGTTAAGAAAAGAAAGTTCACGCATACGAGCCGACAGAGTATCATAAGAATACTCGACTGTTTGGGTAAAAATAGAAGGATCTGGATAAAAAGTTACAATTGTACCTCTTTTGGTCGTTTCACCAATTTGTTTTACTGGATATAATGCTTTTCCTTTTTCATATTCTTGTTCGTACACTTTCCCGTCACTACTGTGAACTGTTGCTCTCAAATGGTTTGACAAGGCATTTACCACCGAAACCCCAACACCGTGAAGACCACCAGAAACTTTATACGAATCTTTGTCGAATTTACCTCCAGCACCAATTTTGGTCATTACAACCTCTAATGCAGAAACACCTTCTTTCTTGTGAATCCCAACAGGAATTCCACGTCCATTATCTTCTACTGAAATAGAACCATCTTCATTTATATCTACTCGAATCGTATCACAATGACCTCCCATTGCCTCATCAATGGAGTTATCGACAACCTCATAAACTAAGTGGTGCAACCCTCTTACACCTACATCTCCAATGTACATCGACGGACGCATTCTTACGTGCTCCATTCCTTCTAACGCCTGAATACTATCTGCTGAATAATTGTTCTTATTAATTTCTTCGCTCATATAAATTTATTCTAAAAATGTATTTTTTGTATAACACGCAAATATAGTAAAAAGCATAGGATTTAATGGTTGAAATATGGATTTAAGTCGGTAAGTTATTAACAAAAAGGAGGCGATTTCAATGGCAATTGCAAAAATCAATTTCAATTGCAATGGCAAAATTCAATTTCAATTGCAATTAGAATAACAAAAACCAATATAAAACATAAATTTCCAAAACAAACATTAAACATGCCATTTTGGAAATTTGAAAAATGAAACAATTTCAATAATTTTTTAATTTCTCATTGATATTGCCATTGCTATTGAAATTGCTATTTAATAATCCTCACATTCATTTCTTCTACTTTTTTATCTGATAAAAGCGATGGTGCGCCAAATAATAAATCTTCGCTTGAACCTGTTTTCGGGAAAGCCATTACTTCTCTAATAGATGCCTTTTTCTCTAAAATCATCATCAATCGGTCAATTCCCCATGCAATTCCTCCGTGTGGTGGTGCGCCGTATTGAAAGGCTTTGTGCATCGTTCCTACACTTTTTATCATCTCTTCTTTGTTGTAACCCATATTTCTATAAGTCGCTTCTAGAATCTCCGATTTGTGTGCACGAACCGATCCTCCTCCAATTTCGTAACCATTTAAAATGATGTCGTATTGTTGTGCGATAATGGTTCCGATTTCTTCATCATCTCCTTTCAAATGTTTTTCCAAATCATAAATCGCAGGCATTGAGAACGGATTGTGTGTAAAAGTCCATCTTCCTTCGTCTGTTCTTTCAAACATCGGAAAATCAACTACCCAAGCTGGGCATAATTCCTTTGGATT
>CAMCTL010000238.1 GCA_945878515.1 Flavobacterium psychrophilum | reverse complement strand
AATCAGCAAATGGCCAACAGTTTGGTTTCTTTATTGAAATCTATTCCTGATCCAACAGGAATTAGTCAAGGTTCTGCTGGCGCAATTTTCTTGTTGTCAAAGATTTCAGGAACTGATAAATGCAAATATGCTATTTTTTCAAACGAAGGTTTAGCATCCGATTACCAAAAAAAAGGAACAACTACAAAAGCTTGCTATGAGCAAAAAGAAGCTATTGCTCAAGATGTAAAACGACTTTCAATTGATAAATCATCCTGTATTTTGCCCAATTCCGACGCAATTTGGTTTGGTTTCGAAAGCAAGAATTGGATCTTGAATCAGAAAATAGTTCTCGAAGTTGTTCCGTGGGTCAACAACAAGTTAAGTAGCGGTTGGAATCTTAGCAATCGTAAAATGATTCTCAACCAATGCAAATCATTGGATATTGCAAAGAAAATTTCCATTTCAGATGATTTTTGCGTTTGTATTCTGGAGAAGCTTCAAAAGGAATACAAATACCAAGAATGGCAAAAGTTATTGACTATTGAAAAATCAAAAATTTTTAATGATGTTGGGAATGCTTGTTTGCAAGATATTGGGTCTTCCGATAAGCTATATGCTGATTTGCGTGCCCAAATTTCTACTTTCATGCAACAAAACAAATTCCGCGATGCAATTGCTAAAATCGAATTACTTGGGGCTTTAGGAAAGGCGACCGCCACAGACTTCAATACACTTGGTTACGCCTACCTGATGACTAAGCAATATTCCAAAGCCATTAAATCGCTGAAAAGCGGAGAAAAGCTAGACGATTCGGAGTTGTTGATACAAATGAATTTGGCACATGCTTATTTGTTCGATAATGATTATAAAGCTGCCAAAACCATTTATAAAAAATACCAATTCCAGAATGTAACGGACAGTTTGAGTTGGACTGATAAAGTAAAACAAGATTTTGAAACCTTCAAACAATCGGGATTTTCGAGTGACGATTATGATAGGGTTTTGAGGTTGTTGGAGGAATAAACAGTGATTTTGACCTCAAACTTCTGAATTCTGATTTGTATTTTCAAAAATCTGCAATCTAAAATGTGCAATCTAAAATCTTCTAATGAAAGCAACCTACCACAATTATATCCTTAATTTCAAACAAGCTTCTGGCACTTCGCGAGGTGTGATGACTCAGAAAGAAACTTGGTTTATCGTTTTGGAAAAAGACGGCAAAAAAGGCATTGGCGAATGCGGAATTCTTAGAGGTTTGAGTATTGATGATCGGCCAGATTATGAAGCGCAATTAGAATGGACTTGCAACAACATTCAGCTGGGCGAAAAACTACTTTGGGAGGCCTTGATTGAATTTCCTTCGATACAGTTTGGAGTCGAAATGGCGTTCCAATCTTTGCGGAGCGAAAGTCCTTTTTTACTCTTTCCTTCAGACTTTACAAATGGTAAAAAAAGCATCGAAATAAATGGTCTTGTATGGATGGGCGAAGCCGGTTTTATGAAGCAACAAATTGAGGAAAAATTAGCCAATGGTTTTCGTTGTGTAAAACTCAAAATTGGAGCGATTGATTTTGGTACTGAGCTACAATTATTGGGTTATATTCGGCAATATTTTACTCCCGAACAAATCGAAATTAGGGTAGATGCAAACGGTGCTTTTGATACAACTATAGCTTTAGATAAATTAAATCAATTATCTGAATTTAAACTTCATAGTATTGAGCAACCAATTCAAAAAAACAATACTGACAGTATGTCAGAGCTGTGTAAAACCAGCCCAATTCCCATAGCGTTAGATGAAGAGCTAATTGGTGTTTTTTCATTGGAGGAAAAAGAGGAATTATTACAAAAAATCAAGCCGCAATACATCATTTTGAAGCCTAGTTTTGTCGGTGGTTTTCGAGGTACAAAAGAGTGGATTTTGTTGGCTGAAAAGTATAATATTGGTTGGTGGATTACGTCAGCTTTAGAGTCAAATATTGGATTAAATGCTATTGCGCAATGGACGTTTTTACAACATAGTTTGATGCCGCAAGGACTTGGAACAGGTGCATTATATACAAACAATTTCGATTGTCCTTTGGCAGTTTCTCAGGGTCAGTTGTGGTATAACAAACAACTGGATTGGAAGTTTAATTTTGATGATTTTTAGTTAAAAAAAATATTCTTTAGACCAATTGTTGGTTTTGCAATTCCTTTAACTATTCAGCCATTAAAATCGAAGTAGTTTAAACATCATTTCTATATCCCGACAAAAATCGGGACAGTCGAACTGAAGAAATCTGAGATCATTTTTTTCGTAGGTTGAATAGTTACCAATTCCTTTTTAGCTTCACTTTTTATTTTTTAAAATACTTTTGCATCAATGCTTTGAAGTCTGTGATATTTATTGGTTTTGAAATATAGTCTGTGCAACCAGCTTGAATTGCGTCATTGCGGTCACTTTGCAGTGCGTTTGCAGTTTGCGCAATTATAACCAAGTCTTTGTTGAATTCCCGAATTTGCCTTGTTGCTTCATATCCGCCCATTTCTGGCATGTTTACATCCATCATTACGAGATCAATATCAGGATTACTAAGACAAGCTTCTATAGCTTCTATTCCAGAACTCACTTTTAGAATTTCTTTGCTAAAGGACTTTACCACAAATGTAAGGAGTAATTTAGAAATGGGATCGTCTTCAACTATCAGTACTTTAAGGCCTCTAATTTTGTTTTCTTCTTGAATCTCTAGATTATCCTTTTCAGTTTTAATGGTCTCTTTACAGTCGTTTTCAAGATCATTTGCTACTTCAGATTGTAATGGGATCGTAAAATAGAAAGTACTGCCTTTACCTTTTTCACTCTCAACCCAGATTTTTCCACCTAATTTTTCAATGTACGCTTTTGAAATGGCCAAACCTAAACCTGATCCTTCGTGAGAACGGCTAACGCTTTCGCTGGCTTGCCTGAATCTTTCGAAAACAATACTTTTTTGAGAATCTGAAATACCAATTCCGGAGTCTTTTACAAAAAACTCTAAAAATCCTCCTTTCTTTTCACATCCAAATTCAATAGATCCTTCATTTGTGAATTTTATAGCATTCTTTACAAGATTAGTAAGAACGGCATACAGTTTTTCATTATCCGTCAATAATATATTATATATTGAGGGTAGTTGTCTTTTAATTATTAGTTGAATTCCTTTATGATTTGCCTCTGGTGTAAAGAAACTATGAATATAATGCAGCTGTTCGTTCACGTTGGTTTCGGAAAGGGTAACTTCTACTTGTCCGGCTTCGACTTTTGAAATATTGATGATGTCATTGATGATGTTTAGCATTCGCTGACCACTTTTTTCAATAATTGTGATGAACTCATTTTGTTCTTTACCGCTAAGATTCGGTGCTTTCAAAAGTTCCGTAAAGCCTAAAATACCATTCATAGGAGTTCGAATTTCGTGACTCATATTGGCTAAGAAAGCCAATTTTAAACGATCGCTTTCTTCGGCTTTTAGTTTTGCGTCAATTAATTCTTGTTCTGCAATTTTTCGCTCCGTTATATCTTCTTTGATAGCAATAAAATGTGTCGCTTTTCCTTGTGCATTTATTATAGGTGAAATTGTTGCTGATTCCCAATAAAGTGTTCCATCTTTTTTCTTATTATAAAATTCTCCATGCCAAGTCTGACCACTACTTATAGTTGTCCATAACTTTTTGTATTCTTCGCCAGTGGTGTGGCCTGATTTTAGAAATCGTGGATTTTTACCTTTTACTTCTTCTAAAGTATATCCTGTAATCTCTACAAATCTTGGATTGACATATTCAATACTTCCGCTAATATCTGTAATTACGGTTGTCACGGGACTTTGCTCAACGGCTTGCGAGAGTTG
>CAMCTL010000237.1 GCA_945878515.1 Flavobacterium psychrophilum | reverse complement strand
ATAAAACCTCGGTAGCCGAAAAGAGGATTATAGAGTAGGCGAAAACATAACAATCATGAAAACAAAAATCACAATCCTTTTGCTTCTTCTAATCGTTTTAGCTTCAAAAGCACAAAATGTAAAAGAAATGGAAGAAAAATTTAATCAAGAAATGGTTTTTCAAAATTCGAGATTAAAAACCATTGAAAAAAGTCTGAAAGCAGAACAAAAACTTTTAGACAATAGTATAGGCGACCAAACAAAATCAAGTCAAACAATTAAAAATGTAGAAAAATATATTTTTAAAAGAGACTCTATTGTCGATTTGATAGAAAAGCTCAAAAATGATGCAATCAAAAGCATAGAATTCAAAAACATTATAAAACCGGTGGTAGAGAAAGTCGAGGAAACAGTTGTAAAAGATGAGAATAATTTATCAAAAGAAGCAAAAAAGATTTTAGAAAAGGACGCAAAAAAAGAAAAAGACGACTTGAAAGGTTCAGAAGGTGCAGTTAGTAGAATTAAAAGCGATGCTTCAAAATCTACTTCAAAATCGCTCAACAACAACAATCCTAAATATCTCTATTTAAATGGTTTTAATTTTGACTTTAACAATTCTGACAAATCAAGGTATGTTGGACATCTCAATATTTATGTTCCAGCAAAAACGAGTTGGGGCTATAATACTGGAATTTTAAAATTGAATTATCAAAGTAAAGATACAGTAGTTAGTTATCAAAAAGACAATGTTTTAAAAAACCCACTTCAGGATATTAAAACTGATTCGACATATCAAAAACAATACAATAGATATTCAACTTATGCCAAAACAAGTTCTTTTAGCGCCTATTTTCAATTACTTTATAAAATTGCACGATTTGACGATAATTTTAAAGGAACAACTATTTATTTCCATTTGCACTCCGATTTATCTTCTACAAAATATGAAATAAATTCACGAATCAAAACACTTGATACTTTAAATGTGAAGTATAAAGACGCTAGCGATTTTCCTGAAAACACAATCGATTTGATTTTACCGCAACGTAACTTCAATATCAATCTTTTGAATGGTAATTTCGGATTAGGGGCAACTTTAGATTTAAAATTTTTAGACAATTGTTCCCTATTTGTCCAACCAACAATCGGAATTGCAGTTAGACATAAAGAATTGACATCAGAATTAGAACAAATAAAAACCCCTTTACCAATTGTAAACAACAACGTAAGTACATTCTTTTTATTTAGAAGTTATTTCGAATACAATGTTTCACAACTATCTCAATTGGTTGTTGGTATTGATGTTCGAGGGAAAATCCCGAACCAATTGGTTTTTTATTCTATATATGCAGGTGTAAATATAGGAATTGACGAACTAGGGAAATTGCTTCAATAATTATTTCAAATAATCCCCCCCGTAAGCCGAAAAGGGTAACAAAGAGTAGGCACAAATAAAAACAAAAAAAACAATGGCAAGAACCAACAAAATTTCGGCTGTATTTGCTGAAACAGACAAAAACGAAGTATTGACAATAATAGCTAGTGCAAAAACAAAAATGCCGTTTTTGGTAGCACTTTCTACTGACGATCGCAAACGACTGAAAGGCATAGGCAACAAAAACCTAGCCTATGTACAAAAATGTTTAGAAGGTGCAATAGCATTTCCTGACGAACTCAAGAAAAATTTTGATGTAACCGAGTTTCAAAAAGATGTTACCCTATTTAACAATTTATTAGGGATTCAATTGGCTTGTTTGGCACTGTTTGAAAGTGTAGACGACACTATGAAAGCCGCAGGAATTGACGCTATGGGATCAGCAAGCGAGGTCTATGAATCCCTAAAGTCATCTGCCAAAAGCAATGCTAATGTAAAAAGCATCGTGGCAGAAATTGGAGAACGCTTTTCCGCTCAAAAAAAACCGAGAGCAAAAAAAGAGTAGTACAATAAAAAGCCCATTAATGAATGATTCAAATTCATTAATGGGCTTTAGTAATGGCAAACCATAGCACAGCAACAGTAAACATTTGTTTAACAAATAAAAAGGTAGTTACAACAACTAAAAACAGCCGCACAACAACTGAAAAATTCATTGCTAACAAACAAAAACACCATTACAACAAGCTAAATCACCGTTATAACAAGCAAAAAATTCATTAGTAACAAACAAAAACATCGTTATAACAATTAGAAAATTCTTTACTAACAAACAAAAACACCAGTACAATAACTAAAAACATCGTTACAACAAGTAAAAAGTTCTTTAGTAATGAACGATAAGGTTGTCTTTAACCCTCGCAGGGTTCTAAACCCTGCGAGGGTTGAACTAAAAAGGTTTGGTAAAATTAACCCAAGCTCCTCAAAGTCTTTCTTGCTAATATTCCGCAAATGTCTTTAAGCTTTGCGGAATTTTTAAATATTTGAGGGGGATTATCTTATAAAAATACTAATGCGTAAAGTCGGGAGAAATATGCCCATCGCAGTGCTAAAAAGAACCCTTTGTAAAGCTTGGATAAAGTTAAGTTACAAAACCTATAAACTACGAAAAACAATATGCAAATTGACATAAAAGGAAAAATAAACGAAAAAAAACTTGCGTTTAGTAATACATTACCCCGATCGCTCGGATATATAAAATAGTTCTTGTGTGGACAGCGCGGATTTGCAATCATAAGTGTTCGAAACCTTAACCTGTATTTAAAATATCATCTACTTTATTAGGATTGCCTCCACATTTTTCGACGATATCTTTAATAATTAACACTTCTAATTCTTGTGCAAATTTGAGTTTTGGTATTTTATATCCTTTCAAATCGTTCAATTTTTTGTAAACAATTAATAAAATAGCTGTTATCAATGTCATATACATTATGACTTTTACTCCATTTTCATTTCTGCTTAATAAATGACTAAAGTTGAGATTCTGTTTTATAAATTTAAAAAACACCTCGATTTCCCATCTTTGTTTGTAAATATCTGCAACTTCCTTTGTAGTAAGACTTTTACTGTTCGTTAAAAAATAAAATACCTCTCCATTTTCTTTTTCTTTTGCCATAATTAAACGTAAAAATCCTTTCGTTTTTTTACTTCGTTTATCAAATAATATTACTTCCAAATCTCGTTCTAACAGCAGTCTTTCTGTTTCTTTTTCAATTATTTCAAGTTCTTTTGTAGTCTCAAAACGAGTGTAATTATTTAGTCGAGTTACAAAGGTTAAATGCTCATTGTTAAACTCTTCAAATGTTGCTCTTGCTTGAAGACCTCTATCAAAAACTAAAATATTATCATTGCTTAATGGGCATTCTTTTATCAATTCCTTTAATGCAAATTCTTCTGAAACAAATGACTGCTCTGTAAATATTTTTGAATGAATAGGTATATTTGAAAAAGCAACACTAAATTTTATGTATTTCTTGTCGCCTTTTTGATTAATAGTCATTCCATCTTTTAATAGTTTGGAAGAAATAGTCACCAATGTTGAGTCAAAAGAAATAATATTATGCTTTTTTTTCAAATATTTAGCCTGATATTTTTTTAAACAACTATTAAAAATTGCTTCAAAATAATCAGGGTTTATATTGACCAATCGATCTCTTATCGAATTGTACTTTACACCATTATAACTGGTACTTGCAATGTTTTTAAACGCTAATGAATGATAGAACTCTTCCATCACTCGCAAACTATTATGTTTAATATTCAACATCGAAAATAACAATAATTGAAACATTGTTTGCCCATGAAGCTTCTTTACTTGATGGTCTACTTTATACTCAATTGATAAATTTTCTAATTCCGATTTTGATATGTAATCTAACACCTCTGAAACTTGCATAGTTTCTTGTAAAGTTATTAAATTTACTGTTTCGAACACTTATG
>CAMCTL010000236.1 GCA_945878515.1 Flavobacterium psychrophilum | reverse complement strand
AAAGGTTTTGGATTAAAACACGGAGCAGCACATTCAGAATATATCAAATGCAAGGATGATGGAAAAATCTATTTTCTTGAAACTTCTTCCAGAGTTGGTGGAGCACATCTTGCTGAAATGGTTGC
Source organism: Flavobacterium psychrophilum (assembly GCA_945878515.1). Taxonomy (GTDB): domain Bacteria; phylum Bacteroidota; class Bacteroidia; order Flavobacteriales; family Flavobacteriaceae; genus Flavobacterium; species Flavobacterium psychrophilum_I. The sequence continues at coordinate 3,762 of CAMCTL010000236.1, read as the reverse complement.
CGAAGCTTCCAACATCAATCTTTGGAAGGAATGGGCAGCAGTTGAAGATTCATTGGCTAAAGGAACTAAATATACTTTGCCCAAAGTTAAAAAAGAATATGCCGGAATTGTATTGACCTTGTCCAAATTTCAACATCCGGATTTATCGTCTTTTTCCGATTCAGAAGTTTGTTTTAGGGTTCCTCTGGATTATCACGCTGGATTGATTGTAAAATCCGAATCAAGCGAAAGGGTTTTGGAATTATTGGACGACTATGCCAATCGTTTAACCACTGATTTTGCTACCGTTGTTGCACAGGCTAAAGTGGATAAGTTACATTAATTTAAGGTTTTTCACGGTCACTTCGAGTGTTTTTTAATAGTAATGCGATAGCTTTACTATTAAAAAATGTATCGAGAAGCTAATAAGAATAGCGTTCTCGATACATTTTATTAAAAAGCAATAGCATTTTTAATAAAACACTCGAACTGAAGAATGTAATCTTTATAACATCGGTTTCTACAATTTAAAAAAATTACACATAAAATTATGAATAAATTTGTAAGCATTTTTTTTATTGCGTTTTTTATCACTAGTACTGCAAATGCTCAAGGACTTATGGGCAATTCAGAAACTGTTTTCACACATCAGGACAGTTTGCGCGGTAGCATTACCAAAGAAAGAACTTGGTGGGACTTGAAACACTATCATTTGGACATCAAAGTAAATCCAGACCAAAGGACAATTTCGGGTTCAAATACTATTCGCTACAAGGTTTTAAATTCTGACAGTAGGATGCAAATTGATCTTCAAGAACCTTTGGATATTTCTAAAGTAACTCAAGATGGCAAGGAACTACAATATCAAAGAGAAGGCAATGTTTTTTATATCGAATTGATTGCGCCGCAAAATGTTGGAGAAATTAAAGAAGTCGCTATTTTTTATGGCGGAAAACCTAAAATTGCAGTGAATCCGCCTTGGGATGGTGGAATAACTTGGAGCAAAGACAATAATGGCAACCCATTTATCGCTTCTTCTTGTCAAGGATTGGGTGCCAGTGTTTGGTGGCCCAACAAAGATCACATGTACGACGAAGTCGATGATATGCTCATCAGCGTAAATGTGCCGAAGAATTTAACTGATGTTTCCAATGGTCGTTTGCAAAGCGTGATTGATATGAAGGACGGAACAAGAACATTCAATTGGTATGTATCCAATCCAATCAATAATTATGGCGTGAATATAAACATAGGGGATTATGTTTCTTTTTCGGAAGTTTTCCAAGGAGAAAAAGGCAATTTAGATTGCAATTATTATGTGTTAAGAGATAATTTAGAAAAAGCAAAAATCCAATTCAAAGATGTTCCAAGAATGTTGAAAGCTTTCGAGCATTGGTTTGGACCATATCCATTTTACGAAGACAGTTACAAACTTGTCGAAGCGCCATATTTAGGAATGGAACATCAAAGTAGTGTTACTTATGGAAACGGTTTTGCCAATGGGTATCGAGGCGGTGATTTGAGTGATTCCGGTTGGGGATTGAAATTCGACTATATAATTATTCACGAATCGGGACACGAATGGTTTGCCAACAATATTACCTACAAAGACATCGCCGATATGTGGATTCACGAAGGTTTTACCTCTTATTCTGAATGTTTGTTTGTCGATTTTTATTATGGCAAGCAAGCAGGAAACGAATATGCAAGAGGTTTAAGAAATGGCATTAACAACACCAAAACCATTATAGGAAACTATGATGTAAACATGGAAGGCTCTAGCGATATGTACCCAAAAGGTGCCAATATGCTACACACGCTGCGCCAAATTGTGAACAATGACGAAAAATGGAGAACAATTTTACGCGGTTTGAACAGTACTTTTTACCACCAAACCGTCACCACCAAACAAATTGAAGATTATTTAAGTAAAAATGTTGGACTAGATTTAGCTCCGTTTTTTGACCAATATTTGAGAGACATTAGAATCCCAACTTTCGAATATAAAGTTCAGGGCAACAATCTAGAATACCGTTGGACGAATTGTGTTCCCGGTTTCAATATTCCTGTGAAAGTAACTTTGAACGGAAAGGAACAATGGCTGAAACCTCAAACAGAATGGATTATTATGCTAAAAACGCCTATAGATTTGAAATTGGAAGTGGATAAGGATTTTTATGTGAATTTTTTAAAAAGTTAGGAATTATGAAAATTAGAATTTTAATAATATTTTTTCTATTCACTTATAAATCCTTTGGACAAGAAATTTTATGTAGAACGAATATTATTGGACAAGAATATTTAAAAGAAAATAATGAAATTGATAAATATGCAAAATATGATTTTTCTAGTTTATGGCTTAAAACCGAAAATCAATTTGTTTATGGAATTATTGGAGAAGAATACCAAAGAATACTCATAAAATTCATTTTTATCGAAAAAGACTTAAATGATAAAAATGAATATTTAGTTTATGGTAAATCTAATGTAAAAGGAAATATTTGCGATTTTGTTGGTAAAATAAATATTATAAAAGTCCAGGAGTTAAAATCACAAAAACTTGGAGTAGATGACGAATATAAAAATGCTGGAATAAAAAATCAAGGTTTGCTTACTGCTAAATATGAATTTTTTGAAAATAAAAATATAAATCATTCAGGAGAATTTCGAGGAACATTGCAAACTGAATGGTATTTAGACAATAATGACATTATCAATTACAATGACATTGATTTAAATTCTGATGGATATTTCAATAATGCTTTTGTTGGAATTTGGAAAAAGTATAATTCAAGCCTTGAAAAAACTTGTAATTGGGGAGATTATCGAGTTCCAAATTCAAATTGTGATTTTGATATAGGAGCCGGAGAATTAAGCATTGCAGATAAATATTTAAAAAATGGTTGGTGGGTAAAACCAAAACAGAAATGGTGGGAATAAATAACTTTTGATAGTAAAAAATTGAAATTTTAAAACAATTTTCTACCTCTCAAACAAAGCCAAAGTCCCGCCAACCCAATCCTTATCTTTATTGAATTTTACGCCAATCATTTCTCCTCGGCTCAATCGAGCCAAGTTGCAAAGTAGAGTAGGAGCATCATCGTCTTTTTTCCAGACACAAAGCACTCTCACTTCGGCTTTTACTTTTCCGTCAGGAGATTGCAAAATGGGAAGATAATGCACTTTTTTCTGCAGAATGTACAGTTCTTTTTCGGTAACAGCTTCGATATCTTCTTTTTTTACGTGAAAAATTACGCCCGAACCCGAGAATGAGAACAACGGTTTCAAAACATAATTTTCTAAATCTTCTGGTATTGCCTTTAAATCGCTCAACAAAGTAGTTTCTATGAAATACTTTCCTTTCAGCATGGGTAAAATAAACTTACTGATTCTGAAAAACCAGTTGGGATGTCCAGCCCATTCAACATCAAGTTCATCCGAGAAATGAAAATTCAGTTTCAAATCGGTTCGTAAATCCAATTCGTCAAAAATAACACGATTATAAATGCGTTTGATAAGGATTTCTTCACCGCTTTCGTTTTTATAAAATAATTGCTTGCCACTTTTAATAATTTCGGTAACGCAAACTATCGGAATACTAAGATCTTTTTGGCAATAATAAAAATCGATTTTAGTGTTTTGCTTTTCAGGTTCAATATCCAATAAAATGACATTCTCTTTTGGATGATTATTACATATTACTTCTTCGAGCGTCTTGTTGTATTGTTCGATAGTAATGTCGTTTATAAAAGGAGTTAATTCCGAAATAAATGGATAATGATT
>CAMCTL010000235.1 GCA_945878515.1 Flavobacterium psychrophilum | reverse complement strand
TCGTCCAATTGTTTTTGGTCTTCATTCAAGAGTTTGTCGTAGTTCTGCAAACGCGCTTTTTGTTTGGTTTGACGCCCTTTGGCACCTTGTCGAACCCAATCCAACTCACGTTCTAAGTTTTTTCTGCGTTTCGAAGCTACTTTTTCTTCTAAAGCCATTCGACTAGATTTTTGATCTAACCAAGAAGAATAATTTCCTTTCCAAGGAATACCTTCTCCTCTATCCAATTCCAAAATCCAACCTGCAACATTGTCCAAAAAGTATCTGTCGTGCGTAACTGCAATTACAGTTCCAGCATATTGAGCCAAATGTTGTTCTAACCAAAGAACAGACTCTGCATCCAAATGATTCGTAGGCTCATCGAGAAGTAAAACGTCAGGTTGTTTCAACAATAATCGGCATAAAGCAACACGACGACGCTCTCCACCAGATAAGTTTTTGATTGGAGTATCACCATCTGGAGTACGCAAAGCATCCATTGCAATTTCTAGTTTGGTATCGATTTCCCAAGCTCCAAGCGCATCAATTTTGTCTTGTAAAGCAGCTTGACGATCCATCAATTTATCCATTTTATCGGCATCTTCGTAATTTTCTGGAAGACCAAACAAATCGTTTATTTTATTGTATTCATCCAAAACGGCCATTGTTTCGGCAACTCCTTCTTGAACAATTTCGAGAACAGTTTTTGTTTCGTCTAATTGCGGATCTTGCTCTAAATATCCAACAGTATATCCCGGTTGAAAAACCACATCGCCTTGATAATTTTTATCAACTCCTGCAATAATCTTCAAAAGAGAAGATTTTCCGGAACCATTAAGTCCCAAAATTCCAATTTTTGCGCCGTAAAAGAAACTCAAATAAATATTTTTTAAAACAGGTTTATCTGCTCCTGGATAGGTTTTACTCAATTTTTGCATTGAGAAAATTACTTTTTTATCGTCTGACATATTGTTGTTTATTGTTTGTTGTTTATGGTTGCTGGATTACTTAAATTTAAGTCCTTTGATTTCACAATTCCTTAAATAATTCATCATCGCTCCTATTTTATTTTTTTCTATTTCGGTCATTTCATTTAATTTCAAGTGTTGTTCCTCTGAAATTAGTTTTTTATCAAAAGCTCTGTAAGATTGAGATTTTACCTCACCAGCTGAACCTTTTGCAATACTCAAAAATTGAATAAATTCTTTATTGCCATTTCTTTCAAAACCTTCTGCAATGTTATCCATAACTGAACCTGAACTCCGGTCAATTTGATCTTTGAGTGAATAATTTGCTTTTAGCATTGTGGTTTGAATCAAGTGCTCAATATATTGACATAATTCCCTGGCTTTTTGCCAAATCTCTAAATCTTCAAACTTATCTATTCTCGCCATAACTACAAACTATAAACCAAAAACTATAAACAACCTTCTATACTCTTCCTTTCAACGAATTAAACACCCAAGCGTTAGCAAAGAAACCCAAGCCAACAGCAGCAAAACCCCATCCTGCAACATCGTCATATCTAAATGCTCCTAATCCTATTAATAATAGTCCCATTAGTATCATTATCAAAGTAGCCCATCCTAAAATAGTGTTTTTATTCATTCCCATAATTTTTCTTGTATTTGTATTTTAGACTTGCAAATATCGTAAAATTTCAATGCTAATTAAATATTTTAAATAGCATTTCTTTCAACAAATCAGATTGCGGCAAAGCATTCGCTCCTACTCCTTTACTTTTCACGTCAATATCTCGCAAGGAACTTACTACTTGACTCACTTTTCGCATTGGATAATTTTTAAGTGCAATATCGTAATCCTTTAGAAAAAATGGACTGACACCCAAAACCTTGGCAACATTATTGGGATTTTTGTCTTTCAATCCGTGGTATTTCAATAATTGAACGAAGAAACTAAAAACCAAACTCGTAGTGACTACCATCGGATTGTCTTTTGGGTTTTGTGCAAAATTATCAGCGATTGTGTAAGCCTTGATTTGGTTTCGGTCTCCAATTGCTTTTCTCAATTCGAATACATTAAAATCTTTACTAAAACCAATATTTTCCTCAATATGATGTGGTGTTATCGTACTGCCTTTAGGTAAAATGATTTGCAGTTTCTCTAATTCGTTGTTGATTTTACTTAAATCAGTTCCTAAAAACTCTACCAACATCGCATTGGCTTTGGGTTCAATGGAATATTTCTTGCCTGCTAAAACCCGTTTAATCCAATCGCCTACTTGGTTATCATACAGCTTTTTGCTTTCGTAAACAATTCCGTGTTTGGCCAAAAGTTTGGTTACCTTTTTGCGTTTATCCAATGTTTTGTATTTATAACAAATAACTAAAACCGTAGATGGCATTGGGTTTTCGACATAACTTTCTAGTTTATCAATAGTTTTTACCAAATCCTGCGCTTCTTTCACAATAACTACTTGACGCTCTGACATCATTGGATAACGTTTGGCTGTGGAAACAATATCTTCTATCGTTACATCTCGTCCGTACAATACTGTTTGATTGAAGCCTTTTTCGTCTTCCGATAATACATTTTGCTCAATATAATCGGATAATTTGTCGATATAATAGGACTCTTCTCCCATCAAAAAATAGATTGGTTTGATGTTGCCCGCTTTGATGTCATTGACTATTTTTAAAACTTCGTCCATTTTTTTGGTTTAAGGTTTAATGTTTAAAGTTTTTAGAATCGTGTGAAACATTAAACCTTGAACTTTAAACTTATTTTATATTTTTGCCTTATGCAACAACTCAATTTTCCTTCTTATTCTTTTCGTTTCAAAAATAGCGAAAATAAAGTGTCTATTTTCGACGAAATTAGGAAAAAATTTATCGTTCTCACTCCCGAAGAATGGGTTCGACAGCACGTGGTTCGGTTTTTATTGGTAGAAAAAAAATACCCCAAATCATTAATTAACGTCGAAAAAATTTTGAAAGTCAACGGATTGCGAAAAAGATATGACGTTGTGGTTTTCAATCCTGATGGTTCCATTTTTGTTTTGGTGGAATGTAAAGCTCCCGAAATTAAAACGGCTCAAGCGACTTTCGACCAAATTGCTCGTTACAATATGACTTTGAAAGCTGAATATTTGATGGTAACCAATGGTTTGAATCATTACTTTTGCAAAATGGATTTTGAATCTGAAAAATATTTTTTTTTAAATGAGCTTCCAAACTTTGAAACTATAAACCATAAATAACAAACTTGAAAATAGCCGTCGTAATTCTCAATTGGAATGGAACAAAATTATTAGAACAGTTTTTACCATCAATTGTGAAATTTTCTCCAGATGCCGACATTTATATTGCCGACAATGCTTCCACCGACAATTCCATTGCATTTGCAAAAGCAAATTTTCCAACAGTAAAAATCGTTGAAAATAATCGGAATTATGGCTTTGCCAAAGGCTATAATGAAGCTTTAAAACACATTGATGCTGAAATTTATGCCTTAGTAAATTCGGATATTGAAGTTACCGAAAACTGGCTGAAACCCATCATCGAAACATTCGAAAACGAACCAAAAACAGCCATTATCCAACCAAAAATTTTAGATTTCAAACACAAAGAATACTTCGAATATGCTGGCGCTGCTGGCGGTTTTATGGATAAATATGGCTTTATGTTTTGTCGTGGTCGTGTTTTTGAAACGCTGGAAAAAGACAAAAGCCAATATGACGACAATTGCGAAATATTTTGGGCTTCAGGTGCTTGTTTTTTTATAAGAAGTTCCGTTTTTAATGAACTAAAAGGCTTCGACGCTGATTTTTTTGCACATCAAGAGGAAATCGATTTGTGTTGGCGTGCATTCAATAAAGGATATTTTGTTAAATACAACTCGCAATCATCTGTTTATCATGTTGGTGGTGCTACTTTGAAAAAAGGAGACCCAAAAAAGACTTTTTTAAATTTTAGAAATTCGTTACTGATGATGGTAAAAAATTTGCCAAAAGAAAATTTATACTGGATTTTATTTTGCCG
>CAMCTL010000234.1 GCA_945878515.1 Flavobacterium psychrophilum | reverse complement strand
TATGATCCGGTTGCCTATTTTGAAAGTGACAAAGCTATTGAAGGCAATAAAGAAATTAAATCAGAATATAATGGCGCCATTTATTATTTCTCTTCAGAAAGTAATAAAGCATTATTTCTTAAAAATCCTGCACAATTCGAACCACAATTCGGCGGCTTTTGTGCCTATGGAATGTCGCAAGGATACGAGGCACCAATTCAACCACAAGCTTTTACAATTGTAGACAAAAAACTATATTTAAACTATAATGTAGAAGTGAAAGAAATGTGGTCCAAAGAACAAACCGCTCGAATTGAAAAAGCTATTGTGAATTGGGGAAATATTCAAAAAAAATAAACTTTTTTATATCAAAAGTAAACTAGCAGACAAAACGTGTTTTAAAAGCGTTATATATTTGCCAAAACAAATTAGTAATCTAATATAAATTCAAAATGAAAAAATTATCAATTATCCTTTTCGTTGCTTTAATCTCAATGGCAACATTTGCACAAACGGCTACAAAAAGAACCTCTGAATTTAATCTAGAAAAAAAAGTCGCCATTCAAGGTTATGATGCAGTAGCTTATTTTACACAAAAGAAAGCTATAAAAGGAAAAGCTACAATTGCAACTAATTATGAAGGTGTTACTTATTATTTTTCGTCTCAAGCAAATAAAGATGCGTTTGTAAAAAATCCTACTAATTATGAACCACAATTTGGTGGTTGGTGCGCTTATGCGATGGGAGCCAATGCTGAAAAAGTTGAAATCAATCCAGAAACATTTAAAATTTTAGATGGTAAATTGTATTTATTTTACAATGCCTACTTTAACAACACCTTAAAAAGTTGGAATAAAGACGAATTGAATTTGAAGAAAAAAGCAGAAACCAATTGGAAAAAATTTATAAATTAATAAAACTTAGAATCATGAAAAACCCTATTTTTATTTGGATTGTTAAACTTATTGCAGTTGTGATCCTAGTTCAAACTTTATATTTTAAATTTTCAGCCGCAGAAGAAAGCGTCTATATTTTCTCGACTTTAGGAATAGAACCATTCGGTCGAATTGGTTCTGGCATTGCCGAATTAATTGCCTCCATTTTAATCTTAATTCCGAGAACGACTTTGATTGGAGCAATAATGGCTTCTGGTGTCATAATGGGAGCTATTTTTTCGCATCTTTTTGTTTTAGGAATTGAAGTAAAAAATGATGGTGGAACACTTTTTACTTTGGCAATAATTACCTTAATTTGTTGTTTATTCTTAATTTATACTCAAAAAAATAAAATTCCCGATTTATTGCGTTTGAAACTCTAAATAGTTTGATTTATAAAAATAAGTACTATTAAAAACAAATAATTTATGCTCATCCCATCTATTCGCAAGACACTTGAAGAGTTGTCTCATTTAGTATCCAAACTTTCTAATGATGACTATTGTCGTCCTTGTTATGACTTAAGTAATGCAACAATTGGAGAACACACTCGGCATATTATTGAAATGTTTGAATGTCTAGAAAACCAATATGAAAATGGGGTTATAAATTATGACAATCGCAAAAGAGATTATTTAATACAAACCAATACGGTTTTCGCCAAAGAATGTATTGATACTATCTCAAATCAAATAGAAAAACCAAATAAAAATCTAAAATTGCAACAAATTGTCGATGGTGAAGAACTTTTGATCGAAAGTAATTATCATCGAGAATTGCTATATAATTTGGAGCACTGCATTCATCATCAAGCTTTGATTAAAGTAGCTATTATCCAATCGGCCACGGTGGATGTTGACGAAAATTTTGGTGTAGCACGTTCAACAATCGAATACAGAAAACAATGTGCACAGTAAGTTTTGTAAACGCTAACGGCAAAATAATTATTACATCCAATCGAGATGAAAAAATAATTAGACCCAGCGCAATAGAGCCCAAAAATTATCTAATCAATAATAAAAATGTCCTTTTTCCTAAAGACCCAAAAGCAGGTGGAACTTGGTTTGCCGTCGATGAACATTCTAATGTAATTGTCTTACTAAACGGTGCCGATGAGAAGCACCTTGCGAAAGATAGTTACAGAAAAAGCCGTGGTTTAATCCTCCTCGATCTCATCTCTAATGCATCACCAGTAGTAGCTTGGGAAACAATTGATTTAGTCAACATTGAACCTTTTACATTAGTACTTTTTGAAAATCTTCAATTGTATCAATTGCGCTGGAATGGTAAAACGAAAAGTGTTTTGGAACTAAACACAGAACAAAGCCACATTTGGTCTTCGTCCACATTATATCCAGCAGCAATCAGAGAAAAAAGAGCCGCTTGGTTTGCTACTTTTTTAGATACACAGCCAGCCGTTGATGCAACTGAATTATTCAATTTTCATCGGTACACCGAAGAAAAAAATCAAGAAAATGGATTGGTAATAAACCGAGATGAGGCTATGAAAACATTGAGTATTACTCAAACTGTAATTAATCAAAATAAAGTAGCACTATTTCACCATGATTTGATAAATAAACACGATTTTAGCAACTCGTTTATTGTAATTTAAATCAAAATCATTGAAACTATTTTTTCACAAACTATTCCACTGGGAATACTGGCCTTTTTTAATTGTTTACATTCCAATTTATTTTTTATGGGGTTTTTATGCCTTAAAATCCCGAACCTTATTCTTTTTTAATGCTGCCAATCCAAGTATGAGTAATGGGGGATTTGTAATGGACAGCAAAATAGAAATTTATGATTTAATTCCTCAAAAATATTATCCGATAACGCAGTTCATTCGAGAAAAAATCCCTTTTGAAGAAGTTTTAAAAAAGCTAGAATCATCAAAAATTAAATTTCCTTTTATTGTAAAACCCGATATTGGTTTGCGAGGCTCGGCCGTAAAAAAAGTGCATACTTTAATTCAATTAGAATCTTATCACAACAAAGCCAATTTCGATTATTTACTACAAGATTTGATTCCGTTTGAAAACGAAGTGGGGATTTTTTATGTTCGTTTTCCAAATGAAAAGCAAGGCAGAATTACCGGAATTGTAGCCAAAGAATTTTTAATTGTAGTGGGTGACGGAATTTCTACTATCGAAACATTGATTAAAATGAATCCGCGCTATGAGTTGCAATTAAAAACATTGCAAAAAGAATACGGCAATCAATTACTCGATGTTTTGCCAAAAGGCGAGAAACGAAATTTAGTTCCTTATGGCAATCATGCTCGTGGCGCAAAATTTTTAGATTACAGCCATTTAATTTCTCCTGAATTGACAAAAGTAATAGACGAGGTTTGCCTACAAATTCCTGAGTTTTATTTTGGGCGAATGGATCTAATGTTCCAATCTTGGTCAGCATTAGAGCAAGGAGAAAATTTTTCGATCGTTGAATTGAATGGTGCCGCAAGCGAACCAACGCACATTTACGATCCCAAGCATTCTATAATTTTTGCGTGGAAAGAATTAGCCAGACATATTACTTATATGTACAAAATAAGTGTTGAAAATCACAAACGTGGTTTTCCTTATCTTTCGCACAAAGTAGGGATGCAACAGTATCGTTTGCATTTACAGCAAAGCAAACGAATAGTAAATTTTTAATAGATGAAGGTTTTAAAAAATATATTCTTCGGATTTTTGGTTAGTTTTCTAGGCTCATTGCCGCTAGGCTATCTAAATATTATTGGAGTCGATATTTTTTCTAAATGGGGAATCAATTCATTAATTTCCTATTTGTTGGGCGTAATTTTCATTGAAGCTTTGGTTGTTTATTTGACAGTACTTTTTGCAAACAAATTGGCTACCAACAAAAGAATATTGAAATTCATAGATTTTTTCGCCGTTTTTTTCCTGTTCCTGTTGGCTTATTTATTTTACACCAATTCCAATAAAACAGTAAACCCACAACATTATTTAGAAGAATATCAAAACTATTCTCCTTTTCTAATTGGTTTGGTTTTGTGTGGATTGAATTTTATTCAAATCCCTTTTTGGATGGGTTGGAATTTGTATTTAGTGAATGCCAAATCTATTTTTTTAGATGGAAAGATTAAATTTTATTATATTTTCGGCACCTTAGTGGGTAC
>CAMCTL010000233.1 GCA_945878515.1 Flavobacterium psychrophilum | reverse complement strand
ACCATTGATGAATCTATGATTTCTGGGGAACCCATTCCTGTTGATAAAACGACGGGCGATACCGTTATTGCAGGAACTATAAACGGCAATAAATCCTTTGTGATGATTGCCGAAAAAGTGGGTTCGGAAACCTTGCTTTCGCAGATTGTACAAATGGTAAATGATGCGTCTCGTTCCAGAGCACCAATTCAGAAACTAGCCGATAGCATTGCCAAATATTTTGTACCAACGGTTGTTCTAGTTTCAGTACTTACTTTTTTTATATGGGCAAAGTTTGGTCCAGAACCCGCATTGGTTTACGGATTTATCAACGCCATCGCCGTTTTGATTATTGCTTGTCCTTGTGCTTTGGGTTTGGCAACACCAATGTCGGTTATGGTTGGAGTAGGTAAGGGCGCACAATCAGGCGTTTTGATAAAAAATGCCGAAGCTTTGGAAAACATGAACAAAGTAAATGTCCTGATTACCGATAAAACAGGAACCATCACCGAAGGAAAACCATCTGTTGACCAACTTTTTTCTTCCAATAATGAGGAAGATTATTTATTGCAAAGCATTGCCTCATTGAACCAATACAGCGAACATCCTTTGGCGCAAGCCGTAGTCAATTATGCCAAATCAAAAGAGGTTTCATTAATCGAAGTCAAATATTTTGAAGCCGTTACAGGAAAAGGAGTTATTGGAACAGTTGAAAAGAAGAAAGTAGCTTTGGGAAATAAGAAACTGATGGAGCAAGTCAAAGCCGAAGTTTCCCCAGATTTAGAAGCTAAAATTATAGCCGAGCAAAAACTAGGTAAAACAGTTTCCTATATTTCCGTTGACGGAATTGCCGTAGGTTTTGTGTCGATTTCTGATAAAATAAAACCAACAAGTGTTGCTGCCATCAAGGAATTAATGGCGCAAGGAATTGAGGTCATCATGATTACTGGCGATAATGAAAATACCGCAAAAGCAGTCGCTAGCGAACTGCATTTAACTGGTTTTATTGCGAATAGTTTACCCGAAGACAAACTAAACGAAATAAAACGTTTACAAGCCGAAGGAAAAATTGTTGCAATGGCAGGTGACGGAATTAATGATGCTCCGGCATTGGCGCAAGCCGACATCGGAATTGCGATGGGAACCGGAACGGATGTGGCGATTGAAAGTGCTAAAGTAACTTTGGTCAAAGGCGATTTGCAAGGTATTGTGAAAGCCAAGAATTTAAGCCACGCTGTGATGCGAAACATTAAACAAAACTTATTCTTTGCTTTCTTTTACAATGTGTTGGGAGTTCCAATAGCAGCAGGAATTTTATATCCATTTTTCGGGATTTTATTATCGCCAATGATTGCCGCTTTGGCAATGAGTTTTAGTTCGGTTTCTGTTATTGCAAATGCTTTGCGATTGCGAAGTTTGAAACTTTGACAACTATAAATGGGGAAAATGTCTTGTCCTATTTTTGTCTATATTTCGTTTTGTTTTGAGTGCCATAACTTTGAAAAAGTTGCATTTCTACGCCTTTTCTTAAATCCCTACTGGCGGTTGCCGAGGATAAATCCTTGAAAGTATTCATATAATCTTTTCTAGTAAATTCTTTGATGCCCAATTTTAAAAAATAATACAGCCTATCGGTATCTTTCAAAACTCTATTGTTGTAATTCAGTAAATTACCTAACGATTTATCAATTACCTGCAGCATATATTCAATAAAGAAAGTTGATTTTCCTGATTTGTCGCTCATCGCCAAGGCTTCATAATATTCATTTTGCGTTTGGCTAATTAATGTTTCAAAAGGTAAAAATTCAAATACGGGATATTCTGACATCAAAATTAAAGTTTGCCATAACCTTCCCATTCGTCCGTTTCCGTCCAAAAAAGGGTGGATGAATTCCATTTCATAATGAAAAACACAACTTTTTATTAATGTGAGTTCCTCGGAATCTTGCACATATTCAAATAAATCCTTCATCAAATAGGGAACATTTTCATAAGGAGGCGCTACGTGCTCTACTTTTGAGCCTTTCATTATGCCAACACCTTGCTTTCTATATTTTCCAGCACTTTCAATTAAACCTTGCATCAATTCCTGATGTGCTTTTAAGAAACTTTTATCCGAATATATTTTATAATCTTCCAATTTTTCATAAACTCGGATGGCGTTTATTACTTCTAAAACTTCCTTTTCGGGGCCAATTACTCTTTTATTTTCTATTAAAGCGGTAATTTGTTCTTCGGTTAGTGTATTGCCCTCAATTTGCAAAGACGAATGAATGGTTTTGATTCGGTTTTGTTTTCTTAATTGTGGCGATTGTTTTGTGAGATAATTGGCATTCACTTCTCCAATTTTTTCAGAAATGGCAGCAATCAATTTTAATATTTTAGGACTAATGTCGTAAGGCGGTTTCATTGATAGTATCATTTGATAGTATCAAAAGTAGTTTTTTTATTTGAAGTGGCAATATTTAGTGCAAAGGTGTTATTTTATTTTTGTTCACGAGCTTGACACTTGAGCCGGCAGACGGCGATTTTATTATCGCCAATGATTGCTGTTTTGGCAATGAGTTTTAGCTCGGTTTCTGTCATTGCAAATGCTTTGCGATTGCGAAGTTTGAAACTTTGACAACTGTAAATCTGGTAATTGCTGAGGTGGAATGGGTACCAAGGCGGTACATTTTGTGATATGCGTGTTTTTCTCAAATGTGACTGAAAACACTATAAAACAATCTTGAAATCACTCCAAAAAAAAAGAGGCGCACTTGCCTCTTGTAATTCTCTCAAATTTTTTTTCGATAACTCCATAGTGTTGACGCTAGACTAATCGGTTCCGTTCAACACGGGGTTCATTGTTCGGCTTACAGCCGCAACGAACCCCTAGCTGTTAGCGGTTCGTTGTTTTATTTATTTTCCACAATAGGATTGAATTTACTAATGTCAAAATTGTAAAACCTTTTTCAAAAGTTGTTCTTGCAAATAAATTACCAATTGTATTTAAAACAAAGATTGCTAAGAAAATCCATAAAATAATTGCAACGGTTTTCTTTCCCAAAAACGGTTTTATAAAAACTCCTTTCTGTAAAAGGACAAAGATGAAAAATAAGTTAACCAAAATTGAAAAAGTTTCAAAAACATACATTTCTTCATCTGTTTTCAATTTCCCTCCCCAAGTTATTTCATAGGGTATTATTTTTAATAGAATTAAAATATGAAATAATATGGCAACTATTGAAATGCTTGTTAATATTTTTATGTACACTGATTTATTTACCTCCATTTATCTTCCATTTTTGAAGTCCACCAATTAAAAACAAAAGTCCAATAAAAACTGCAATTAGTGAGTAGATTATTTCCCAAAATTGATTTGCTTGTTGTTTTTCTATTTCAAAAACGAGTTCGCCAATTCCACGCAGTAAATAAATTCCCGCAATTAGAAAAATTCCTGGCTTTAAAAATGGCAGTTTTCTAAATTTGTTACTAGCTGAAAGACCGTACAAACCAAAAATAAAAAACACAGATGAAACAAATATCGTCAATAAATAAGGTAATGAAGAATGAGTTTGACCAAGTTCGGTCATTTCGCCACCAACTCCTGTTACTTCAAATATTTTATCAGCCCAAAATAACCCAACGATATGAGCAATCGCAATTATAATGTTTATGTATCCTCCAAGTTTAAGCATAATATTTTTTTGTTGCATATTTTGTTAGACCGCCAATTGTCAATAAAAGTATCCATTGACCAAGATTTAGAAAGTTGTTTGGAAACGATTTTGAAATTAAAATTACTATAAACCAAACTATTGCATATCCAAAAAAGTAAAGCGAAAGCAATTGTAAAATTGTCTTTTTATTCTCAAAATAGTTGGTAAAGTTGATGAGAAAAAGAGCAATTGAAGCAAAAAGCAAGTCAAAAGAAATCCAATGCCAACCGCACCTTGCCATCGTCCAAATTTGTTGTTTTACTACCCAATTATTTATATTTAAGGCTGGTTGAATACTGTTAATTTCAATATCGCCACCGATTGTGTGGGCTAAAAATGCTAACCCTGTCAAAATATTTGCAAGTAAAATTGGAATGTTTATTTTTTTCATTTCATTTATTTTTTGCAAA
>CAMCTL010000232.1 GCA_945878515.1 Flavobacterium psychrophilum | reverse complement strand
TACCGCTTAAAACATATTCTTTAAGTTTACTTCGCCAATTGTATCTTCCAGTCAAAATCCCGTAGCGTGTTGGAGAACATACTGATGAAGATGTGTGTGCATCGGTAAATTTCATTCCTTCAGCAGCTAATTTATCGATGTTAGGCGTTCTGATTTTGCCTTCTTTGTTAAATGCACCAACATCTCCAATTCCTAAATCGTCTGTTAAGATGTAAATAATATTGGGTTTTGATTGCGCGTCAATTTTGGCACAATAACCAAACATAAAACAAACAATCAAATATGTTAACAGCTGTTTTTTCATGATTTACTTGATAAGTTTCCTAATTCCCCTTGTTGATTCTTTCGAAACAGAGAAATGATCGATAGATGGATTTCCATCTGATTTTAGGATTTTCAGTTTGATTTTTTCTGCTGTAATTTCAGTGGGCAATTTTATTATTTTGGCAGCGCCAATTACATCACCGGTATAAAAAGTGTCCCAAACGCCATTTGAAAAAGCCAATAATTCATATTCCTTCACTTTAAAAGTTCTGATTTTAGAGAAATTATCGCCTAAATCTTTCATTACTGGCTCTTCGAATAAAACCACACGATCAAAAGCTACTTTACTGTCGAATGTAATTTCTAAATCGGCCACTGAATCATTGGCTGTCCAATACGTTTCTAAACTGTAATCGTTTGCTTTTTCTGCAGGAAAATTTGGTAGTTCGCTACTCGCAACAATTTTCTGTTTGAATGTTAAGTTAATTGGTCCAGTAGGAAGCTTTCCTTTTCCGCCTCTTATTCCCAATCTATCTGCAAGTTCGAAAATTCTATTTTTTTCGTTGGTTCTAATTTGTCCTGTTGGATCTGGTGGAACATTAATAATCATAATGTTATTATTGGCTGTGCCCCAATACACCAATTCTTCCAATTCGTCAATTGGTCTTGCTGCCAAGACTTTTTTCTTTTGAAACCAATTCCATCTATCCGAAAGACAAATGGTATGTTCGAAAGGAAGGTAATACAAAGTTTTGTCAAATTCATAATATTTAGGATCGTCCCAACGTGCAAAATTAGGGTCTTTGATTCTAAAATCTATCGGAAAATAACGAATCGGGTCGCCGTAAACATAATCTACAGGGTCTTTTTTAGAAGATCTATTTTCGGGTTTTCCGATACAATGATTTACTGTTAGCATACATTTGGGTTGCATTTCTTTTACATATTTATACACTGCGGGAATATCCCATGAGGCCTCCTTTTTGTCCCAACCACCGTCAAACCACAATTCGCAAATCTCGCCGTAATTGGTCATTAGTTCCGTTAATTGATTTTTCATGTACAAATTGTATTTTTCATCGTTTTTGTAGCCTTTAAAATTTCTATCCCACAAGGAATAATAAAGCCCCAATTTAATGCCGTATTTTTTACAAGCTTTAGAAACCTCAGCTACAATATCCGTTTTTACTGGTGATGAAGCTACATCATATTCGGTGTATTTACTATCCCAAAGACAAAAACCATCGTGGTGTTTTGTAATTAAAATCACATAACGAAATCCAGCTTCCTTTGCAGTTCTGATCCATTGATCGCAATCTAAATTGGTAGGATTATAGGACGACGCTGGTAGATTTCCTTTTGACCATTCTATTTCGTTGAAAGTATTGATCCCAAAATGGATGAACATTCCGTAGCCACGTTCGATTTGGCTGATTTGTAACTTCGTGATTTCTTTAGTGGCGGTTTGAGAAAACACAAAAACGCTGTACAATGATAGTACTAGAATGAGGCTCTTTTTCATAAAAACATGATTTCTTTTGGTTAATAAGCTGATTAATTATGTGTAATGAGGTTAAATATTGCAAACAATTTTGATTAAATGTAATCTGAACAAAGTGTATTTCATAGTTTATCGTGCTGAAAATTAATTTGTTTACTGTAAAATTTTTCGAATTCGCTTGGTCGATTCCTTTGAGACCGAAAAGTGACTAATTGATGGATTTCCGTCTGATTTTAGAATTTTCAATTTGATTTTTTCTGCTGTTATTTCATTGGGAAGCTTAATTATTTTTGTCGCACCTACTACATCTCCAGTGTAAAAAGTATCCCAAACTCCATTTGAATATGATTGCAGTTCGTATTCCTGAATTTTAAAAATTCTAATTTTGGAAAAAAGATCGCCTAAGTCTTTCATAATCGGTTCTTCGAACAATACGACTCGATCAAAGCTTACTTTACTATTGAAAGTAATTTCTAAATCGGCAACCGAATCGTTAGCAGTCCAGAAAGTTTCTAAACTGTAATCGTTTGCTTTTTCGGCTTCAAAATTCTTTAGTTCACTACTAGCAATTATTTTCTGCTGGAAAGTTAAATTAATTGGTCCTGCAGGAAGTTTTTTATTTCCGCTTCTTATCCCAAGCCTATCAGCTAGTTCCAGAATTCTGTTTTTTTCGTGCGTTCTAATTTTACCCGTTTGGTCAGGCGGAATATTCACTATCATGATATTATTATTGGCAGTTCCCCAATAAAATAGTTCTTCCAATTCATCAAGAGGTCTTGCTGCAAGTACTTTTTTCTTCTGAAACCAATTCCATCTGTCTGAAAGGCAAATGGTGTGCTCGAAAGGCAAATAGTATAATTTCTGATCAAATTCATAGTATTTCGGGTCGTCCCATCTGGCAAGGTTCGGGTCTTTTATTCTGAAATCGATTGGGAAATACCGTATTGGATCACCATATTTAAAATCCATTGGTTCTGCTTTTGCATTTCGTTTATCAGGCTTCCCAATAGAA
This sequence comes from Flavobacterium psychrophilum, assembly GCA_945878515.1. GTDB lineage: Bacteria > Bacteroidota > Bacteroidia > Flavobacteriales > Flavobacteriaceae > Flavobacterium > Flavobacterium psychrophilum_I. The sequence continues at coordinate 1,322 of CAMCTL010000232.1, read as the reverse complement.
TGATTTACAGTTAGCAGACAATTGGGCTGCATTGATTTTACATATTTATACACTGCTGGAATATCCCAATCGGCTTCTTTTTTCTCCCAAGCAGCGTCAAACCACAGTTCACAAACTTCGCCATAATTGGTCAGCAGTTCTGTCAATTGGTTTTTCATATACAAATTGTATCTTTCATTATTTCTGAATGTGGGTTCGTGGGCATCCCATAAAGAATAATACAGGCCCAATTCGACGCCATATTTTTTGCAGGCTTTGGCAACTTCGGCAACCACGTCTGTTTTTACCGGTGATGCCGCTACATCATAATCGGTGTATTTACTATCCCAAAGACAAAATCCATCTACATGTTTGGTTACAAGTATTACGTATCTAAACCCTGCTTCTTTAGCCACTTTTATCCATTGGTCGCAATCTAAACTGGTGGGATTATAGGATGAAACCGGTAATTTCCCTTTAGACCATTCTGTTTCATTAAAAGTGTTGATTCCAAAATGAATAAACATTCCGTAGCCTCTTTCTATTTGACTTCGTTGTAAACTATTCATTTCGCTAACCGCGGTTTGCGGCCACATTTTGATGCATAGTACTAAAAAAAATAGGGTCCACTTTGCCTTCATATAATGGTTTTTGAAGCAGGATATTTGTATTTATGTGTTTATGGCAAAAAAATCATTTATACTGATAGCAAAACTCTTTTTACGAATGGTAAAAACCTCTTCCCAAAACAAGAATCATTATTTTACGTCCGAAAATTATATTCAAATATGCTAAGACCACTTATTGTTTGATAAACTTGATTGTATTATTGTTATTTATTTTCAAGAAGTAAATGCCCTTAGCTAAATTGTGAACGGATAATTGTCGATTGTCATACGGAACAGATATCTCAGCTCCACGAACATCAAAAACCGCAACCGATTTAATTTCTGTATCGCCTGCAATAGTAAGAATACCATTAACAACTGGATTTGGAAACAAAGTGAAAGCTGGCTTTTGGTATTGTTGCAAAGTAAGATTAGTTGCTACTTTACCGTAGACTTCTAATTCAAACATTCTTAGTAAAGTTGTACTGTTGTGTGCGGTAATAAAGATTCGAACTTTTGTAGTGGTTACAGGATCTATTGTTCTATAAGTTGTTAGTGATGATGCTGGATTTCCAGTTACGGTCACAGCATTACTCCATCCTCCAGCTCCTCCATTTAATGTAGCATCCCACACTTGAAAATTAAAATTTCTAGATGCACTTGAACTCTCATAAATTCGAAAACTATCTATAGTAAAACTACCTTGTAAATCAACTTCAATCCATGCGGGTAGCG
>CAMCTL010000231.1 GCA_945878515.1 Flavobacterium psychrophilum | reverse complement strand
GTTCCTCCTAATTGAGAAAATTCGCAGTTAAAAATGCTACAATTCGAGCTGCCTTCTATTGTTATTGCTCCCGCTCTGTGCAACATCCAATCGCTTCGCAACAAGGGTTCGTGTTTTTCCATTAGAACACGTTTTGTTCCCACGAATTTGATTTTGCTAATCGTAATATTCTTTATTGGACTAGTTTCATTTCCCTCTAAAGAAAATATGGTATATAGTCTAGAAAATTCAACTATAGCATTTTCTAAATTTTCTTTATCTAGTGGATAATAATAAACGGTTTGTTCCAGTTTATTATAAAACCACTCACCAGGTGCATCTAATTCTTCAAAAATATTTTCTACAAATCGCAGTTTAGGATGAAGCGGAGAAGGTCGATTGTTTTGCCAACCACCTTCTTTTTTTAGATTACCTTGATCATCTTTTCCTGTGATGCGATAATGAAAACTTCCCCATTCTCCAGCGTGTAAAGCGTGGAAAAAACCTCCAGCTGGATTCGACCATTTTTGAACTCTTTCGGCACTTATTGCATCAGCTGCGGTTCCGTTAAAAAAACGTGCAGTACTATTATAGTTAGGATAACGTGCCAAAATAGCAGTTTTGCCATTGATGAACATCGCATCAGGATTAAAATCCAAGTTTACTTTGGCTGAAAAAATTGTGGAATTAAATTTAGACCATTTTAAATTTACTATATTAGAACCACTGATTATAACCTCTTCATTTTTATAAGCCGTGATCTGAATTGCTTTTTTATTACTATCAGTTGCCTTTAATTCAATAGTAGCTTCAGGATGATAAACTCCTTTTCGTAAAATGATTTTAATTTTACTTGAAGTCGATTTTTTAGACAAGAATAGCGCTTGAGATACTGTTAATACTGGTTTTTCTATACTTCCATTATTGGTGTCATTTCCATTTGCAGCTACAAAAATTTTCTTTTGTGCCGCAATAGGAAGTATAAATAGAAACAGTAAAATGAGCAAAACTTCATTTTTCATTTTTATATATTGTAAAATTCTATGGCATTTCCGCCCCAAAGTTGATCTTGATCGTATTTTGAAAACTTAGAAAAATAATGTTCTAGAATTTCTAATGTTTGATTGTAATTAGCCGCAAGCAAACACACTGGCCAATCACTTCCAAACAGTAAACGATTCATGCCAAACGCTTCTGTTACCACATCCAAACAATAGGTAAAATCGGACTCAGTCCAATTGTTCCAATGCGCTTCGGTGACCAAACCCGAAACTTTGCAAAAGACATTCGGACAAACTGCAATCTGTCTCATTCCTTTTTCCCAATCAGAGAAATCGGTTTGTTTGAAATTGGGTTTTGCCAAATGGTCTATAACAAATTTTTGATTTGGAAATCGTTTGACCAATTCTAATGTACATGTTAAATGTTTGGGTAAAATTAAAATATCATAGCTGTAATTATATTTTGCAAGTTGACCAATTCCGTCACAAAATTCAGCTTGCAACATAAAATCATCTGCGGGTTCTGCTTGAACAATATGGCGAAAACCTTTTAATTTTTTGAATTTTGAAAAATAGTCTAATCGGGATTTTAAATCTGAGCTTCGCAAATCAATCCAGCCCACAACGCCTTTGATGAAATCATTATCTTTTGCCAATTCTAATAAAAAAATGGTTTCTTCTTCGCTTTGATCGGCTTGGACTGCAATACATCCATCTATCCCATTTTCTTGTAACAAAGGTTTTAGATTTTTGGGCAAAAAATCCCTCTGAATGACTTTCATTTCATCAGTAATCCAAGCGTCTTTTATGGGATGGTATTTCCAAAAATGTTGATGACTGTCTACTTTTTTCATATATTTTTTTTGCTACAATTTTTTTTTTTGCCACAGATTACACTCGCGATAACTATCGGGGTTGACAGATTTTTTTTGTGAAGTTTGTAGGTTCTTTGTGTACTTTTTTGTTAAATTTTTTACCACAAATTACACAAATTACACAAATTTCCATAAATTTTCTTTCTGACAATTTTCCGAACTAGTTTGTCACGCTGTAAGCGTCCCTACTCTCGAGTGTTGAGATTCCTACAGAATGACAAATTGCCTTATACTTTATATAATAAATTCGTCTTGAGCCTTTCAATCCTTTTTATCTGTTACTGATTTTATTTCAACTCAAATATTTTTTCCATTAATATCCATTTCTCCCCAGATTTTGTCCAAGGCAACGCTTGTTGGAATTTCCACATCAAGTCTTCCCATTCTTGCACTTTGGGATTATTTGCATCGGCAACAGATTTTTTCTCAAAAGAAAATTCTTCGTTGGCTTCGATAATCATAAACATTCGGTTGCCAACGCAATAAATATCCAAAACCGTAATTCCAGATTCTTTGATGCTTTGAATAATTTCTGGCCATACTTCTTGATGATAGGCCTTGTATTCCGCCATTAGTTGCGCATCTTCTTTCAAGTCTAATGCCAAGCAAAATTTTTGTGTTTTCATATTGTCAATTAATAACATTAACATTTAATTTATTGAATTTCTTTACCATATAAGACATATAAGTTCATTTAAGAAACAATCTGAAATGGTTACTCAAGAGCTATGATCGAACTGACGAAGCAATCTAAAATCTAAAATCTACAATCTTTAATTATAAGCTACGGCTAGTTGTTTACTGCTTCCTAATCCTTCCATTCCTAACTCAATAACGTCGCCCTCCTTTACATAAATGGGGTTGGGTTTAATCCCAAGACCAACTCCAGGAGGTGTTCCCGTGCTGATGACATCGCCCGGAAGTAAAGTCATAAATTGACTTAAATAATGTACTAAGAAAGGAATTTTGAAAATCAAATTCGAGGTGTTGCTGTTTTGGAAAGTTTTTCCGTTTACAGTCAACCACATCGACAAATTATTGACATCGGCTATTTCATCGGTTGTTGCCATAAAGGGTCCAAGTGGTGCAAAAGTATCGCAACCTTTTCCTTTAGCCCATTGTCCGCCACGTTCTAGTTGAAAAGCCCTTTCGCTATAATCGTTGTGCAAACAATATCCTGCAACATAATTCATTGCATCAGCTTCTGAAACATAACTGGCTTTCTTGCCTACAACAAAAGCCAACTCAATTTCCCAATCGGTTTTTTCGCTGTTTTTTGGAATAATTAAATCATCATTTGGACCACACAAAGCACTAGTCGATTTAAAGAAAATTATTGGCTCATCAGGAATAGGCGCGTTTGTTTCACGACAATGATCGACATAATTCAGTCCGATACAGATGATTTTTGAAGGTCTTGCAACGGGCGAACCCAATCGAACATCCGCCTCTACTTCTGGCAAAGTTGGATTGCTTTCTAGTGCTTTTTTTAATATTTCTAATCCATTTTCTGCAAAAAAGGATTCATTGTAATCTGTAACAATTGAAGAAACATCAAATCTTTTATCTCCTATTAGTATTCCTGGTTTTTCTTGACCAGCTGCTCCAAAACGTATTAGTTTCATATTTGTAAAGTTATAAGTTGTTTTAATTTTAAATTTATATCAAGTTTTTCGATGCGATATTCATAAAATATTGACTTTTAATGCTCTTTTTTGTTTTCCAGTTGCTCAAAATACTGCAACAGAACTCATTTTGTACGTTACGAATGCTACTATTATATAGTTTGACACTAGTTTTGAACTTTATAAGCGTCTCGTGTTCGTTTTATAGCATCTCGTGTTCATTTTATGGCATCTCGTGTTCATTTTATGGCATCTCGTGTTCGTTTTATGGCATCTCGTGTTCATTTTACGGCGTCTCTTGTTCGTTTTATGACATCTCTTGTTCGTTTAACGGTGCCTCGTGTTGACAAGATGGCATTTAAAGCTTATTTTTTGAAACTTGCCACTTGTAAATTGACTATTTCAATCGTAACAAAATTTATTCATTCTTCGTTAGCACTAATTGCCGTGAAAAAGACAAAAAATTCTATCTTTTTCTATTTCATTATCAATTCTATAACCGCAATCTCTACATTGGGTTTGTCCACGGGTAACGCCAAAACCAATTCTCCTGCTACCTTTTCGGAATCAGGCTGGTGTGTAGATTTGCTGATGAACTTAATCTCGGATGCATCGTGCAGAAATTGTGCATATTTTACTTT
>CAMCTL010000230.1 GCA_945878515.1 Flavobacterium psychrophilum | reverse complement strand
TATATTTCTAAATGGTATAACTAAAAGAAAAAGGTAGTGAGCGGCTAGTGTACTAAAAACTTAAATCATTACTTTTGGTAGTCTTAAAATTAAATATGATGATGAAAAAAGTACTTTCTTTAGTTTTTATAGCACTAGCTGTAATTGTTCAAGCGCAAAATGATGCAATATGGATAAGAATTGATAAGCAACTAGATAATTCTAAAAGTAAAAATAAGTTGGTAGCGCTTTATGATGAATTGCATTTTGAACTTGATTATGCTAAGTTTAAATATCAATTAAGTGCTTTTAGTCAGAATGCAATTGAAGTTAGTATTCCAAATGCTGAAGGAATTTTAGAACAATTTAGAGTTTACGAGTCGTCTAATTTTGCTCCTGAACTTCAACGTAAATATCCCGAAATTCGATCCTATAAAGGTGTTGGCTTAACAGATAGAACCGCTACACTCTATTTTAGTATTTCTCCAAAAAGAATTCAAACTATGGTATTTCGGGCTGACAAAGGATCGGAATTCATAGAATCTATTGATAATTTTAAATCCGTATATAAAGTAATAAGCACCAAAAATCGTCGTGAACACGACAATTATGTTGCTTGTTCTACTGCCGACTCTGGCAAACCGATAGGAATCGAAAATAAAATAGCGAAGATTACTGCTAATAATAAAGTCTTTAAAACATTTCGTTTGGCATTATCTTGTAATGCTGAATACACCGCTTATTTTGGCGGAAGTAAAGCGGCTGCGCTTGCAGGAATGAACGAATCTATGACTCGTATTAATGGGATATTGGGCAAAGACCTAGCTGTAAAATTAGAACTTATTGCCAATAATGATGTACTTATATATACTAACGCAATTACAGACCCTTATTCGGATGCTTTAACAGGCGCTGATAATGATAAGGGAGCAACTTGGAATTTAGAACTTCAAAGAACCTTGACGGCTACAATTGGAAATTCAGCCTATGATATCGGTCACATGGTGAGCGGCTCAGGCGGTGGCGGCAATGCTGGTTGCATAGGTTGCATCTGTGTAAATCCATCCAATTCCGATTCTTACGCCAAAGGAAGTGCTTGGTCTGCACCGAGCAATAATATTCCAACCGGTTCAAAATTTGACATTGATGTTTTTGCACACGAACTAGGTCATCAATTAGGAGGAAGTCATACCTTTTCTTTCAAAGATGAAGGCAGTGGTTACAACGTAGAACCCGGAAGTGGCACTACTATAATGGCTTATGCGGGAGTTGTTAGTCCAAGTAATTTAAATGTACAATTTTTTTCTGATGATTACTTTAGTGCTAGAAGTATCATGCAAATTCAGGCTAATTTAGCTTCAAAAAGTTGCGGCACTAATACATCGCTATCCAATAACCCACCTATAATTAATGCTGGATTGGATTATACCATACCCAAAGGGACCGCTTTTATTCTAAAGGGGACAGGAACAGATGCTGATGGCGATACCATAACCTATACTTGGGAGCAGAATGACACAGTAATAACTGCCACTGATGCAAATAGTTTTTGTTTTCCGACCAAAGTCGATGGCCCACTTTTCAGATCAATGAAACCAAGCAGTTCCCCAATAAGATACATGCCAAATCAAACAGATGTGCTGTCAAATGTACTAACTTCAAGATGGGAATCTGTGTCAGGCATAGAAAGAACATTAAATTTTATCCTTACTGGTCGAGATAATGCGGTAGCGGGAACATCGCAAACCAACTCAGATGCTATGAAAGTTAATGTAAGCGGAACAGTTGGACCTTTTGTTGTAACATCACAAAATACAGATTTTATTGGATGGCAATCAGGAACTACGCAAAATATTACTTGGACTGTCAATGGAGTTGAAACTTTACCTGGCTCTAGCAACGTAAACATTAAATTATCCACTGATGGCGGTTTAACTTTTCCTATAAGTTTGGCGACAAACATCCCCAATAACGGCTCAACTAATATATTGATTCCAAACCTTTCTGAAACCAATTGCAGGTTATTGATAGAACCGACAAATAATATTTTTTATGCAGTAAACAGTAAGGTTTTTGCAATTGGATATGCTGTTACGCAAGATTGCAAAACTTATACCTTTACTACACCTGTAAGCATCCCTGACAATGTATTAACGTACACCACAAGAACCATTAACGTTCCAAACCTACTATCACCCATTCAAGATGTAAATGTAAGTATAGCCATTGAGCATGCATTTATGATGGATGTTCAAATTGAACTTGTGGCGCCATCTGGCACAAAGACAATACTTCAACGAAGTGAATGCGGAACAGACTTAAACTTGTACTATGATGATTCCGGAAACGCTTTAGATTGCGCATTGACAACTTTGCAAAGTGTTAAACCAAATAGACCTTTAAGCGTGTTTAATGGAGAAAATCCAAGTAGCACTTGGACTTTGCAAGTGCGAGATGTCAGTCAGGGGGATATAGGCACGCTAAAGTCCGCATCTTTAAACATTTGTTCATTATCGTACACTCCTTTAACAACAAATAATTTCAGTTTATCCGATTTTGCTGTGTACCCAAACCCGAATAACGGAAGTTTTAAAATTCAATTTTCAAGTCAATCTGAAAACGATGTTGTAATTTCAGTCCACGATTTGATTGGTAGAAAAGTTTATGAAAGTAAATACAAAAAAAATAGCATGTCATTTAACGAAAACTTGCAATTAAAAAATGTTAATTCTGGAGTTTACATACTCTCGGTAATTGATGGAGATAAAAGGGAAGACAAGAAGATAATAATTAAAAAAGATAAATGATTGGAATAGAAAATGAAAAAAATACTTTAGTTCAAATAGCCCGAAAGTCATATTTGGTGTAGTGGGAGACATCGCATTTTACAAAATAATTTTTATTCCTGTGCGAACAATCTCAGTACAGTTTAGGAAAGCATTACACTCGCCGACTGTTATCTTGTTAAGAACTTTAAAAATATCAACGAAGCATAAATCGCATAATTTGCTCACGTCATGTGATTTCTCCTTCGTCGAAATGACAAAATCATAATTAACTCCCATTTATACAACTGCAAATCCACGATACCACGCTTTTTCAATAATTGTTACCAGCTTTGTTTCTCTTAAATCAATTGAATTTTTCTCTTCAAATAGTTAGACAAAAATCTCGTACGTCAATTTCAAGAATTACGATTGTTAAACTGCAACTTTTACAATCATAAATCTAGCATCTAAACTAGAAAAGGTTTAATGATGATAATTCAAGGGACAATAATTTTTAAAAATAGATAAAATTCTTAATGAAATTTATCTAAATTAATCAATCTTAATATTAACTAAACATTTAACTAACATTACCCACTTACTTTCGTAAAAATATTATTCACGAGTCAGATATATAAAAAATACAATTTTGATGATAAAACACGACTCAAGCTTCATTGCGAATAACAAACAATTTCATGTGAGCTATAAAGAATACTAAATATCAACACATGAAAAGAAAACGAAAAATACCCTTAGTAGTTTTAAGCGATGTACATCTTGGTACTTATGGTTGTCATGCTAAAGAATTACTACACTATTTAAAATCAATAAATCCAAAAACATTAGTGTTGAACGGAGATATTATTGATATGTGGAGCTTTAGCAAGCGTTATTTTCCAGCATCCCACATGGAAGTTTTACGCTATTTTATTAAAATGTCTAATTCTGGAACACGTGTAGTGTATATAACTGGAAACCATGACGAGGCTTTACGAAAGTATTCTGATTTTATTTTAGGGAATCTGGAACTAGTAGATAAATTAGTTTTGGATTTAGATGGTAAGAAAACGTGGATTTTTCACGGCGATGTATTCGATTCGTCTACAAAAGGGTATGCCAAAATAATAGCAAAATTAGGTGGAAAAGGGTATGACCTGCTAATTTTGATGAACAGCCTAATCAATTGGATCTTAGTTTCTCTTGGAAAAGAAAAAAGAAGTTTCTCAAAAGTAATTAAAAATAGTGTAAAAAAAGCAGTTGCCTTTGTTTCAAATTTTGAAACAACAGCAGCTGAAATAGCCATTGAAAAAAATTACAGTTACGTGGTTTGCGGACACATCCACATGCCTCAAAAAAAAATAGTTCAAACTGATCAGGGAAAGGTAATGTATTTAAATAGTGGCGATTGGGTAGAAAATCTTACCGCACTTGAATACAAAAAAGAAAA
>CAMCTL010000229.1 GCA_945878515.1 Flavobacterium psychrophilum | reverse complement strand
CTTTCATTTACAACGACTTCAATTCTAATATCGTGATTGTGCAAATGTCCTTTCAAATAACCTAAAAGGCCATTCAGCTCGGTTTCAAAATCTATTTTAGAACTGTCATTTGGTAATTCGTGGGTAATGATTGTACCTTCTAGTTTTGGTTCACCCATTAACAACAACGATTCCATTATTCTGTAGCCTTTATCGCCTAATCGGTTGGCGTATTTATTCCAAAAAACTAACATTTCTGTTTTTGTAAAGGCTTCGGTTGGAAATTGCACTTCTTCTTTAACAATTCCCTTGGTGTTTTCTAACATTTCCCTTTTAGCTCGAATGCTCGAAAGAGACAATGCCGAAACTTTGGGTGCTTCAGGAAGGTCTTGAGTTATGGGTTTTGGGCTGAAGGTTTCGGCTACAATAGATGAATTAATTTCAACTTTTGGTTCTGCAATGCTACTTTCATTTTGATTTTTCTCATTGCCATTGTCATTGTTATTGCCATTGCCATTGATTTTTTCAACTATCGAATAATCCGTTTTCCTAAAATAGGTAGGTGGAATTATAAAGTCAACTTTTTTTTTTCTCCATCAAAGGTGATGGAGGCCAGTTGCATCAGGCAAAGTTCAACAAGTAATCGCTGGTTTTGGCTTACTTTATATTTCAAATCGCAGTCATTGGCAATTTCAATTCCTTTCAACAGAAAATCTTGAGAAGCTTTCTGACATTGAATTGCGTATAACTTTTGGGCTTGCTCGCCAATTTCTAAAAGCAATAAAGTTGACGGAGTTTTAGAAACCAATAAATCCCTGAAATGTGACGCCAAACCAGAAACAAAATGATGCGCATCAAATCCTTTGGAAAGAATATCATTGAAAGCCAACAGTAAATCTGGAATTTTATTTTCCAAGATTAAATCTGTTATTGTAATATAGGTTTCATAATCCAGCACATTCAAGTTTTCTGTAACCGCTTGACGCGTTAAATTATTGCCACAATAGGAAACCACGCGATCAAAAATAGACAAAGCATCACGCATAGCGCCATCAGCTTTTTGCGCAATAATGTGCAAAGCATCGTCCTCGCAAATTACACCTTGACTTTGTGCTACTTCGGCAAGATGTTCTTTAGCATCTTTTACGGTAATTCTTTTAAAATCAAATATCTGACAACGAGAAAGAATCGTTGGAATGATTTTGTGTTTCTCGGTCGTAGCCAATATAAATATAGCGTGTTTCGGTGGTTCTTCTAGTGTTTTCAAGAACGCATTAAAAGCCCCCGAAGACAACATGTGAACCTCATCAATAATGTAAACTTTATATTGACCAGTTTGTGGCGGAATCCGAACTTGGTCTATCAAATTCCGAATATCATCTACAGAATTGTTTGAAGCTGCATCCAATTCGAACACATTAAAAGCAAAATCTTCATTTGGGTCATCGTAACCAGGTTGGTTAATTTTTCGTGCAAGAATTCTTGCACAAGTTGTTTTTCCAACACCACGCGGACCAGTAAACAAAAGGGCAGAGGCCAAATGATTACTTTCAATGGCGTGCAATAAAGTACTTGTGATTGCCTTTTGTCCCACAACATCTTTAAATGTTTGTGGACGATATTTTCGAGCCGAAACTACAAACTGTTCCATAAATTTTTGTTGTCGAGCAAATATAAGATTTAATAATTAATTTCAAGATATTTTTAAAATCAGCAACAACAAATTTAAAATTGAACAACAAATTAATGTAAATATTGAAATTAGGTATTAACTTGCCACATAAATTAAAGCACTTTTGTTTATGTATTTTAAGAATAGAATTACAGTTATAATGTCAGTTTATAACACGCCTTTTAATCTGATAAAAAGAGCAATTGATTCAGTTTTGAAACAAGATTTTACTGATTTTGAACTCATAATTATCGATGACGGTAGTGATAATGGTACTCAAAATAGAATCTTGAATTATGCTGTCAAGAATGAAAATAAAATTACCTATTTGCGTCATAAAAATTGCAGTCAAGCACAATCTATAAACAAAGGAATTCTGATTAGTAACAGTGAATTCATAACCGTTATTGATGCTGACGACGAGTACAAAACCAATCATTTAAGCAAATGTCTGTCTGAAATGAATTTTCTAGATTTGATTTCTTCTACAACAGAAACCATTGTGAATCAAGAATCTGATTATTATGTTCCCGATCGTTTTGATACCAACAAGTTGGTTCACGTTGACGAATGTATTTTGTTTGCGACCTTATTTGGAAGAAAAGAAGTTTTTGCCAGTCTTGATTTTCATGATATGTATGGTGCCGATGCTCATTTTTATGAAAGGGCTTCAACGCAATTTAGGGTCAAAAAAATTGACCTAAGAACCTATATATATTATAGGAATAATCCAGATAGTTTGACGGCAAAAGTTAAACTAAAAAATTTAAGTAATGACTGATTTTAAAATTGCCAAAAATCTTATTTTAGCATCGCATATTACTGGGATTTATGATGTAAATCGCAATACTATTTTAGCTAATGATGACTTTTCTATAGTTTCTGAATGGGCAAAATCTGTCTCAGAAATGGGTTTGCAAGGCATTATTTTCCACAATAATTTTTCGGAGGCCACGTGCAATGCCAATGAGAATGAACACCTTCATTTTATAAAAGTAGAATATAATCCGCAATTCAACCCAAATGTATTTCGGTATTTTATTTACAATCAATTTCTTTTACAGCATTACAAAAGCATTCAAAATATATTTTTTACAGATGTTTCGGATGTCGTTGTTTTAAAAAATCCTTTTCTGGAAAGGTTGTATTTAGACAATCCAACCGCTGTTTTTTGCGGTGATGAACCCGAAATTTTAGCCAATGAATGGATGCAAAATCATGGGGAACATTTGCGAAAAAAAATATCTGATTATGCTTTATTTGAAACAAATTTTAAAGATGAAGTCCTTCTCAATTGCGGAATTATCGGCGGAACAATTGCTGTAATGAAACCATTTATTCAAAAATTATGGGCTATTCACGAAAAGTATAATTGTGAGAATAAAACACTTTATACAGGTGATATGGGTGCTTTTAATTATTTGGTTCGAACACAATACAAAGACAATCTCATTCACGGAAATCCTGTAAATACGGAGTTTAAAAAATATGAAATCAACGATTCTTGTTGGTTCAAGCACAAATAGTTAAGATCTTGATTTATTTATTTGGTAATCAGTTTATTCGAAGAAATTCTTTTCCTTACTAAAATATAAATGAGAATTGAAAACAATAGCATATTGATTATCATGGAAATAATTGAAGATTTGTCGTATAATGTGCTTTTTAGATTTTCAATGTTTTTATTTTGAGATAATTTATATGCTCTTAATTGTTCTAATTGGTAAAACCAATTGGACATTGTTTCATTTCTAATTTTTAAATTATCTATTTCATTACTCAATGAATCAGTTTTTGTTGTTATTCTCTCTGAGGAAGTAAATAATGGAATTGGAGGCAAAAATCCTGGAGGAATTTCTATAGTTTGAGATGGTAAGCAATAACTTAAGCTAATTGTATTGTCCTTATTAAAGCCAGCATAAACAATCCACAAATCTTTTTTAAATGGAAATATTTCACAATTATTATTTTTAGATTTTCCATTAATTAAGGAAGATTTATGGTCACCTTTAAATAGTTCAATTATTCTAAAAGAATATGTTCTAGAAACAGTATCTATTTTTATTAGTTCTCCATAAAAAACTATTTCTGCATTTTTAAGCCCTTTTGAAACCATTATTTCTCTTTCGTGAGGTTGGCAATCGCAAGAAAAAGACTGATTAAACCAAAATAAAATAATTAAAAGCAATAGATGGTGCAGTTTCATTTTCGAAAATTTTAAAGACAATAATACAGTTTTTAATTGAATTGGTTATGATCAGAATTCTATATTCTATTCTCTATTTTCTTTCTTCTATGTTCTAAACTCTAAAATCCTTACTTTTGCAACGCAGACCGCCTTATCGCCGCGATTTAATCGGGGAGGAAAGTCCGGACACCACAGAGAAGCATAGCGGGTAACGCCCGTCGTCACGCCCAAAAGCGTGATAGGACAAGTGCAACAGAAAGTATGTACAGGTAATGCTGTAGTGAAACCAGGTAAACTCTATGCGGTGAAATTTCAAGTATATCGGCATTTAAGGGTGCTCGCCCGTTGTCGAAGGGTAGAAAGAT
>CAMCTL010000228.1 GCA_945878515.1 Flavobacterium psychrophilum | reverse complement strand
TTTATTACTTTATTTATTTTGTGATTGAGTCTAAAATCCAATTCTTCGGTCAGTCTTTTTAGTGCCATTACAACAGCACCCTGTTTGACTTCCTTGCCAAACTCCGACTCCAATTCGACCATAATATTTCTGGACAATGATGTCAAATTGATAATGCCAAGAGATAGAGCATTCAACAAAAAAGGTTTTGTTTTGATGTAATTTTCTACAATAGAGGAAACTGTTTTCATTTTTTAGTTGTATTTTTTTTTAAGAAATCACCGTTTTGTTTGGGAAAATTTTAGAAAATAAAATCTACGATTCCTTATATTGTTGTTTGTAAAACTTTTGCAAATATAAATAAAAAACAATTTGTTACAAATATAACAATAAATAAATTGTGTTAAAAGTGATAAAACGCATCAACTAGATGTTCGATAACCAAAGATTTGCCTTCTTTATGCAAGGCAATGATATCAAAGCGAACCTCAAGGTCTAAATCGTTTTTCACAACATACTCGTTTACAGCTTTCAGCAAAAGTTGAATTTTTTTAGGTTTTACAAAGTCTTGCGGCAGACCAAAATCAAGTGAAGATCTGGTTTTTACCTCAACAATGGCAAGTGTGTTTTCTTTTTTGGCAATAATATCTACTTCGGCTTTTTGAAATACCCAGTTGGTTTCTAGAATTTCATAGCCCTCTTTCTGCAGGAATTCAACAGCCAATTCTTCGCCAAGTTTTCCTAATTCGTTGTGATCGGCCATGGTGAAGTTTGAGGTTAGAAGTTAGGGGTTAGAAGTTTGAGGTTAGGAGGTACTAGTGGGGAGCTGGGAGTTCGAAGTTAGCAATTTAATCGAAAGTAACTTTGGAAGATGCTGTGGTTAATTCCAATGAAACTTGTTTGCCAAAAATTAAAGCCCTATTGTCTCGAAAATGTCCCGCTGGGAAATTATAAAGCACAGGAAACGAATATCCTTTGGTTACATCTTCTATAATTTGGTTGGCGGTTTTCCCCCATGGAATGTCGTTATCTTTCATTTTTGTCATCGTGCCAACAATTAAACCATTCAGATCATCAAAACAACCGCAACGTTTCAGGCTCATCATCATTCGGTCGATGTGATACAAATATTCGTCTAAGTCTTCGATGAAAAGTATTTTTCCTTTGCAATCAATTTGTGCATTCGACCCCATCAAACTGTATAAAATAGACAGATTTCCGCCAACAATTTCTCCTTTTGCACTGCCTAATCTATTGGTGGCATCAGATGGGATTTCATATTTCAGGCTTTCGCCAAAAAGAGATTTACGTAAACTCTCTATCGCTTCTAAACTGGCTTTTCCAACAGTTACTGGCATTGCTCCGTGAATAGTAGCAATGTTTAAGTTGTTGATATAACTGTGAATTACGGTTACATCGCTGAAACCAATAATCCATTTTGGATTTTGTTTGAATTTTGTGAAATCCAATAAATCAATCATTCGAATCGTTCCATAACCACCACGAACACACCAAATGGCTTTGATATTTGGATTGTCTAATTGCTGCTGAAAATCTGCCGCTCGGTCTTCATCAGTTCCTGCCAATTGATTGTTGTCTAATCCAATCGTTTTACCAATTAGGACTTCTAATCCCCAACTGTGCAATAAATCGATGGCTGGTTTCAAGTTGTCGTCAATATTTTTTCGGGCAGTTGCTACGAGGGCAACCGTGTCTCCTTTTTGTAAACTTGGTGGGAATTTCATGGGAATTTGCGCTTGAATATTGGAAAATTGTAATGTAAAAATAAGGATGAGAAGTCTATAAAAAACAGCGGTACCATTTATATATGAAAATTGAATAGCACGCATATTTTGAAAATGTAAATAAATTATTCTTTAATTAATGTAATTAATGTAATTAATGTAATTAATCTAATACAAATATATTTTTTATTTGTGAAGTAGGTTATTCCACCAAGAATTTTTTAACAATTGATTGTTCGCCTGAATTGATTTTAGCAAAATAGAATCCTGCCGGAAAATCGACGTTCAATTTGGTTTCGCCGTCAAAATCTTGTTCTAATATTTTTGTTCCAATAGCATTGTAGATTTCTACAGTTGCATTTTCGTTCATGCCGGAAATTGTAATTGATTTATGAGCCGGATTGGGATAAAGATTGATTTTTAAATTGGCAAAATCATTAGTCGATAAAGTGAAATGCCAAGCTTGACCTACTTTGGAACCCCAAATATAATTAGCCAAATCGGGATAATCAATAAATGGATTTCTGTTGACTTGCCAAGTGTAAATGTAATTATTTCGGTTCATTTCAAAATCATCTGCTGGATCTAAGATATTCCACTTTAATAAAGATGCTAAATCGCCCAACTGTCCAACAGTTGAGTCAGGAATATCGCCATTTACAACACTCAACGCATTGTATCGAACTGCCATATAAAAAAGAGCACGCGCCACATCGCCTTTCCACGTTCCCATTGTTCCGCTTGGCCCGTTGTAGCCCGTTAATCCATAGTCATTATTGCTACGCAAACTATTTTCTGCGCCATCTTCTGCTCGAATGTGATGTGCATCAGCGTGACCGGCAAGTATATCATTGGCACTTGTTGCACTCCATTTGTTAATCCCATCAGGAATGCTCTCGGTGCCATTAGCAAAACCGCCCCTTGATTGCGGATAAATGTGTTCGCGATTCCATTTTCCTGTATTATCACCAGTCTCTTGCAATTCAAATTTGGGTCGGGATTGTTCTACGTACATCAACCAAACTTGGTTGCTATTACTAGGATTTTGATCAGCAGTTTTTAGAATTTCGATAATATCGCCATAATTGTGAGCGTGAACCACAGCTGGATTTGCAATAATATCTTGAATTGCTTGCTTTAGCGCAACTCCAGATTTTCCTTCGAGAGTTGCATAATATCCAGTTGGCGCGGTGCTCGAAACTTTCCCGTAAGTTGGGATCAAAGGAGTTCCAAATGAAGCAATGGTAAAATCATTGTCGATAACCCGAAGTTCGATATTGTCATTAAGCTTTCTATATTGAGTTGGAATAGCGCCCATTTTTATCATTAAAACTTCATCGCCTTCGTCCAAAACATCATCGACAATTGAAATAGTTGTAGTAAAACTTTTAGTGCCTACGGGAATCTTTACAGTAGTGTTTCCTGTAAAATCGGTAGTTTTAAATGAAGAATTGTTTAATGTAAAAGTAAATGTCAAATCACTTGATACAATGGTTTGTGTGCTAAAGGTTATGGGAAAACTGTCGCCTTCAGTCTTATTCAAAGTGCTAACTGATATATCTATTCCGTTTAAAACAATGCCACTTCCGTCATTATTTGCGCCTGGTGTTGTGTCTTTGATTTCAAAAGTTCCGTCGCTTTTTCTTTGGATCGATTGCGTTTCTGGTAAATTATTTTGACCTTCATTGTATTGAGCACCTACGCCTAATAAATCCATTAATCCTACTGCATCGGGATCGTTTGTATCGTACATTAAAGCATCAACTAAATTTGTTTTTGTTGCCAGTGTATTATCAGGAAAAGTAGATAGACCTGCTCGATAAAGCGCAACACCGTCAGCACCATTTTGAATTACATTGTCGGGAAATATTTTAGCCGGAGTTGGTGAAACCATCGAATTTCCAATGACAATTATTCCGTTAGCATCAGTTGTTAATCCGCCTAAATAGATGGAAAGATAACTTTTGTTGGCAGTTGTAGAAGTAGGATTTCCATTAAAGAAAACTAAAATATAACCTTCCAATGAAAAATTAGGAACCAATGATTTTAGTTCAACAAATTCTCTATCGTCGGTGCTTGGTGTATCTGTATCTAATTCGTTAATAAATACTTGTGCCACAGCAAAATGAGCAAAAAGCAATAAAAATATGATATAAATTTTTTTCATTTAAAGAATGCCTTTTAACAAAAAAGCCTCCTGAAGTGGAAGCCTTTTGCATGAATTTCAATAGCAATTAATTTATTACAATATCATCAATTTGAACTGTGGTAGTAACTGTAGCCGATCCGTTGTATTCGAATACAAAATATCCTGTCCCTGTTAAAGTTGAAGGAATTGTATACACTCCGGCTGATGTTATATTATTTTCTGATGCCCCTAACGCCGGGTATGTAATATTAAAACTTGTTGTAATGTTAGTAAATTTCTTTATATCTACCAATCCTCCAGCTGCATAGTTTGCGCTTGTAACATAATATACTTTTAAAGCATTTCCAGCATTAAAACGCAT
>CAMCTL010000227.1 GCA_945878515.1 Flavobacterium psychrophilum | reverse complement strand
CTTTGTGGTTCAATAATTTGTTTAAGAATGTGCGTGCTCAACAACATTTCAAAATCAGTTTCACCCAATTCATCTTCGAAAGTATTTTTTAAATATTTGTAAATCCATTTCTGATAGATTGTTGGAGCAATATCTTCTAAATTATTAGATCCATTCCATTTTTTTAAAATAGAAATAGCTTGCTTTTCGTTTTTAGAAAATAATCTTGAATCTAAAACAGCAATCAAATTCGCAGTAACACTTGCCGTAATGGAAGATGTATTGTCGTTTAACATTTCGCCAACTTCTTCTTTTGTCCAATTGTTTTTAGGTTGTAATACATTCGAAATTCTTTTGGCTCGATCTTGTGGCAAATAGTAACCCGGATACAAATAATTTTCAACAGCTTCGGGCTGATTATTGGCAGAATAAATATAATTCCAACTTGGGTTTAATGCGTGTGGGTTTTTGGAATAATCTAGAAATTCTTTTTGGTCATCAATGCCGTTTGTACCATCTAAAATAAAATTAGGATTCACGGATTTGTCTAATTTATACAACTTTCCTGATGTGTTCCATGCAATATTCCCTTTGGCATCGCCATACATAATATTCAATCCAGGCGCGGCAATGAGCGAAACTCCTTTTCTAAAATCATCTATGTTTTTGGAATGAGAAAGTGAATAAACAGCTTCTAATATTTGATTGTTTTGCTGGGTGTAAATCCAAGACATTGAAACTGGTTTTGTACCCTTAATTCCTTCCAATAAATCATTCATAATTGGACCGTGTTGGGTTTCTCTCACTTCAAAAACCAAATCAGAACTGTCCTTTATTTTGATGGTTTCCTTACGAATTTTATAGTTTAGGAATCCGTCGGCGGTTTTGTATTGATTTTTATTGTTCGGATTGTCCTCTTCCTGAAATAAATCGATATCATCATTTTCAAACATCGTCAATCCATAAGCATAATTGCGATTGTGGGCCAAGAGCGGAAAGGGTGTTCCAGCCAAATAATATCCGTAAATTTCATGATCAGGAACAACAATATGCGCTTCATACCAAGTGCAAGGTTGAGAAAAAGCAATATGAGGATCATTTGCAAAAAGTACTTTTCCATTTTTAGTTTTTTGTGGCGCAATAACCCAACTATTACTACCGATAAAAGCCGGAACGGGTGAATTGTCGAGCAAACTGGCTACGGATTTTGAAATTTCCGAGTAATCGATGGCTTTTCCGTCGAAATTTTTTATTTGCGTTTTTCCAAGAGAACCATCCAAGCCAAAATCTTTTAGATATGCTGCACCCAATCTATCTCGAATATCGGTCAATAATGGATCTGTTTTTTGAGCCATGGCAAAGCTAAAAGACATATATCCAAAAATATTGTAAACGTCCTTCAAGGTGAATTTGTCTTTCTTTAGACCCAAAATTTGAAACTCGATGGGTGTATTTCCTTCTTCCAAATATTGATTAATTCCTTCAATATAAGCCATTGCTAGTTGATATGCTTGGGAATTTTTATCCAATTGCGCGATTGCTTTTTCAGCATTTTCATCAATGCCTAAGCCCGCAAAAAATTGATCTGTTTTTAACAATTTAGATCCAAACATTTCCGATAATCTACCAGGAGCAATGCGTCGCAACAATTCCATTTGCCACAAACGATCTTGAGCATGAACATAACCCAGAGCGACCATCGCATCTTTCTGGGAATTGGCATAAATGTGCGGAACGCCAAAATCATCAAAATAAACTGTGGTTTCTCTTTGAATGGTTTTGAGTATTTGCTCGCCTTCGTAAGTTGGTTTTGCATAAAAATAATATGTGGTCGATGCCAATACTAAAAGTGCAATCAGTGCTATAATTACAATAAGAAATCGCTTTAGGTTTTTCATTTTTAATAAATTGTAAAAACAAATATAATGGATTTATCAGCTATTTTTTGAATATATAAGACAATTTTGTTCGATAAACCCTGCTGCTCAAAGTCTCTCAATCGCACACCCATTCTATTTCCCCGCTCATTGTGCCACAAAAAAAGACCCACTTTGCAGCAGGTCTTCCTTATGCTTAGTAAACAAGAATTACTAAACAGGATCTTGCGGTTCATCAGGATCTTCGCCTGATTCGGTGTTATAAATTACATAATCATTGTACTTCGCTAGATCCTTGCTAACCCAAATATCTTGACCCGTTTTAGTATAACTTACTAGTGTTGTATAAATAGCATTACCCGCCTCAACACGGTCTTCTTGCTGAATGTCTCTAGCCCCAACCTTCAATTCTTTGGTTATAATCAATTCTTTAAATTCCGAATTTAATGCCGTAATTTCGTCTAGCAATGCCAATGTCAACCCCTGAGCAGCATAATCGTTTAAATTTTCTTTGCCTACTCTCACGACCCTTTTAGCGGTTAAGGTCAAATCGGCATCAGTTTGTCGGCTCAAAGCATCGGTACCAAAATTTCTATAACGAGCCGATTTATCTCCATATTTCAAAGCCACTCTTGTCATTACGGCTCTTATTGCTGTGCGCAATTCCTCGGCTTTTACATCTTTATCCGCCGTAGCTTGCACCTGATTGCCTTTCGATTCGATATCGGTACGCTCATCAGAAAAAGCTTCAATCTCGGTTTCGAGTGCCCCAAACTGGGTTTCGGTTAATCCAAAAGGTTCAAAAGCTTCGGCATCTCTGCGCATAAAGGCAATTTTTGCATTTCCGATGAGAATCAATTGCGCATCAGAAAAAAGGTATTTTCTCTTTACTTCTTTTTTTTCCATAAGATTTGTTTTTAAAGTTTATTGATGTAAAAATACTAAAAAATTGATTTCAAATGAGATGGAATCATTTATTTTTGGATGGTTTGAAACTTAATTAAAAGCTGTAAAATAATGATTAGTAGCTATGATGAAGCTCTTAGTAGTCTCTTAGAAGCTATTAGTAGACCCATTGAAGCTATTAGTAGACTATTCAAATCTATAAGTAGACCTTTTGAATCTATAAGTAGATCTTTTGAAGAAATAAGTAGACCTTTTGAAGCAATAAGTAGACCATTTGAAGCAATAAGTAGACCTTTTGAAGGCAATATTACAGCATCTAACTACAAATTAAACTAATCTAAATTAACACTTTAAATAAAAAACCAATAAAAATAGACTTTGCAAGGCTTAAATGGAACTATTACCAAAAAAAGTAGCGCGTTTAAGACAAACATTCATTATATAGATTTTGTTTTTGGCTTTGCGGATGGGTACTGCAGGGCAGCAGAACTTTCTGACTATTTAAGGAATTAAGCGGCAAAAGGGTGCGGCAATTAAAAAGTGGTTTTGATAGTTTGTAATACAAATTTTCCTATTTTTGGAAAGTGTTAATTAAAACAACAGCGACAACACAAATAAACGCAATGCGTTTATTTGCGTTGTCGGAAATAAAAATTTAAAAATCAAACGATTAGATGTGGTGTAACTTTTGGAGTTGCGTATATTTATGAGTTAGCGGTCATTGTAAAAGACGACAGGAGACTATTGAACATTTGCCTTCTAATTCTCATTTTTTTTGCTAATCCCTAAATCGTTATGCATCATTATGAAAAACACGACAGATATAGAAAATGCAATCGAAATCATTAGCGAAAATTATTCGTTTCTGACAGCCGACTGTAAAAGTGATTTAAAGAACTCTTGTAGATTATTAACTCTTGAGAAATTATCAATAATTGTAAAAGAAGGACAGTTTGCGGACAAAATGTATTTTATCGTTAGTGGTTGCGTAAGAGCATTTTATCATAAAGATGATAAAGAAATTACAGATTGGTTTGCTTTTGAAGGCGATTTTATGAGTTCTATAAACAGTTTCTATCAAAACGTATCAAGCAAACACAATATTGAATTACTTGAAGAAACTACTTTTTTAGAAATAACAAAAGAAACAATTTTCAGACTTACAGATACACACCATTGTTTTGAGCGATTAGGGCGAATTGCGGTAACAAAAACAATGCTTCAACTACAAGAAAGAATAGTTTCTATTCAATTTGAGACCGCACAACAAAAATATGAAAGTCTAATAAATATGCGTCCTGACATAATACAAAGAGTGCCATTAACATATATCGCATCTCATTTAGGCATTACGCTTGAAACTTTAAGTAGAATTCGTAATCCAAAAAATCGAATTTGATTTACATCAAATGATTTTATTTTTTTTTGAATGACCTTTGCAAAAAATAAATGAAATGAAAAAAATAAACATTCCAATTTTACTTGCAAATATTTTGACAGGGTTAGCATTTTTAGCCCACACAATCGGTGGCGATATTGAAATTAACAGTATTCAACCAGCCTTAAATATAAATAATTGGGTAG
>CAMCTL010000226.1 GCA_945878515.1 Flavobacterium psychrophilum | reverse complement strand
GATATTTTGCGTGAATCGATTTGGAGGTGAAACCACTCTAAAAAAACCAAAAAATCTGTAATCTCTAAACTGCAATCTAAAATTTGCAATCTAATTATTCCTCTTTCTCCGCCAATTTTCTTTCCAATTCGGCTTGAAATTCCTCCATTACAGGTTTTACGGTACTTTCAGGAAGATCGGAAATTCTGATGTACATTAATCCGTCGATGGCATTGTTAAACAATGGATCTACGTTAAAAGCTACAACACGAGCATTTTGTTTGATGTATTTTTTGATTAAAACTGGCAAACGCAAATTACCAGGCTCCAATTCGTCAATCAATTTGTCAAATTTATTCAAATCGGCTTCGGCTTCATCAAATATAAAATCCTTGTCCGCATCTTTTAGCTTAACTTTAAATGCCTTTTTAGGATGAATGTATTGCGCAACATAAGGATCATAGAAATTAGATTTCATAAATTCTATCATCAATGATTTCGAAAAATTAGAAAATTGATTGCTGATACTTACACCACCCAATAAGAATTTGTGTTCCGGATGACGTAACGTTATATGAATAATTCCTTTCCAAAGTAAGAAAAGCGGCATTGGTTTTTGTTGGTATTCTTTGATGATAAATGCACGACCCATTTCTATAGAATAGTGAAGCATATCGTGTAATTCTGATTCAAATCTAAAAAGATCATTTAAGTAAAATCCTTCAATACCATATTTTGGGTAAATCTCAGATCCCAATCCCATTCTGTATGCTCCAGCAATTCTTTTGGCTTCGGCATCCCACAAAAATAAATGGCGATAATGGTTGTCATAAGAATCGATGTCTGTAGATTCATTTGTTCCTTCGCCTACTTCTCTAAAAGTAATTTCTCGTAATCGTCCTATTTCGTGTAGAATATTTGGAATTTCATTGGCTTTCGCAAAAAACACCTCATAGTTTTTACTTTCTAATAATCGACAGTCCTTTTTGCGCAAAAATTCAATTTCGGACACCATCTTTTCTTGACTTGTTGCGGTAACAATTTTCTTAGGATTTTTAGGGATTTTTAGATTGGGTTTGGGCAGGAAAGGCGTTTCTTTTTGAAATGGATTTGCCAACATATAGGTCTTTCGTCTTAAAAATTCTGAAAAATCTTCAATGGCTGCATATTCGTTTTGTTCCGCTACCGAAATGGGTTTACCAATACGTACTTTTATGGGTCGATGTTTTTGACTAAAGACTTCCGAAGGTAATTTGGCGGTGCGCATCGTGCCATTAATTTTTGAAATTAAATAGAACAATCGGCTATTTCTAGCGTGAAAATAGATAGGGATTACAGGAACTTGCGCTTTGCGAATCACTTTTATAGCGCCTTCTTCCCAAGGTTTGTCCACCATTAATTTTCCGTCTTTGTAGGTAGAAACCTCTCCCGCAGGAAACATGCCAAGTGGTTTACCATCTCTTAAATGAGATAGTGTTTCCTTGATTCCAATAACACTTGATTTGGCGTCTTTATGATTTTCGAAAGGATTTACAGGCATAATATATTGCTTTATCGGGTCGATACGATGCAATAAAAAATTAGCAATTATTTTGAAATTGGGTTCCTTTTCCAACATCAATTTCAAGAGTAAAAGACCGTCAATTCCTCCTAAAGGATGATTTGAAATCGTGATGTAGGCACCGTTTTTTGGTAAACGTTTAAAATCTTCTGCAGGAATATCAAATTTTATTTGTAAATCATCTAAAAGAGCATTCAAAAAATCCAATTCTTTCAAATGTTTGTTTCGATCATAGATTTTGTTTATGGTAGAAATTTTGAGTACTTTCATTAACAACCAACCAGAGAAAGTACCAAGGATTCCGTACTTATCTGTTTTTATTACTTTTGCAACTTCTTTTGCGGTTACTAAACCCATAACTAGTTTTTGGTTTTTTTGAGCAAGAAACAAAGATAGCAAAAAACTCCATTTTTAGGATTTTTTTATCTTCAATCTTTATCCTTTTCATTACTTTTGGAAATTTAATAATAGATTTCATGAAAATTATTTCTTATAATGTAAATGGTATTCGCTCTGCAATATCAAAAGGTTTTATAGATTGGTTGAAGCAAGCTAATCCTGATGTAATTTGTCTTCAGGAAATAAAAGCTACTCCAGAACAAATTCCGCTTTTAGATTTTGAACTCGCAGGTTTTCCTTATCATTACTGGTTTCCAGCAACTAAAAAAGGCTATAGTGGCGTAGCTATTTTGTCTAAAATAAAACCCAACAACGTGGTTTTTGGAACTGGAGTTCCGCACATGGATTTTGAAGGAAGAAACATTCGTGCAGATTTTGATGAATTTTCGGTAATGAGTTTGTATTTGCCCTCAGGAACCAATATCGAAAGATTGGAACACAAATTTATGTTTATGGATGATTTGCAAAACTATATTAACGAACTGAAAAAAGAAGTTCCAAATTTGGTTATTTGTGGAGATTACAACATTTGTCATGAAGCTATCGATATTCACGATCCGGTAAGAAATAAAAAAGTGTCGGGATTTTTGCCCGAAGAAAGAGCTTGGCTTGACGGTTTCTTGAAAAGTGGTTTTGTTGATAGCTTCCGGTTTTTAAATAAAGAATCTGGAAATTATACTTGGTGGACCATGCGATTTCCTTCGGCAAGAATAGAAAATAAAGGTTGGCGGATCGATTATTGTTTGGTTAGCGAATCTTTAAAACAAAAAATAAAAAGAGCCGTTATACTACCTGAAGCCAAACATTCTGACCATTGTCCGAGTTTGGTAGAGATAGAATAGTCAATGGCAATATCAATTTCAAAAATCAATGACGATGGCAATGTCAATTTCAATGTCAAAAATCAATTTCAATTAAAAAAACAAAAAATGATAAAAAAAATCTCCCTCGGATTGCTGATTGTAGCACTTTGTACTTCTTGTGTGTCGAAGAAAATTTATAATGATTTAGAAAGCAAATATGCCGATTTAAAGAAAGAGAATCGAAGCGTTTCCGATGAAAATGCTGAATTATTAAAATCAAAAAGCCAACTTGAAGTCGAAAAGGAAACTACGAATAAAGAATTGGCAAAGATAAAAATGGAACGCGAAAAATTACTTGCCGAAAACGCGACTTTGAGTAAAAAAATGGACAATTTAAAAGATTCTTTCTCCGCTTTAGAAAAAAATAGCAACGAATCTTTAAAATCCAATATGACGAAAAACCGCGAATTATTGGATCAATTGGAGGCCAAAGAAAAGGCATTGGCATTAGAACAAGATAAATTAAACAAAAACGCCCAACGTTTGAAAGAATTAGAGGCTTTGATTGCTGCAAAAGAAGCCAGTATGCGTAAATTAAAGGAAACGCTCTCGAAAGCTTTGAATAGTTTTGAAGGAAAAGGGCTGACTGTTGAACAAAAAAACGGAAAAGTTTATGTGTCAATGGAGAATAAATTGCTTTTTAAATCAGGCAGTTGGGCAGTTGGTGCTGAGGGAAAAACCGCAGTAGTAGCCGTGGGAAAAGTATTGGGCGATAATCCAGATATTGCCGTCTTAATTGAAGGTCATACGGATGATGATCCTTTTGGCGGTTCAGGTCCCATTGCCGATAATTGGGATTTATCTACAAAAAGAGCTACAGCTATAGTTACTATTTTAAGTGAAAACAAAGCAGTAAATAAACAAAATTTAACTGCTGCAGGAAGAGGAGAATTCTCACCATTAGCAAGCAACACAACTACCGAAGGAAAAGCAAAAAACCGCAGAATCGAAATTATTCTGACTCCAAGATTAGACGAAATTGCCGAAATGTTGAAGGAAATAAATTAAAGTTTAAACCGCTATCAAATTTGCAAAATTTGATAGCGGTTTAAATAAGTTATCTATTTTTACTATTTGCTTGTCCGCAGCAATTATAATCTTTTAAAAAGAGAAGATTACATTGATTTTATAAATAATATTTTTTTAGGTATTGTTTTCCGCTTGTAAGCAAAGGCTCCGTAAATTATGATTTTAGCTTAATCTATAAAAACCTCGGCAACGTTAAAACTCAATTCAGGAAATAGTGGACTAATTACTAAACCTTCTTCGGCAACTGGTTTTAGTCCGATGTATTTATCGTGTTGTAGGGTATAAATGAGGATTGATTTTTGAAAAGGTTCCACAATCCAATATTCTTTTACGCCGTTTTCTTCGTATAAATCAAACTTGATGTCCATTTCTTTTTTCGAGTTTCCAGGCGAAAGGATTTCAATAATTAAATCCGGAGCGCCAAGACAGCCTCTGTCGTCTAGTTTGTCCTTATCACAAATTACACAAATATCGGGTTGGAATACGGTCGAAATCTCTCTGTCGGAAGTGCTTTTTTTATAGTTAAT
>CAMCTL010000225.1 GCA_945878515.1 Flavobacterium psychrophilum | reverse complement strand
TAGCAAGCGGTTTTCCTCAAGATAAATTACGTTTCCGTTTTCCGCCTGAGCCTAATGGATATTTACACATTGGGCACGCCAAATCCATTTGCTTGAATTTTGGTTTGGGTCTAAAGTACAATGCACCAGTCAATTTGCGTTTTGACGATACCAATCCTGCCAAAGAAGAACAAGAATATGTAGATGCCATCAAGGAAGATTTGCAATGGTTGGGCTTCAATTGGGCCGAAGAACGGTATGCTTCTGATTATTTTCAGCAGTTGTACGATTGGGCTATTTTAATGATTAAGAATGGAAAAGCATACATCGATAGTCAATCTTCGGAAGAAATGGCAGCGCAAAAAGGAACACCAACCCAACCAGGAGTTGATGGACCGTATAGAAATCGCTCAGTTGAAGAGAATTTGACTTTGTTCGAAGGAATGAAAAACGGCGATTTCCCGGAAGGAAGTCATGTTTTGCGTGCCAAAATTGATATGGCTTCTACCAATATGTTGATGCGCGATCCTTTGATGTATAGAGTTTTACACCGTCATCATCATAGAACTGGAGATGATTGGAAAATTTATCCAATGTATGATTATGCGCATGGCGAAAGTGATTATATCGAGCAAATTTCGCATTCTATTTGTACTTTGGAATTTGTGATGCACAGAGAATTATACAATTGGTTTTTAGACCAGATTTACGATGATACTTTAGTTAGACCCAACCAATACGAATTCGCACGTTTGAACTTGAATTACACTGTAATGAGCAAGCGAAAACTATTGCAATTGGTTCAAGAAAGTATAGTAAATGGTTGGGATGATCCAAGAATGCCAACGATATCAGGATTACGAAGAAGAGGCTATACACCAACTTCGATTCGGAAATTTTGTGATCTCATTGGAGTTGCTAAACGTGAGAATATCATTGATGTTTCGCTTTTAGAGTTTTGTTTGCGCGAAGATTTAAACAA
This sequence comes from Flavobacterium psychrophilum, assembly GCA_945878515.1. GTDB lineage: Bacteria > Bacteroidota > Bacteroidia > Flavobacteriales > Flavobacteriaceae > Flavobacterium > Flavobacterium psychrophilum_I. The sequence goes on along the minus strand of CAMCTL010000225.1, from coordinate 3,408 downwards.
AACGGCACCAAGAGTTATGGCAGTTTTAGATCCAATAAAAGTCGTAATTAGCAATTATCCTGATGGAAAGGAAGAACTTTTGGATGCTGAAAACAATCAGGAAGACGAAGCCGCAGGTTTCAGAAAAGTACCTTTTTCGAAAGAATTATACATTGAAAGAGAAGACTTTTTGGAAGTGGCTCCAGCCAAATTTTTCCGTTTGTCTTTAGGAAATGAAGTGCGTTTGAAAAATGCGTATATCATTAAAGGAGAAAGTGTTGTAAAAGATACATCAGGAAATATCACCGAAATTCACGTTACTTACGACACCTATTCATTAAGCGGAAGTGGGAGTGAAGCTTCTAAAAGAAAAGTGGCGGGAACCTTACATTGGGTTTCCATAAAACACGCTTTCGAAGCCGAAGTTCGTTTGTATGACCGTCTTTTTATTGACGAAGCACCAGACAGTCATAAAGAGAAAAATTTCCTTGATTTTATGAATGCCAATTCTTTGCAAATTGTAAAAGGATTTGTGGAACCAAGTCTTTCTAAAGTGAAATCTGGAGATAAATTTCAGTTTCAACGTATTGGATATTTCAATGTGGATAAAGATTCAACTGCTGAAAAATTAGTGTTTAATAAAACAGTTGGACTCAAAGATGCTTGGGAAGAAAAAGGCAAAAAAGAGGAAAACAGTATTAACAATGCTTTAAAAGAAATCAATAAATATTTTAAAGTCGGAACTAGAGAAGATCGCATTGCGATTCGAAAAGCAATAGGAGAGACTTTGTCGGGAATTGCCAATTATAGTTTATTGCAAAATTCTTTCAAAAAGAACATCAATAACAACAAAACGTCTTTGTTGTTTGCTCAATTTATTTTGAAATATTCCAGTTTGAAATTTTCGGATTTTGACAATGAAGATTTGACCAAATTGTATTTGATGTCTTTGCGAAGTGAATCGACATTTGTTCGCTCAAGAGCGCTATTGAATTTACTGAATTTAGAAAACGATTCGGATTTTGTAAATTCTTTCAAAGAAGAAATTTTGAAATTAAAATCCAATCCTCCGAAAAGTTCTACCGAAAGAGAACTCGAATTTATCGAACAATTTTTAAATAAATAAGAACTATCAAAAGCGCATTAAGGAGCGCTTTTCCTAATCATTTGTTTTTCTGATTATTTTTATAAATTGTATCAATTTTAATAATTAAAAACGGCCTTCATAAATTGATTTTAAAGCGTTTTTTCAAGTTGCGCATATACTTTGCTATTTTCAAAAAAACCGTGTAACACAATAGCTTATTTTGAGTTTCAATCCAATTTAGTGCACTTTAACGCCTTATTAACACAGCAGTGTTGATAAAGGTTGTAATTTTAAGTATTATTAATTTAATTCTAAAAACGATGTCAAATAACACAAATTCAGCATTGGCACTTTTATTAGGTGCAGCGATTGGAGCAGGAGTAGGAATTTTATTTGCTCCGGATAAGGGTTCAAAAACCAGAGAAAAAATTAAAGAGGATTTTGATGATGCCAAAGACAATTTAAAACACAAATTTGAAGATGTAACGCATCAGTTGAGAGAAAAGTTTCAGGGTTCCAAACACGATTTAGAAGAAACTTATGAAGAAATGGTTTCTAATATGAGTCATAAAACCGAAGACGTTATTTCTTTTTTAGAAACTAAGTTGGCTGATTTGAAAGAACAAAATGCCAAACTGCAAAAAAAGCAAATGGCCAATCACGAGAATTAAATTTTCTAAATAGTTTTATATGCCTTTTGAAAAACTAAGTGAGAATGCCGAAGACATCCAAAAACAAACACAAGCTTATATTGAAAACAGCTTAGCTTATTATAAGTTATGGGGCTTTAAAGTGGCGATGCGCTCGACCACAATGATGTTGAAATTTTCATTATTTGCAATAGCGTTGTTAATGGTTTTGTTATTTTGTTCAGTTGCGGGCGCTTTTGCCATAGGAAATGCCTTAGGAAGCTATGCTTTAGGTTTTTTAATTATTGCCGGAATATATCTAGTAGTTGCAGGACTATTATTTTTAGTTAAAGATAAAATCGTTGAAGGACCAATATTAGAGAAATTTTCAGAAATCTTTTTTAACGACTAAAGTATGGGAACTAAAAAATATTCGTCCTACGCACAAATCGAGTTAGAACTAGAAATTTTGAAAACCGAGAGGACGCTAAATTTGCAACGCATTGTGCTAAATACAGAAAGCATTAAAGAATGTTTGTTGCCTGAAAATTTAGTGAAAAGTTTCTTTGGAGATTATAAATCGATTTTTTCGAACTATTCTGGAAAGATACTCAACATAGTAATTCCAATTCTGATGAATTGGATACTAAAACGAAAAAGAGGCAATTAAGCCTCTTTTTTTATGTATTATTTTATACACCAGATAATTTGGTAAAGTTACCTGTACAGAAATTATAGTGTATTAATCGCTTTCTCAATTCTCTTTATCGTTTCTTCTTTTCCGATAAGTTCTACGATGTCAAACAAATGCGGTCCTTTCAAAGCACCAACCAAACTCAAACGAAACGGCTGCATTACTTTTCCCATTCCAATTTCGTTTTTTGTCATCCAATCTTTCACGATTGTTTCAATATTCAATGAAGTGAAATCCGTTATTTCGCTAAGAACAGAAATCAATTCTTGCATTAAAGCTGGCGTTTCTGTTTTCCAATTTTTTGTTGCTTTCTCGTCATAAGAAGTTGGAGCCACAAAAAAGTAATCACTTAAATCCCAAAATTCTGAAACGAAATTGGCTCGTTCTTTTATTAACGAAACTATTTTTTCCAACTTTGTCATTGCTTCGCCAGTTCGAGCAGAGCTCTCGAGTCCGTAGGAATCTATTCCTTTTTCAGCGACAATAGGAGCGAAGCTTTTCGCTAAATCGCCATATTTTTGTTTCACTAAATATTGATGGTTGAACCATTTATTTTTCTCTGGATCAAATTTGGCTCCAGCCTTGTGAACTCTACTTAAATCGAATGCTTTTTCTAATTCTTCCAAAGAAAATATTTCTTTTTCGGTTCCGTCGTTCCAACCCAATAACGCTAGAAAATTAACAACTGCTTCCGGAAAAAATCCTTTTTCTCTATAACCTACCGATTTTGTCATGCTGGAAGCATCTGTCCAATCTAAAGGAAAGACAGGAAATCCCATTTTATCACCATCACGTTTGGATAATTTTCCGTTTCCAATAGGTTTCATAATTAAAGGTAAATGTGCAAATTCTGGCGCTTCCCAACCAAAGGCTCTGTACAACAAAACGTGCAATGGCATGGATGGCAACCATTCTTCACCACGAATCACGTGTGAGGTTTGCATTAAATGATCATCGACAATATTCGCTAAATGATACGTTGGCATTCCGTCACTTTTGAACAATACTTTGTCGTCCAA
>CAMCTL010000224.1 GCA_945878515.1 Flavobacterium psychrophilum | reverse complement strand
TTGTGCAGTATCGTCAAGTGTAGTTGCATCAGGCACAACTGTACCAATATCTGTTCCTTCCCAGCAATAGGTTAAAACATCAGTACTATTAACGTCTGTTGCACTTCCAGTCAAGATAAAAGGAGTAGATTTTGGAATGGTGTATCCTGCTGGCACTGTTATAACAGGAGCTGTATTACCGGTGGCAGTTGTAACTTGGCAAGTCTTTGTGTTGATAAAGGCAATAGCTTGTTCGTAATTTACAGAATGGTATTGAAGTAATGCGTTATAGGGTGTTCCAGCGGCATTATCAGTTCCGCAAATAAAACCATAACTCATTATTGTAGCTCCAGAACCTGGTTCAACGGAAGTAGCTGCATTTCTAGAGGTACATACATTAACAGTACTATTAAAAGAATGACTCATTGCAAACTGGTGCCCCATTTCGTGCAAAATCAAATTATCCATAAAATCTTGACTGTATGAGTTTACGCTACCAATCAAAGAATAAGCTCTTCCTTTGCTACTTGCTTCACATACTCTTGAACCAGCTAGACCGTTGCCGCTTCCGGATACGAAACCAAAGAGATGACCTATATCATACAAGCTATTCCCTACTGAAGCATTTCCATTCCCCAATACAGTGTTAATAGTACTGTGAATTGGATCTAAAGGCAGAGCATCGGTAAATGGATCAGTTGCTGGATCTGTATATATAAGGTTTTCTCCGCTCACTAGTACAAAATCTACAGCTAATTCTTTTCTGAAAACAAGTCTGATTCGATTAACATAAGCTACCACTGCAGCAAGTCCACCCGCTTTAGTAGTACTGCCATATTGCCGAGTGAACTCTCCATTGGCAGCAACAGCAAGTCTAAATGTTCGCAGTTGTGTGCCTGAACTTGATGAAATTTTATTAATCGCATCAAGAGGATTTCTTTCTTTTTTTTTCAAGTCGTCGATTTGAACTTCATCTCCAGGTTCCACTAGACACGATTTGGATTTTTCTCCAACTGGGACTTCTACATCCTTGATAAAATAGTTGAAATAGATGTTGTTTTTTTCGTTTGAATAAGAATCAAAGTACACGGTTTCATTACCAACATTTAATATAATAGCATTAAAACCAGCAGAAGTCAAGCTCAAACTTATAGATGCTTTTTTGTCTTTTGTACCTGTCCCTATATATGTTTTAATACTCGGGTTAGCTGCAGCAACTTCTGGAGATAAAAGTGGCGATTCAACCATATTAAAAGTCTCCACTGTACCATCTGGCAATGGAATATCCAACGGAATTGTTGCACCATTGTTCTTAAATTCTACTGGAGCAGTTCGCAAATAACTGCGCATAGCTTTTTCATCAAGACTGTAAACTCTATTTTTTTTGATGTTAGAGAGCACTTCTTTTTTCTTAAATAACTGTTCGTTTTCCGCAGTTTTGAAGAAATTATTTTGGGCTGAAAGGATACTTGTATTTAGCAACAAAAACAATATCAATTTGGTAATTTTGTGCATATTATCAATTTATACTATCATGAGAAAATTGTTAAATAAACCAACAATAAATAATTATTATAAAATCAACAGCTATTGTTCTATTAATAAGTAAAATGGACTTGTTTTTCTATTCCACTTTTATTTCGTGTGACCAATCACTTGTAAAACCAGTTTGTTTCTTTGTTCGGATTCTGAAAAATACAGGTTTGTCTTTTGGTATGTTTGAAAGCCTTACTATGCCTTGATTTTTAAAGGCTAACTTTTTAGTATAAACAGCGCTTGCAAAACCATATTCTATTTCATACATATCGTCTTTTGGCAATACTTCAAAACCTATGAAAACATTGGTTTTATTCCTTATCGCATCCCAGACTGCAGGAGGCAAGTCATTTTCATTCATAGCCGTTACAACAGCATCGGATGGTTCGCTTTGTCCAGCATTGTTGTATGCAATCAGTGTGCAGGTTAATTTTAGACCTTGTTTAATTTTCTTGTCATCAATTTCGACAAAATCATTGATGGTTTTCTTTGTTGTATAAGTAGAGTCATTGTATTTGTACTGCACAGCATATTCGTCGGCACCAGCTTGTTTATCAAAAACAAATCGTATTCCATCAATTGCCTGATTAATATGCTTAATTACAGGTTTACTAGGTTTTGCGAAATACTTAATTTCGCTTAAAACTACATAGCCTTGCGGGTCGATAAATTCTACTTTTAAACCGTTTGCTTGAGATAAATCTGTTTTTATACTTATAGAAAATGGCTTGTCTCCCGGATTAATAGTTGGAAGTGACTTCTCGCCTACTTTCAACGCTTTAAATGCAGTGTCAAAAATGCTCCATTTCACTTTGAAGCCTCTTAAGATATTGGCAGGTATATCTAATTTAGTTCTAGGAGTAACGCTTATATTAGCGGTTCCTTTTGCAGTATTAATGTCTGCTAGTGATAAAGATTTAATCGGGGCATATTCTTTTTGAGTTGTTTCATAAATACGTTTTGGACGTCCCATTGTAGTAACAATTCCCCAAGTTCTATTTTGAGATGGCGGCGTTGTCCACGAAGCAGCTGTTGGTGGCTCAGCATTGTACTTACTTCTATAATCATTTAATGTCCAAAGTGACAGGCCCAAAACATACTCTTTGTTTCGCATATCGTCCATCATTTTTTTGATGCTGATTACGCCCAAATTCGGATCATCTGAGTTTAAATTCTGACCAAATTCTGAAACAAAAATGGGTTTTTTATGAAAATTCCAAGATTTATCAACGCCTGAAAATCCGCCATACAAATTGAGCAAAATCAAATCCCCGTAAATGGCAGCATCATCTTGTTGACTTTGAGCTGTATTGGATGCATATACTGCAAATCGATTGGGATCAAGAGCCTTTGCCATTTCAATGGCTCCTTTTATATATTCGTGTGCTTTCGGATTATTTTTTCGACTCCCTATTTCATTGCCAATACTCCAACCAATGATTGATGGATGATTGTATTCTTTCTTAATAATTCTTTGCAACCATTCTTTAGGCATTGGATGATCTGGATCTACCCAACGGTCTTTTCCCCACAAGCCTACTTCCGAAAATATCATAATGCCTTTTTCATCCAAATAATCCAAATACTCTTCAGGAAGTGTAACGTGTGCTAGACGTGTCAATACAACTCCCATACTTTTCATCATATCGACATCGGCTTTTATTTTTTCTAATGGAAGGGTTGTGCCTGTAATTCTATCTTCAGCCAAAACGTTAAATCCTACTGCACGAACGCTTTCTCCATTCAATAAAATTTTAGTGCCTACCACTTCTACTTTCCTTATTCCAAATTTATTCGAAATGGTTTGTGTTGTTTGATTTCCGTCTTTTAATGCAACCGAAGATTCGTAAAGCACCGGAAAATCATAATGCCATAAAGTAACATTCGATTTTGGCAATTGGAAGTTAGAAACGGTTGTGAACTCTAAAGTATTGGCTGGAATGGTGGCACTTTCCTTTTTTTGTGCCACTACTTTTCCATCTTTCTTTAATTGAACAGTATAAGAAATCGATTTCGAAACTGATGTTGTGTTACTACTTGCGATTTCAATTTTTACTGTGGCAGTTCCTTTATTCAAATCGGGAACGGCTGTAATGTGTTGATAATCGATACGAATAGGTGCTGTGATTTCTAATGAAACTGGACGGCGGATACCGCCCCAACTCCACATTGCGCCTTTTTTGAACATATTATTAACTAAAACCGTAATTCTGTTTTCTTGGTTATAATTAATATGCTTTGATACATCAAACTCAAAAGGCATAAAACCCAAATGATTTTCGCCAATTAATTGACCGTTAACCCATACTTTGCAGTCATTGTAAACCGATTCAAAAACCAATCGAACCAATTGATTTTTCTGTGATTCATTTACTGTAAATGTTCTGCTGTACCAAGCATCACCTGAATACTCGGAATAGAGATTGTGCAAATTCCAATTACCAGGCACTTCCATTTTGTCCCAATGGGAAGTATCAAAATCTTTCTTTTCGAATCCCAAAGTTTCGCCTTCGTATTCGGGATCAATTTTAAAAGCCCAATCTCCGTTTAAAGAAATAATTTTGGATTCTTGTGCAAATGAAGCAAAGCTGAAAAAACAGCAAATTGCGATTATGATTTTTTTTGAGTACATAGGTTTTATGATAAATTTTGGCATTAAACGATTTTTTTTAGCCACAGATTTCACTGATTTTCACAGATTTTTTTCTCACTTTGTGAACTTGGTGCCTTCTTTGTGTACTTTGTGGTTAATTATTCACTTGTATTATTACTAGTAATATTGCTTCGTTCCTCGCAATCACAAGAAATAATTTAAGCTATAAAAACTTCAAAAACAGATACTGGAACACCATTATCTGAATTTTCAAATTCAATAGTCAATTTATTAGTT
>CAMCTL010000223.1 GCA_945878515.1 Flavobacterium psychrophilum | reverse complement strand
ACATTTCGTTAAGAATTTCAAAACCAGTAATGTTTGGCGATAATTTCTCGGCAATTATATATTCTTTCAAATGAATTTCGTGATGCTCGGCTATTTTTGCTGAAGTTGGACCACGAAAATCCCATATTAGTTTAATTTGTCTTGACATTTTTAATGTATTTAGATGGTAAATTTACGAAGTCTAAGTTGAAAATGAGGCATTCATTTTCAAATACCTTTGTCAAAGTTTTGAACTTTTACAAAGGTTCTCTACTTGAAAAATGGATTTCAAATTCAATAAGTAAAGTTCATTTCAAAGTACTATTTTTGCATTTCGTTATTGTTTTCTAATAACTCAATCTACTACAACAAAATGCCACAAGAATTACTCTTTCAAGTATCACCAGAAATAGCCACAAACGAACTGTTGCTCAAACAACATATTTCCAAATTAATTCGGGTTGATGCTAAAGAAATCCAACATATTTCTATTCTAAAACGTTCGATTGATGCCCGTCAAAAAGCAGTGAAATTCAATTTGAAAGTCATGATTTATTTGCAAGGCGAACCTATTCAAGAAGCTAAAATAGAACTGCCAGAATACAAAAATGTCGAACATGCTCAAGAAGTTATCATCGTAGGTGCTGGTCCTGCGGGATTATTCGCTGCTTTGCAACTGATTGAATTGGGCTTAAAGCCAATAGTTATCGAACGTGGAAAAGACGTTCGTGGTCGTCGTCGGGATTTAAAAGCCATTAACCGAGACCATATTGTAGATGAAGATTCTAATTATTGTTTTGGCGAAGGCGGAGCAGGAACCTATTCGGACGGAAAATTATATACGCGTTCCAAAAAACGTGGCGACGTAACTCGAATCTTGGAATTATTCGTAGCTTACGGAGCGTCTCATGATATCTTGGTCGATGCACATCCGCATATTGGAACCAATAAATTGCCGCAAATCATTCAAGATATGCGGGAGAAAATCATCGAAATGGGAGGCAAAGTCCTTTTCGAAACGCGTTTGACCGATATTATCATCAAAAATAATGAAGTGCAAGGCATTGTGACTAAAAATGGCGACACGATTCTAGCCAATAAAATAATTTTAGCCACAGGACATTCTGCCCGAGATATTTTTGAATTATTAGACAGAAAACAAATTTTTATCGAAGCCAAAGCTTTTGCTCTAGGCGTTCGAGCCGAACATCCACAATCGTTGATAGACAGCATTCAATACAGTTGCGATTATCGCGGAGAACATTTGCCACCATCGCCGTATTCCATCGTGAAACAAGTAGGAGGGAGGGGAATGTACTCTTTTTGTATGTGTCCCGGCGGTGTGATTGCACCTTGCGCAACAAGTCTAGGCGAAGTTGTTACCAATGGTTGGTCGCCTTCAAAACGTGACCAAGCTACCGCCAATTCCGGAATCGTAGTCGAATTGAAACTCGAAGATTTTAAACCTTTTGCCAAATTTGGTGCCTTGGCTGGAATGGAATTCCAAAAAAGTATCGAGCAAAAAGCTTGGTATTTGGCTGGAAAAACTCAAAAAGTCCCCGCTCAAAAAATGGTCGATTTTACCCAAAATAAAATGTCCTCAAATATTCCAAAAACCTCCTATGTTCCTGGAACTACTTCGGTAGAGATGGGCGAAGTTTTCCCAGGATTTCTTACTCAAATATTACGAGAAGGTTTTGTGGAGTTTGGTAAATCGATGCGTGGTTTTTTAACCAATGAAGCTGTGCTACACGCACCAGAATCAAGAACATCTTCGCCAGTTCGCATTCCTAGAGACTCAGAAACATTAGAACACCTTCATATAAAAGGTTTGTATCCTTGCGGAGAAGGTGCTGGATATGCTGGAGGAATTATCTCAGCAGCGATTGATGGCGAGAAATGTGCCTTGAAAATTGGAGAATTATTGAAAATGTAGGGACAGATCGCAACCTGATTGTAAAAGAAATTAAATTATATAAAAAAGCAGCATCTAGAATGCTGCTTTTTTGTTTTGAACGTTAATATGATTTATTGCATATCTACAACGATGGGCAAGGTGTAAGCGGTTCGAACGGCTTTTGCATCTATCATTCCCGGAGACCATTTGGTTTTCAAGGATTTTAGCACTCGAATGGCTTCTTTGCCCAATCCAAATCCTGGATCTTTTATTGCTTTAATATCTGTCATGCTGCCATCTTTTTCGATAACGAAAGACACAAACACCCTAAAAGTTGTAATGGCATCTATTTCAGGTTTTTCGAAATTGTTGCCCACGTAGTTGTAAAATTTATTGATTCCTCCGGGAAATTCTGGCATTTTGTCCAACTCGGTCGAATTTACTACTGTATTTCCATAATCGACAGCTTTCGGGATTTCGGTTCCGGTTCCAGAAGTGGTTGGGTTTGTTCCTATTGTTCCTGTTCCGTCTGAATTATATGGAGTTGCAATATTGTTTTCTAAGTTTGTCGCAATATTTTGATTGGCGTCTTCTGGGTGCACAATAACTGGGTTTATGAGTTGGTCATTCTCAATTGTCGCCTCGCTAACTTGACTTTTTCCTTCAGGAAGTATTGGTTCTTCCACTATAGGATATACAATCTCCGATACTTGAATAGGAATTGACCATTCTGGAATTGGAATAGTTGGAGCAATACCGCGATTGAAATGACTGACAATTGATGTAATTCCTCCAATAGAAGCTACAAACAACAATCCCATAAATAGGGCAGTTAAGGAGCTTTTTACACTATCACGGCGCAATTGATAAGCACCGTATTCTTGGTTTTTGTTTTCGAAAATTAGATCGATCCAAGGCGTTCCATAAATACTTAATCTAGACATAATACATGGTTTTAAGGGTTAAGTATTTATCGAGTCATAAGCGGTTGTTGTAAAATAATAGTTATTGAATAATGCGGTGTTTTATAGTGTAACATTCTCTGTAAGTACAGGAAATGCTTTAATAATAAACCTGGCATTATCTTATGTATATTCCCTATAACGTAAATTATAATCAAAGTAATATATATAATAGCGATTATTTTTTAATTATTTTAACAGTAATCATGTAAGTATTGTATTTGCTGGGTTGATTGAGGTTCACAGTGGTACTTGAATTCATTTTTTGAAGATTCATTTTGATGTAGAAATCGCTCGTTAGATGTTCTAAAAACAAATAGTCTTAATTTTTAAAGATTACTTTTTTTGGGTATTGTATAAAAAAAATGGAGAGCTGACATCAATGCTTTTTCAATTTTTGTAGCTACAAGCAGTTAGCACTTTTGAAGAAAAAAAATCATTTAATATTAAACTATCACTTTATATAGATGCTTTTAGTATTCAATAATATTGTAGATTAGTTGAAAATATCATAAAATCTCCAATACAAAAATAACCCAATCAGTATAATGTAAATCAGATTGTTTAAGGTAAATATCCACTTGGCAAGCACACTCCAACTATGCTCCTTAAAAAGTCTATAATTGATTAAAGAAAAAGGTACTATCAGCAGCAGTAGTAGCAATGGAATGTATGAGGTTAAACTTTTAAAAACATTTGTCGGGTCTTTATATGGTGCAGGAAAATAGAAAACATTGACACTTCCGCTTAAAACAAACATATAATAGAACAAAATTAGTCCAAGTGGAAATAGCAATAGTTGAATATAAGCATACTTTTTACGCTCTGTTCTTCGGAAATAATGAATTACAAAGAATATCGACGTCAATAAAAAAAATCCAGCGGCAACCACTATAAACGCTCCAATTAAAATGCTATCTTTTGGGGTTTTGAAATTGCTTAATTTTTCAAATTCAGGGTTGGACGGGAATAATTTGTCAATGGCAATACTATGGTCGTCTTTTTTTAATTCTTCGCTTAATTTGAATTGAACGCTTGTTTTATAGTCGTGATAAAAAAACAAGTTCACCGTCCCGTTGTTTAAGTCCCAGATTGAAGAAAGTAAAGTTCCATCGCCAATTTTTTTTCTGCAAACGTGCATCGTGTCGGACAAGGCGGTGCAGAACTCTAGTGAAGTATCAATACCATTTTTCAGAAATGCAACTCCGTTTCGGTAGCGGTCTAGTTTATTGGCATTTTTTTCTGGAGTTATGGACGGACAAAAGTTAGATATAACATAAGTTGGTTTGTTTCCTAACGTCAAAGTGTAAGGCTCAACAATGAGATATTTACCGGATTTGTCAACGTAAATAAAAACGTCTTCTATGAAATAACTGTGGTCGTATTTACTGATAAATTCTTTAACTTCTTCTACTGATTTGCACTTATGAAGGATGTCCTTTAAATACTGTGTTGGGTTGGATATGGTTTTCCTGTTTGTAAAATTTTTTTGTATCGGGTGGAATGACGCAAGTCTTTCAAAGGCTAAGCCCATTTCATTCATTCCTGATTGCGGTGCGTAGCCGTTTGCTCCATCATATCTTGAACCTGTAAAG
>CAMCTL010000222.1 GCA_945878515.1 Flavobacterium psychrophilum | reverse complement strand
ATAAAACGACATACAAATGCAAATGCAGAATCATTTAACTCGAAAATAAAACTCTTTAGAGCAAACCAAAGAGGTGTGGTAGACGTTAAATTCTTTCTCTTTAGAATGGAAAAACTTTTTGCCTAATCCCCAGAAAATTTATGTGACCCCATTTTATGACCTTCTTTAGATAAATCTCTAAAAGTCCAATGCAAGCGAAATAAAAAATAATAGTAAAATTTCATCTTTCATTTTATTTTTTGTGGTTTTCAACCCTACCCTTTCCTATTCTTCTCCTCAATCCATCGCGACATATATTTTGTACTGGTCAAAGTATGATGTTGCAATAGTGCACCCATAAAATTATGCAATCGATGTTTTTTCAAATTCATTTGTATTTTTAAAATATGCTGTACAAAATCATCTTCAAACAAAGATTTCAAATAGCGTTTTTCTATAATTTTAAAACCGTTTTCTTGGGCTTTTAACCAAAGAGTTTTGTCTTGATACAATTTTATAGCTTTATCAGCAAATACTTGAGGTTCATCAGTAACAAAGCCATTCCAAGGCAGATCACCACACATCGCTTCGGCTCCAATTGTTGTGGTTATGCTTGGTGTTCCGCATTGCATTGCTTCGACTAATTTTCCTTTTATTCCTGCACCAAAACGCAAAGGAGCTAAAACCACTCTGGCATTTCTAACCACTTCTTGAGCATCATCGGCACGACCCATAATATGAAAACCTACTTTTGGTTGATGCAATTGTAAAACTTTTTGAGAAGGATAAGCTCCATAAAGTTGCAAAACGACTTCAGGCATTTGCTTTCTGATGAGTGGCGAAATGGTTTCCTTTAGAAACTGAACCGCATTCCAATTGGGTTCGTGAAGGAAGTTTCCAATGAAGACAAAGTTATATCGCTCTTCGAAAGAAGGTAGTTTTTGGATAGTTGAATCTTCAATAGAATCCAACAACAAAGGCAAATAATACAATAAATCAACAGCAATTTTAAAAACGGTTTGCAGCAATTCCATTTCATACTCGGAAATCATCAGGGAAATATCGCAACGCAAAATACTGGCTATCTCTCTTTTGGCAACATCTTCCACCAACAAATGCTCAGTTGAAAAGGATCGATTTTCCTTGAAAGCTTTTTGACGTGCCAAACGTAAACAGTGCAAATCTTCCGTATCCAGTATTCGCAAAGCATCAGGACAGTTCTCGGCAACGCGCCATCCAAATTGTTCTTCTATCATAAAACGATCGAACAAAACGATGGACGGATTCAATTCCTTTACAAAAACATCAAAACTTGAACAATTTAAAGTGATGCATTTCTTGGTAACTCCCAAAGAATCCAAGTCTATCATATAATCGCTATCCATCGCGGGACTAGCGAAAGTAACATCAAAACCTTGCTTTTTAAAAATAGAAATCAATTGCACCATCCTTCCTCCTGCCGCCGAGGAATTGGGTTCTGGAAAGACAAATCCAATAATTAATACCTGATTCATTGTGCTCATGAATACTTTTAAGCCTACAAAATAATGAAAATAATACTGCAATTCAAGCTGTTTATCGAGAAATAAAAACTGTATTTTTGTAATTCACTCATAGACCATTAAAAATGTTAGGACTGAAATTAGTTACCGACCCAAAATGGGTCAATATCGTAGAATCGAACATCGAAGAAATTTTGACTGATCACGCTTGGTGCGAGCAAAAAGCAGCAACCAATATTATCACAATAATAACCTACAATTCAGAACACGAAGAACTGGTTACCGATTTGTTGGAAATTGCCAAAGAAGAATTAGAGCATTTTCAAATGGTGCACAACATTATCAAGCAACGTGGATTAAAACTAGGCAGAGAACGAAAAGACCATTACGTGAACGAGCTTTTCAAATTTATGAAAAAAGACGGCAGCAGAAACGATGCGTTTGTGGATAGATTGCTTTTCTCGGCCATGATTGAAGCCAGGAGTTGCGAAAGATTTAAAGTATTATCGCAAAATATCGAAGACAAAGAATTAGCTGAATTTTATAGAAAACTAATGATTAGCGAAGCAGGGCATTACACTACCTTTTTAAGCTTTGCTAGAAAATATTCCGAAAAAGTAGACGTTGACAAACGTTGGGCAGAATGGTTGGAATTTGAAGGTAAACTAATTACAAACTATGGAAAAAGCGAAACAGTTCACGGATAAAAATTAAAAAATTTTACTAAAATAGTTAAAAACTGAACCCAGCCAGTTTTAAAACAGGTTGGGTTCAGTTTTATAATTAATGCTTCGTGTCCCATAGTTTTTCCAAAGGGTTAAAGAGTAAAACCTGCTTGCCGACAGGCAGGGTGTCTAATCCCTAATGCAGCGAACCGATAAACCAAGATTACTAATAGCGCCCTTTTTATCGGCTCTGCCGCTTTTATGAAATAGGTAGAGACAGAATTCTATATCGTTCCCCGTAGCACTCCACCAGGCTCCAGTTGTGCCAAGCCAGCTTAATGCTCCAACACCGTCGCTAAGCCCGCCCGGAAGCCCCGTAAAACCGCTACTATTGGTGTTTGTTATTCCCGTGTAAGATTCCCATATTGTAGTCGATTTCATCTTGTTTCCGGCAACCATTTCACCGCCTAAATAATTTATCAAAATAAACCAGTCACGGTAACTCATAACACGATAACCAGCAGGTGCTAAACCTCTTGGGTCGAGTACGGCATACCCGTTATATAATTTTCCATAAATAGCGCCGTTTACGGGGTCGTTATCATAATAACGCCAAGCACCTGTTTTTGAGCTTGCAAATTGTAATGGGTCTTGAATTTGGGGTATTGGGTCACCGTTTCGGTATTTTGATACATTTAGATTTTTTTGCATCCAAATTTGCCCTCCTATTTTTACTAAAGGATAGACAGTACCATCAATATCAGTTATTGTCGTCTGAGCATCCGTACAAGATTTTAAAGTACCCAATTCTATATTTTGTCCCTTATAGATTATGTTTACAATGCTGGTTTCTTTTTTGCCATAAACATCGACTCCTTGAATAAATATACCAACAGCATTGGTACTACAAGTAGTAACATTAAGACTAAACAAACCATTTGTAACAGGAATAAAGAAATATTGGTCTTCAAATAGCATCCATACATAGCCATTGGTTACTTTGCCATCGCTGCAATTACTTAAAGCACCATTTATTAATATATTCTTCAAATTCGCATTACACGGAACGGTAACTACTAATTCATTAGCGCTTTGAAATAAAGGAAGTATTGGTTTGGTGTAAACCACAAGATTTTCGCAACCTTTAATAGTGCTATACACTTTCAACACCAAGGTTTCGTTGCTTGGTATAATACCGGATACTTCCCCAGCACTGTTGGTATAGCCTATACGGCTTCCGTAGTTTTGATTCTTGGACACCAATTCTGTTACAACATTGTCAATAGGTTTGCCATTACAATCTAAAATGGTAAGTTTTAAGGATACTCCGTTAGCAAAATTATCTACATTCCACCACGAAAAATGGCTTACTGTACCAATGTACTTTGTTCCTGTTTTTGTTGCAAAACCTTCTTCTACCCAATAGCCTTTTGCGATGTCAAAATGCCACAGCGGTATAGTAGTAGTTGTATCCTCTTGTTGCGCAGATACAATAGGAAACTCTAAATTGGCAGTTGTATTGGGTTGCAATTTTTCGCCATTGATTCCAGTTAGTACTATGTTGAGCATGCCAAAACTTTCTAAAACTCCTACACTGCCTTTAGTATTTTCACCTAAAAGCATACCCGGCATTTTATCAAAAGTAGCTGCATTAGTGGGATCGAGATGATTTAGACTTACTTTTACACTACCGTTATAAGCTACTCCAGCTTCGGTTTTAAATTTCCCATCAAACAGTACTTTTGCACCGTTAGATAAGGTTACTTCGCTCGGACTACCAGAATTAACGGTTGCCGTTGGCGCATCAGATAACAATATAATTTTAAGGTTGTTCATTCCTTTTAAGGGAATCATAGAACGCGAACCTTCGAGATAACCAGACTTGTTTGCTTTGATAATAGCAAAACGCTCTTTTACTGGTACATTGTTGATAATGAAAAAACCCATGTCATCGGTTGTTTTCGTCACAGTGCCTACTGTAATGGTCACGCCCAATATAGGACTACCTTGCACATCGAGCACTTGTCCCATAAAATACCGATTGGCAACGGCTCCAAAATCTTTATTAAAAAATGAAGGAGCTAAAACTCCTTTTTCATCGTCAATTTTACTGCAATTGCACAAGAAAAAAGCAGAAATAGCTAAAATCAAAAAACCCCTTATTTTGGATCAAGTCAAAAAGTTGTGGGGAAATAATAAAAAGTTGATTTTTGTATTTTTAAATTAGATAAAAATGCAAGATTCTTTTAGTGAACTTATCAAGTTATTATTACCAGAAATAATAGTAGACTATTTTGAACTGACTTCTTATGAA
>CAMCTL010000221.1 GCA_945878515.1 Flavobacterium psychrophilum | reverse complement strand
GGAAATACAGTCAACAGTAAAAAAATAAACTATTACAGTTTTGGAACCACTTATTCTAAAAGTGCCACACGTGTTCAACTGAGTTATGGAAGGCAACGAGGCGGGTTGGTTTGTATTGGAGGAGTTTGCCGATTTGTTCCTGAAAGTTCTGGATTAACATTAAATTTTAATTACTCGTTTTAATTAAAAGGTAAAGATTTCATATTGATTCAATTATAAATCAATAGAAAAGATAAATCTAGCGAAGTTTACATTTTTTGCAAATTTAAAAAAGTGCACCAAAGTAAACAGTTAAGCAAAAATAACTTTAACTTAACCTACAACAATAATAAGTGCTTTTTTGAAAATAAAATACATCTATATTTGCATTTCGCTAAATCAAACTTAACCAAAAAAACAAAAAGATGAGATTAATTAAAATTTGTTCCTTACTATTAGCATTTACATTATTCACTGCTTGTGCTTCAAAATACAACAAAATAAGTCCCGAATCATTAAATTACACCTCTAAATCGGACGAAAAAAATATTGTACTTGAATATAAATACATTCAATTAGAAAAAAAATACTTAAAAAAAGAACTTAAAAATGGTGTTAAATTAGTTGGTGTTAAAATTAAAAATAATAGTGAAAAAGACATTGTCTTAGGGGTCGATTATAAATTCATTTATGACAACGGCAATGAAGTTTTACTTCTAGATAAGGATTTTACGTTTAAAACCTTAAAGCAAAGTCCAGCATCTTATTTGTGGTACTTATTACTTTCACCCGCACAATTATACTCAGGGACAAAAACCACACAAAATGGCCCATTCCTTGTCACCGAACCACAATCTGTTTTTCCAATTGGATTAATATTAGGTCCAGGATTAGCAATTGGTAACATTGTGGCAGCAAGTGATGCGAACAAAAATTTTAAAAATGATTTGTATAATTTTGACCTTACTGGAAAATCAATTAAGAAAGGCGAAACGGTTTATGGAATAATTGGAATAAGTACAAATCAGTATGAAAGTATTAAGATTAAAACTCTAAATTAAAATTTGATTTATTTATAAACCAAATTTTAATTTATAAGTGTAAACAATAATCAAAAAAGCCTATTAGTTATAATAGGCTTTCTGCTTTTATAATAATTTTGACAATAAACAAACAAAACTTTTTAAAAAAGTAAACTTCATCTTATTGCAACTTCGTAACATCATCAATCATAATTTCTTTTCGAGAATAAAATATCAATTGTTTTTCTTCCATTTCATTAAGCAACTGCGTTGCAGTTTGACGTGAAGTACCAATAATTTGAGCGATATCAGCTTGAGTTAAATAGTTTTCTAAAACGACTTTATTCCCATCTTTCTTGCCTTCCTTATCTGCCCATTCTTTGATAAAAGTAAATAAACGAGTTTTGGCATCTTTAGACATCAAATTAGAATAATTGTTTTTGATGCGCTTCATTTTTAGCCCAACAAACTTGGTATAGGTCAAGGCTAAATTAGGATATTGCAACATCAAGTTTTCAAAATCCGACATCAGGAAACTACAAATCGCGACTTCGTCCGTCAAAGCCTTAGCATATTCGTTGGAATTTTTATCATTTTCTAAAGTCAATTCGCCAAATAAATCGCCCTTTTGAATAATATCTTTGATGGTTTCATTTCCGTCTGCATCAATCTCCACAATTTTAATGCTTCCTTTTTTGAGTAAAAAAATACGAGGCACATCCGAAGAAGAGAAATAAATAACATCTCCTTTTTTGGCTTTTTTAAAACCTGTTATGATGCACAATTGTTTCACTTGCGACATACTCAACGTCCAAAACAACTTGTGATCACGCAAATACCAATATTTTAGTTCTTCGGACATCTTATCTCTATTTCTGATTGTAAATATATATAATTATCTGGTAATTAACCCGCAATAATACTTCTAGAAATCACGATTTTTTGAATTTCGGAAGTGCCTTCATAAATTTGGGTAATCTTTGCGTCACGCATCATTCGCTCCACGTGGTATTCTCGAACATAACCATTGCCCCCGTGAATTTGAACCGCTTCGATAGCTGTATCCATTGCGGTTTGCGAGGCAAAAAGTTTCGCCACTGCACTACTAAGATCATAATTGTGTTGATTGTCTTTGTCCCAAGCTGCTTTCAAACACAAATGTCGAGCCGCTTCAATATTGACAAACATATCAGCGAGTTTGAACGCAATAGCTTGATGATTGCATATTTCTGTGCCAAAGGATTTGCGTTCTTTAGAATATTTCAAAGCCAATTCATACGCCCCAGAGGCGATTCCCAATGCTTGAGCAGCAATCCCAATTCTGCCACCAGCCAAAGTTTTCATCGCAAATTTAAAACCAAAACCATCCTCTCCTAGTCGATTTTCTTTTGGAACTTTTACATCATTGAACATCAAAGAGTGCGTGTCCGAACCACGAATTCCCATTTTGTGTTCTTTTGGACCAATTGAAAAACCAGGCATATCCTTGGTCATAATCAAAGCATTAATTCCTTTACTTTTTTTCTCGACATTTGTTTGGGCAATAACAATATAAAACGAAGCGGTTCCGCCATTTGTAATCCAGTTTTTTGTTCCGTTAACCAAATAATAATCGCCCATATCTATGGCTGTTGTTTTTTGCGAAGTAGCATCGCTTCCCGCTTCAGGTTCGCTCAAACAAAATGCACCGTGAATTTGACCAGAAGCCAAAAGTGGTAGCCATTGTTGCTTTTGTTCTTCAGTACCAAATTCTTGTAATCCCCAACAAACCAGAGAATTATTTACAGACATTATCACCGAAGCTGAAGCATCAATTTTGGAAATTTCTTCCATTGCCAACACATAAGAAATCGTATCAAGTCCACTTCCGCCGTATTTTGAATCCACCATCATTCCCATAAATCCCAGTTCTCCCATTTTTTTTACTTGTTCGGCTGGAAAAGTTTGGTTTTCGTCCCGTTCAATTACACCAGATAAAAGTTCGTTTTGTGCAAAATCTCTAGCGGCTTGTTGCACCATTAATTGTTCTTCGGATAGATTAAAGTCCATAATTATATAAAATAAATGTTGGTTTTTGTTTTGAAAATATCCTCAAAGGTACTTTTTTATACGATGATTTTCAATTTTGATTCGTAAATTTGGCTAATGAAAAAAAATAACTACAACGTTATCGGACTGATGTCAGGAACTTCATTGGATGGCATTGATTTAGCTCATATTAAATTTAGTTTAATTGAATCCAAATGGAACTTTGAAATTATTGAAAGTGAGACTATTGACTACAGCCAAAGTTGGCTTAACCAACTCAAATCGGCCATCAATTTTTCTGAAATAGAACTTGAAAAACTAAACATAGCCTATACAAAACTTCTTGCCACGACCATTTCTACTTTTATAGAAAAACATAAAATTGCAAATCTCGATGCGGTTTGTTCTCACGGGCATACTATTTTGCATCAACCTCAAAATGGATTTACACTACAAATAGGCAATTTACCGGAAATTGCAACTTTAACAAATCAAACTGTAGTTTGCGATTTTCGGGTTCAAGATGTAAAATTAGGTGGTCAAGGTGCGCCGTTGGTACCTATTGGCGACCGCATTTTATTTTCGGAATATGATTTTTGTTTGAATTTGGGCGGATTTTCTAATGTTTCTTTTGAACAAAAGGACAAAAGGATTGCTTTCGATATCTCGCCAGTTAATACCGTTTTAAATTTTTATGCCAATAAGTTAGGTTTGAAATATGATGATAAAGGACAACTTTCCAGAACCGGCAAAATAAATACCAATTTATTGAACGAGCTGAACACTTTGGATTTTTACCAGCAAAAATATCCGAAATCATTGGGTTTTGAATTTGTAAAAGAATCGGTTTTGCCAATGATTGAGCAATACGAAATTCCTGTTGAAGATAAAATGCGTACTTTTACTGAACACGTTGCCTTGCAAACAGCATTAGCACTGGATTGCGTCGAAACTCGCAAGAACCAAAAGCGACGACTTTTGATTACTGGAGGTGGTGCTTATAATGATTACCTTGTAGAAAGGATTCAACATCATTTACCTGAAATGAAAATCGTTATTCCTACCGCTAACATTTTAGAATTCAAAGAAGCTTTAATTTTTGCTTTGCTTGGCGTTTTGAAATTACGAAACGAAATCAACGTTTTGAGTAGCGTTACTGGAGCAAAAATGGATCATAGTTCGGGGGAAATTTATTTTTAAACCAAAGCAAAAAATATGAATAGAATTCAAAAACGAATAAAAACCTCAAAACTATTCCATACTTTTTTTGAAAGTGAAAAAGCTGGTGGCCTTGTTTTAATGGCTTGTACTTTAATTTCATTAATATTGGCGAATTCAGTTTTTAGTTCTGATTATTTGCATTTTTGGCATACGCCACTTGCGGGTCAACCGATTGAATATTGGATAAATGATGGATTGATGGCGATATTCTTTTTGTTGATTGGTCTGGAATTAGAACGAGAAGTTTATATCGGAGAATTGTCAAATATCAAAAATGCACTTTTACCCATTTTTGGCGCAATTGGCGGAATGGTTATTCCTGC
>CAMCTL010000220.1 GCA_945878515.1 Flavobacterium psychrophilum | reverse complement strand
GGCTGGATATGTTCCTGTATTTTCAAAACGAATCAAATAATGAACATATTCGCCAATCAAATCCGGTGTAATCACGTCGCCTTCTAAACAGGTTTTGTCATTCGGATCATAAGAACCAACCACGGTTTGGCGCAAAGCAAAGGAATTGTCCACAGGTTTTTCATCGCCAGCAACAGGAGTAATCAAGGCATTAAAACTCAAACGGTCGCCATTGTTAACCGCTGGAGTTTCCATTGGAGAATTGACATTAAATGTAACAGTAATTTCACGACTTTCGAGCGGTTTTAAATTGTTATAATCCCAAGTCAATTTATCAATAACCATACTATTTGCTACAGGAATGGCTGAAACCAAATCCAAAACCGCATCGTTAAAACTCAATACAACCGAACCCGACTGCGTTTGATTTCCTTTGTTTTTATAAATAATTTTATAAGCTGCATCAAAGCCTGGTCTGGCCGGAATGGTTGGCAAAATAGTTACTTCGAGATCATTATGAACACCATTGGGACTTATGCAAAAATTTTGAACAAACGGACTGGTTTGCGTGGGGAAAGTGACACTTATTGAAGGTGGCGAAACGGTAAAATAATTGGGGTTTTCTATATTTGGTGTTAGTGTATAAGTTCCTTCTTGAACTGGAATGGAATAGTAACCCAAATTATCAGAAATAAAGTTTGCTTTATTAATACCATCGGTAATGCTAAAATTTAGATTAGGGAATTTTTCATCTGAATTATCACAACCATTCAGATTTAAATCAAGTTTCGAATTTCCTTCTAGGGTATAATAAGTGCCAGCAGGAGTGAATGAGCAATAGGAGTTGTAATTTACTCCAACTACGTTATTCCTTAAAATTTCTTCTTTAATAAATTTGTATTGTTCCTCTTCTGCACAAATATATTTTAAGTTTGGACATGTATGAAAACTAATACTATTTAATTTTTTAACGTTTTTAATAAATAAATTTGTAAACTTATTAGAGCCTAAAATCAAACTAAGAAGATTCATTTGATAAGTTAAATCTAAAGAAGTGAGTTGGTTATAACTACAATTTAACCATTTAAGGTTTACTAAACCTGTTACAACTAATGAGGTGAGTTGATTAGAAGAACAATCTAAGTATATAAGATTTTCAAAGCTTGTTAGATCTAAAGAAGTGAATTGATTTCCACTACATTCAAAATATTCTAGTTTTACTAAAGACCTCATATCTAAAGAATTGAATTTATTATAATGACAAATAAAATTTTTGAGATTTACTAAACCAGTTAAGTCTATTGAAGTTAGATAATAATTAAATTTACAATCTAAATATTCAAGATTTACTAAACCTGTTACATCTAAAGAAGTGAGAATATTACCATAACAATCTAACCTTGTAAGGTTTACTAAACTTTTCCCATCTAATGAAGTTAGAGAATTACGACTACAATTTAATAGTTTTAAATTACTAAAAATTGATATACCTTCTAATGAAAAAATATCTGATTGTGAAATATCTAAAAATGATACATTTCGAGCCTCATTTACTTGAATCTCACCATCACGGTTAGCGTCAATTGCAAAATATCTTCCATTTAAATCTTGAGCAGTATAGTTGTTATTAATACTGCTCGATGCCAACAACTTTTTTTTAAAATTCCTATCAGGAATATCCACAATTTGTGCGTTTACAAAACTAAAAAGACTAAAAGCCAGCATTAAAAAGTATATTTTTTTCATTTGAATAATTTTATTTTTTAATAAACTTCACATTAGAAGTTCCTTTATTGGTATTCATTTTTAGAAAGTAATTTCCTGTCTCTAGTATAGAAACATCAATCTTTGAAACGGTTTTCGCATCTGGAACAGCAATGATAATTTGCCCTAAAACATCATAAACTGCCATAGATTTTACTTCAATGGTGCTTTTGGATTCAATGTTTACAAAATCGTTTACTGGATTTGGATACAAACTGAAATAATCTGAAAACTGAAATTCTTGCGTTCCTAAAGTCTGGAAAGTAGATTTTGCTGTATTGGTAAGTATCGGGAAATTATAATCAAAATAAATATTGGCTTCGTTTTTGAATGAATCACCAACTTTAAGTGTAGGTAAGGTTTTGATTTTAAAAGCAACAAAACCGTCATTCGTGGCATCGGCAAAAGGAAGTTGGATGTTTTCGAAGATGAATTCAACTTTGTTGTTATTAGATATTTTGGTGACAAAATCGTGACTGGCTTTGGTTGGAATCAAAGTCGAAATGTCAAATTTGGACAAATCGATCAAGTCTTTGATTACCACATTTTGGGCTGGATAGGTTCCAGTATTTTCAAAACGAATTAAGTAATGAACATATTCTCCTATCAAATCGGGCGTAATAATATCGCCTTCCAAACAGGTTTTATCATTCGGGTCATACGAGCCTACCACAGTTTGGCGCAAAGCAAAGGAATTGTCCACAGGTTTTTCGTCGCCAGCAACAGGATTAATCAAAGCGTTAAAACTCAAACGGTCGTCATTGTTTACCGCCGGAGTTTCCATTGGGGAATTCACGTTGAATGTTAGGGTAATTTCGCGACTTTCGAGTGGTTTTAAATTGGTAAAATCCCAAGTCAACTTGTCTGTAGTTTGATTATTGATTGCTGGCATGGCAGTTAAAAAATCCAAAACTGTATCATTAAAACTTAGAGAAACCGAACCCGATTGCGTTTGATTTCCTTTGTTTTTATAGATAATTTTATAAGTTGCATCAAAACCTGGTCGCGCTGGAATAGTCGGCAAAATAGTTATTTCCAAATCATTATGAACACCATTGGGAGCAATGCAAAAATTTTGAATAAAAGGACTGGTTTGCGTCGGGAAAGTAACAGTTATAGAAGCTGGCGCAACCGTAAAATAATTGGGGTTTTCTAAAATTGGAGTTAGGGTATGAGTTCCGGCATGCACTGGAATTGAATAATTTGTGCTATTGGTAATAAAATTACCCTTATTATCTCCATCTGTAAGACTGAAATTCAAATTTGAATAATTTTCATCATTTAAATCACAACCATTATTATTCAAGTCCAATTTAGAATTCCCTTCTAAGGTGTAAAAAGTACCGCCTGGAGTGAAAGAGCAATATGTATTTAGAGCAAAAGTATATTGCAAAGGATAATTTGGAAATAAATAATCGATTTCTTCCTCATCACAACAAATATATTTTAAATTATCATTGTCATAAGATTGATAATTTAATTTCTTGATTCCGTTTTTTATATTAACAAATTTTAGATTGTTATTATTAATATGTAAACTTGACAGTAAAGGACATGAGCTAATATCCAAAGTTTCTATTTGATTAAAACTAATTGTAAGCCATTCAAGTTTTTTTAACTTATTAACTTCTATATAAGTTAAATTATTGTGCGAGCAGAACAGGCTTTTGAGATTCGCAAATTCATTCACATCTAAAGATTTTAATTCATTCTCATCACAATTTATATACTCTAGACTGTTTGAATTTTGAATGTTTAAAGTTTGTAAATTATTGTAAGCTACATTTAAATGTTTGAGACTTTTTAAATCCGATGCTTCCAAAACTGTCATTTTATTAATCCAAGCATCTAAGTGGGATAAACTTGTACAGCCAGACAATTTTAATGATGTCAATTTATTGTTATAAACATTTATGTTTTCGAGTTTAGTTAAACCACTTACATCTATAGATACTAACCCACCAGAATGCATAACAACCTTTTCTAAATTTTTACAAGTTGTTAAATCTAAAGTCGAGAATTCATTACCGCTTGCCAATAATGTCTTCAAGTATAGTAGTCCGTCAACATTCAATAGTGTTAAATTTGCACCATCAGATTCGATAGTCTCTAATTTTGTAAAACCTCTTAAATCTAAAGAACCAATATAATTATTGCTGCAATTTAATAATTTAAGATCTTTACAACCAGTAAAATCTAAAGTTTTTAGACCACTCGACTGACAATTAAAATATTGAAGTTTGGTAAGTGGGCTTATATTTAGAGATCTTATATTATTATACCCAGCACCGCCTTGATTGCTCAAATCTAGATAGTTTAATTGTGTAAAGTTTTCTATTCCTACTAAGTTAGAAATTTGAGAATTACTCAAGTTTAACCAACTTATATTTTCAGCTTCTGTTAATTGTATTTCTTTATCATTATTTACATCTATTTTACAGTAAATATTGTTTAAATCCTTTGCAATAGTGTTTGTAGCATCCGCTTTCAACAATTCCTTTTTAAAATTCGAATTGGGAATGTCAACAATCTGAGCATTTGCAATACTAAAAAAACAAAAACTAACAACTAACAAGTATATATTTTTCATCTATTTATTTTTTAATAAACTTCACATTCGAAGTTCCTTTATTCGTATTCATTTTTAGAAAATAATTTCCAGTACTCAGTTTAGAAACATCAATATTGGAAACCGTTTTCGCATCAGGAACCGCAATGATAATTTGTCCTAAAATATCATAAACTGCTATAGATTTTACTTCAATTGTACTTTTTGTTCCAATGTTTAGAATTTCATTAACTGGATTTGGATAGAGACTGAAATAATCACCAAATTGAAAATCTT
>CAMCTL010000219.1 GCA_945878515.1 Flavobacterium psychrophilum | reverse complement strand
TTTGCAGAAGTTGCTTTTGGAACAAAACATACAATGTTTGCTCGCGCTACATTGAGCCAATTGATTTTTGATGGTTCATACATTGTTGCATTACAAGCATCCAAGACCTATTTGAAATACTACGAAAATGCCAAACAAAAAACAGATATTGAAGTTAAAGAAGCCGTAATCAATGCTTACGGAAATGTTTTGCTTGCAGAAGAGAGCATTGCTATTCTCGAAAAAAACAAGGCTACGCTAGAAAAAACCTTGTATGACACGAAAGCTATTTTTAAAAATGGGTTGATTGAAGAAGAAAATGTGGAGCAATTGCAAATCACGCTTACATCAATCAACAGTACATTGAATTACAACAAAAGACTGGTTGAAGTGGCTTATAAAATGCTTAAAATCACATTGGGAATTGACATCAACGACGATTTAAAACTTACTGATAAATTAGACAATTTAGCGGTTTCTAATTTAGATTTGGCAATTACAAAAAACGAGTTTAATGTTTTGGATAATGTAAATTACCAAATGGCATTGAATTTTCAAGAGCAAAGGACTCTAGAATTGAAATTGCAAAAAGCGAAAGCCTTGCCTTCATTAGCCGCAAATGTTAATTTTGGTTACAATGCATTTGGCAACCAATTTCAGTTTTTTTCTAGAGAGCAAAGTTGGTTCAATTATTCAAATGTTGGTATTGGCTTAAATATTCCAATTTTTAGTAGCATGGCTAGAAGTTCTAAAACCCAACAAGCAAAAATAGCTTTAGATCAAGCAAAAACACAATTATCAGAAGCTGATCAAAAATTAAAATTACAGTTTGCAGCCGCAAAAAGCGATTATGAATTTAGCATAGAAGAATATGCCAATGCAAAATCAAATTTAGGACTAGCAGAAAGAATAGAAAAAAAACAACAAATAAAATTTACCGAGGGTTTATCCTCTAGTTTTGATTACAACGATGCCCAAAGGCAATTGTATGCTGGACAACAAACTTATCTAAAATCAATGATAGACGTTATTAACAAAAAAGCAGCTTTAGAAAAAATAATCAATAAAAAATAGAACAAAGAAAATAGAACAAAGAAAATAGAACAAAGAAAATAGACTTAATACTAAATCTAATAATTATGAAAAAAATAATCCTAATAACTGTACTTTCAATTTCATTGTTTTCTTGCGGTAAAAAAGAAGAAAGCGCCAGCATTGATTCTTTAATCGAAGCAAAAAACATTAAGGAACTGCAAGCCAAAAAAGCTTTAATTCAAGCTGATTTAACAAAAATTGACGAAGCACTTGCAACATTAGATGTTAAAAAAGAAGAAGCTTTGGTTTCGGTATTAAAGGCAAAAGATACCGTTTTCAATCATTATCTAGAAATTCAGGGAAGTGTAGAGACCAAAGAAAATATTTTGGTACAACCAGAATTTCAAGGAACCTTAGTTTCGTTAAACGTAAAAGCGGGTCAAAGAGTTTCGAAAGGACAAATTTTAGGGCAAATAGACGACGCAGGTTTGAGCCAACAAGTGGCGAGTTTAGAAAACCAATACGCATTGGCTAAAACTACTTTCGAGCGTCAAAAAAATCTGTGGGATCAAAAAATTGGTTCTGAAATACAGTTTTTGCAAGCCCAAACTCAAATGATATCAGCGCAAAGAGGCGTTGCTCAAATCAAAGCGCAATTGTCTAAAACCTTAATCAAAGCGCCATTTTCTGGAACCATTGATGAGGTTTTTGTAGAAAAAGGACAGGTTGTTGCCCCAAATCCGCAAGGGTTAATGCGAATTGTAAATTTATCGAATATGTATGTTTCGACTTCAGTTCCTGAATCTTATATTGGTAAATTAAAAGTAGGAACTCAAGTAGATGTTTTATTGACATCGTTGGGCAAAACTTACAAAGGAAGAGTGCGCCAAATAGGAAATTTTGTTAATCCAAGCAATCGTAGTTTCAGCATTGAAGTAGGCGTTCCAAATCCAGAAAATTTATTGCGACCCAACCAAATAGCCAATCTAAAAATCACGGATTATTCAAATGCAAACGCTGTTGTAGTTCCAACCAATGTTATATTAGAAGACGGAGAAAAAAATAAATACGTTTATACGGTTACCAATTCAAATGGAAAAACCGGAATTGCTAAAAAAGCAATAGTTAAAACGGGTAAATCTTCGGAAAGCGTTACCGAGATTTTAAGCGGTTTATCATCCGATGACATTGTTGTTTCCGAAGGTGTAAACATTGTTTCTGAGGGAATGAAACTTAATTTCTAAATAAAGGTTGACGGTTGTTGGTTGGTTGTTGCTAAACTGTAAACCAACAACCAACAACTTTCAACAAAAAACCATAAAAAATGGAACACAAAAACCACGAATTCGGAATATCAAGTTGGGCGGTCGATAATCGTATTACCGTTTATATCCTGACTTTTATTATCATCGTAATGGGAACAATGGCTTATATCAATATGCCTCGTGAAGATTTCCCTGAAATTCTAGAAAATAAAATCTTTATCTCGTCGATTTTCCCAGGAAATTCTGCCGAGGATGTTGAAAAATTAGTAACCAAACCATTAGAAGATCAGTTCAAAAACATCTCGGGTGTAGAGAAAGTTACTTCAAGTTCGTATCAAGATTATGGATTGGTTGTGGTAGAATTCAGCCAAAAAGTGACTATCGAAGAAGCAAAAGTTTTAATTA
The DNA here is from genome assembly GCA_945878515.1 of Flavobacterium psychrophilum. Lineage (GTDB taxonomy): Bacteria > Bacteroidota > Bacteroidia > Flavobacteriales > Flavobacteriaceae > Flavobacterium > Flavobacterium psychrophilum_I. The sequence goes on along the minus strand of CAMCTL010000219.1, from coordinate 1,943 downwards.
AAGATAAAGTCGATCAATCGAAAGCCAAAACCGATTGGCCTAATTTGGACAATGGCAGCAAAGTCGAACCGAATGTTTTTAACATCAACATCTCTGAGGAAGTTCCGATTTTAAACATCAATTTAAAAGGAAACTACACCACACAACAACTCAAAAAATTTGGCGAATACCTGCAAGATGAAATAGAGAATGTTCCCGAAGTTAAGAAGGTAGATATTCTTGGCGTTGACGATCGTGAGGTTGAAATTGCGATCGATGTCTTTAAAATGGGTGCCGCGCAAGTAAGTTTTGACGACATTCAGAATGCGGTTAAGTATGAAAATATGACGCTTTCAGGCGGAAATTTGGTGTCGCAAGGTTCAAGAAACAACATCAGAATTGTCGGCGAAATATCTAAACCCGAGCAATTGAATAATGTCGTAGTTAAATCCTTCGGCGGAACGGTTTACTTAAAAGACATTGCAAAAGTGAGCTTTAAAGAAAAAGAAAAAACTACTTACGCTCGCGAATCTGGCGAAGAAGTGGTGATGCTCAACGTAAAAAAGCGTTCTGGTCAAAATATGATTTCGGCTATAGACCAAGTGAAAGAAATTGTTGCTACCGCTCAAGAAAAAGTCTTACCAAAAGATTTGAGTTTGAAAATGACAAACGACCAATCCGACAGTGTAGAGCACCAAGTAAACGAACTATCGAACCACATTATATTTGGAATTATTCTAGTAATGATTGTATTGATGTTTACAATGGGACTCCGAAATTCATTATTTGTAGGAGCCGCAATTCCGCTTTCGATGATGATGGCGTTTGCTACACTTTCGGCGTTTGGGTTTACGCTCAACACAATGGTTTTGTTCGGATTGGTAATGGGATTAGGACTTCTGGTTGATGACGGAATTGTGGTGGTCGACAACGTTTTTGCCAATATGCAAAAAGGAATGAGCCGCATTCAAGCCTCTAAAATTGGAATTGGCGAAATCGCTTGGCCGGTAATTTCATCAACAGCCACCACGCTTGCAGCCTTTATTCCATTGGCTTTATGGCCCGGAACTATCGGGAAGTTTATGATCTATTTTCCAATAACCTTATCTTGTGTACTTGGTGCTTCGTTGTTTGTAGCAATGATTATCAATGCCGCAATGACAGGTGGTTTTATGGACATTGAGGACAGAAACATCAGCAAAAAAGCCATCAAAAAATATTCGATTATTTTCATTGCCTCAGGCTTGTTATTTTTAGTTCCAGGATATGTTTCTAGCACCACTTGGATGAAGGCCATCGGACATTTATTGATTATTTCCTTGGTGTTAATGTGGGCATATCATTTGTTTTTATTCAAAGCAACACAAGATTTCCAACACAGTTTTTTCCCGAGATTAGAAAAAAAGTACCAAGTCTTTTTGGGTAAAATTCTAACCGGAAAACTTGCCGTAGTTGCGTTGGTAGGTATCATTGTATTGTTGTTTTTCTCTTTTGTTTTACTTGGAATTTTCCCAAGAGAGGTATTGTTTTTCCCGAACAATGTTCCGAAACAAAACATCGTTTATATCGAATATCCACAAGGGACGGATATATCTAAGACCAACAAAGCCACCTTATTTGTAGAAAAACAAGTAATAGAAGTACTAAAGAAATATGTCGATAAAAACACTAACGAAAACTTCTTGGCCGAAAGTATCGTTTCGCAAGTGGGTATGGGTGCTGGAAACCCCAATCTAGATGTAGGAAACCAAGCCGAATCGCCATACAAAGGAAAAGTAACCGTGAATTTTGTGGAGTTTAATTTGCGTCGCGGAATAGATACCAACGCGATTTTAGATTCAATAAGAAACAAAGTAAAAGGAATTGCTGGTGCCAAAATCACTGTCGAAAAAGACGCCGCTGGTCCGCCATCGGGTTATCCAATTAGTTTGCAATTGTCAGGTACCGACTACGACCAAATGCTA
>CAMCTL010000218.1 GCA_945878515.1 Flavobacterium psychrophilum | reverse complement strand
GCTGATGGTGGTACCTGTAAATACTGCCGCAGTAATTGCTACTGGCACCGTATTGTTTACCGTTACTGCCGTTAAAGCCGTACAATTTGTAAAAGCGCCGTCGGCAATACTTGTAATGGTACTAGGGATAGTAATGGCTGTGATGCTAGCATTTTTGAATGCATCGGTTGCGATACCAGTTACGGCAAAGGTGTCGCCGTTGTGGGTTACTGATGCTGGAAGATCAACAACTCCTGTGACGGTAGCATTGCTGGCAACCGCAGCAGTAAGTGCTGGACTTATAGCCGTTATCGCATAATTGATACCCGCTACAGTAAACAAATCGCCCACCTGTGGCGAGGCAATCGTGCCAAAATCGGTCCAGACTGGCGCAGCTTCATAAGTTGGTATTTTGCCAGCGAGAACGCGCAGCGTTGCAGAGGCCAATGGCACATCAAGAAAAACCGTTGGGTTGATGGCCAATGGCGTTTGCATTCTAGAAGTTACAGTAGTTAATGCAGTGCAATAAGCAAAAGCACCTTGACCTATATTTTCTAGACCACTACCCAAAGTTACCGATGTTAAACCGGTACAATGTTCGAAGGCAGATGGCTGACCAAAAAAACCGCCTCCTATACCTTTGACAGAGTCTGGAATACTTACTGAGGTTATAGTAGTATTATTTGCAAATGCGCCTGAAGTTATGCCAACCACTTTGAAAGATTGCCGTTCTATATTCATTTCTGCTGGAATGTTGGCTGCACCAGCAAAAGTAGGGTTGTTGTGTACATTGACTTCGGTTGGTGAGGTGGTATCATCTGCAACGGTATAATTGATGCCGTCCACCGTAAAGATAGTTCCAATAGCACGTTGCTGTGTTATAATAAAACCTTCCCATACTGGAGCAATTTTATATTGCGAAATCGTTCCCACAGGAACCTTAAGTATTATACTGTATATTTCTTTACCATCATCAGCTGTTATATAATCAAAATTATTATTTGAAATACTTATCGGAACTGGATTGTTTAAGGTAAGAGATTTCAAGGATGGGCAATTTTTAAAAACAGAGCGTTTTAGAACTGTTAAAGATGCCGGCAAAACTGCTGACTTTAAAGACGAACACCCTTGGAAAGCCTCTACTTCAATGCCAGTAATCCCTTCAGGAATGGTAATAGACAACAAACCTGAATTTGTGAAAGCATAAGGATTTATTCTAGTCAAAGAACTGGGTAAATCTATGTTTTTTAGTGCAGTACAATTTTGAAAAGCACTGCGATCTATGCTTGTAATTGTGTTTGGTAGCGTCGCCGATACTAATTTTCTACAGTTTAAAAAAGTTGAGCTATCAATAAAAGTTATCGAGTTTGGAATTATAATAGATTCTAATCCAGATTCAGAGAAAACAGAACTACCCAAATCGGTTACTGAATCTGGGATAGTAACGGTTTTGAGATTTGTACATTCAGAAAAAGCAAGAAAACCTATTGACAGAATAGAATTCGGTATATCTACTCCTGTTAAGTTGACACATCTGTAAAATGCATTATCACCAATCCTTGTTACAGCATAGCTTAAGCCGTTGTGGGTTACGGTTGCACGAAGGTACGCAACACCCGCAAAATAGGTTTGTGGACTTGCACCTTGTACAAAACCATTTTGGCCCACTTCTACTGTTCGTGGTTCGGTGGTGCTGGTAATGTTGTACTTGATACCATCAAATGTAAAGGTTTGTGCTAATAGGGTACTTGTGGTACAAAACAGCAGGAACAAGAGTAAGATTTTTTTCATTTTTTGTTTGATTATTGCGTTCAAATTATCCAATTCAAAAGCAAGGTGAAAAAATAAAATGAATTCAAAAAATGGGCTTGGTGTGAAATGCAGCCGTTTGTATGTGAACGGTAAAATCGGGCTTTTTTTAACAAATATTTAACTTGAAGAAAAGGAGTTTTTCTGACGCAATTTTGCGTCTAATCACTAGATTTTATTCTTAGCAAATGTTCTCGATAACGGAATTTCAATTTCATTCACAAACACAGTGCTTGCCGTTGTTTTGCTTATTTTATTTTTATTCACTACAAAAGAGCGATGGGTTTGTATAAAAACAGCTACTGGAAGACTGTCCATAATGGTGTTTAGCGATTGTCTAATAACGTGTTGATTAAAAATGGTATGAATTTCACAATAATTATTATCACTTTTTATAAATAAGATTTCATCCAAGTTTATTCTTAAATTTTCATATCCATTTTTTAAAGTAACATATTTATCGTTTAATTTTTGAGAAGCTAGATTGATTGCGGCCAATAAATCCACTTTTTTGATGGGTTTGGTTAAATAAGATTCTGGTTTTGTTTGCAAGGCGTTGTTCATTATTTTAAAATCGAATTGTCCGGTCAAAAATATAATTTTGGCATTGTCATTTTTGACTTTTGCGAGTTCAATTCCCGAATTGATGCCGCTCAGGTTGATGTCCATTAAAATAAGGTCTGGCAAAAAAGTAGTCATCACATCGACGGCTTCCTCATATTCGTGCACCATTTTTAGGTTGGTATATCCTTCGGCAACCAATATTTTAAAAATATAAGAAGCAATAAGTACTTCGTCTTCAACAATTAATATTTTTACTTCAAAATTCATATTGCTTTTACTTTAGATTAATTTTTTTTGGAAGGAAAATGTAAATCCGTTCTTATTGGAAATCGAATATTCTAGTTTTAGTTGTTTGCACAGCTCATCAATCAAAACTGGTTTTATAGGAGTATCAAATTTTTTGGCTCCGTTGTCAGCATAAAAAAAATGTATCGTATCATTTTCTTGTTTTAGTGTGAAGTTTATTTCTTTATGGGCTAGATTTTCAAAGGCATGTTTCAAAGAATTAATGCAAAGTTCGGTTAATAGCAATCCCAAATACATGGCAGTATCTGGACGAATTTGTAGGGGTTCAATTTCAAAATAGGTCACTACGTTATTTTCTTTAAACAATTCAAAAAAGCTCATTTGAATGTCGGTTAAATATTTATTTAAAACAACTTTAGTTTTATCAGTAGATTGATACAAATGCCTGTGCAAAGTTGCTATAGAATCCACTTTTGAAAGTATTTTTTTTATCTCGAAGCTTTCATTTTCAGGAATTTTATCCAATTGACCAGAAATTAGAATAATTATAAGTTGCAGGTTATTATTAATTCTATGATTGGCTTCACTGAGCAAAAACTCGTTTTGTTCTGATAAAAATTGAAGTTGCTTGTTGGATTTTTTTGATTTTTTTAGAAAATAAAAAATTAAAATAGCAACAAACAAAACTACTGCAAGGACAAATATGGTGATAAAAAAATTTATTTTGTTCGAGGCTAATGCTTTGTTTTTGTTACTAATTTCAAGTTTGTTGATTTTAATTTCACTTTCTTGTTCATTGAATTTGTATTTGGCTTCAAGATTTAACAACAGTTCTTCTTTTTTTACATTATTGTATTTGTCCGTAAGTTCCAATCTAATTTTTAAATATTTATAGGCATTTTCAATATCATTTAGTTTATAGTATAGGTCGTGAATGCTGACGTAACAATACAATTCGTTAAGGTATAACTTATTTTTTTTGGCAAAATCAGCTGCATAAATAGCCGTTTTTAATGCTTTTTCAAATTGATGATCACCCGCCAAAACTTTAATATAGTTGATATAAGCATCGGCTTCTTGTTGATGCAGTTTATTTGTTTTTGCAAATTTTATTACATCCTCCAAATAAAGAATTGCTTTTTTAAATTCATTTTTAAATTCATATACCCCTGCGATTTCAAGTTGTGAATAAAAAATAATGTCCTTGTCGTTTAATTTTTTTCCAATTTCTAACGCTTTGCTGGAATAAAACAGCGTAGAATCATTGTTTTGGAAATGTTCCGCAGATAGCGCTGCCTTTCGACTATAATATTTAACTAAATAGAGGTCTTTGATTTTAGTTTTTCTTAAAATTGTCTGTGCACTATCAAGCTGCTGTACAGCTTCCTTCAACAATCTTCTTTTTCTGAAAAACTCGGCCATTTTTATATGATACAGAAATTGTAACTGAATATCATTCTTTTTCTGTATTATTTTATAGGCTTTTAAATAATATTCTTGGGATTTATTATACTCAATTTTTAGCTTATAGGCATCAGCTAAACCAAAAAACATATAAATTTTTTGATCCTCATCTATCGCTTTTTTTATATTTGAATTGAAATATACAATGGCTTCGTCTAACTTGTTTTCATCGATCAAATTTTGTCCTTTGGTAACAAAATCTATTTTTTGTGGGTACAAAGTGAAACAATTAAGAAGTAAAATTATAAATAGAAAACGGGTTTTTTTCATGCCATTCCGTATGTTAAAAAATGATGCACAATTTACACAAAAAATAAACTAGTCTTCCTGTTATTTTTTTACGAAAATACTAGCATTGCAATGCTAAATGCCATTTTCTGGTCAAGCCGTCTCCGTTTGGGTAGAAAACAATCCAATGCTACTAAAAACAAAAATCCCCAACATCCCAAAATTTGGGAGCGGGGATTTTTTTAAGTAGTAACTTAATTAGTCTAAAACAGCGCTTGCACTATTTTTTCACAACACGAACGGTTTTAACATTTTCACCTTGTTTAACAATCAAATTG
>CAMCTL010000217.1 GCA_945878515.1 Flavobacterium psychrophilum | reverse complement strand
CAACAGCAAAAACGGTAAATGATTATTTGAACGAGCTTCCTGAAGATCGAAAAGTTCCATTTTTAAAACTCAGAAACTGCATATTGAACAATCTTCCAAAAGGATTTGAGGAAGAAATGAGTTATGGAATGTTGGGTTATGTAGTTCCGCATTCTATTTTTCCAAATGGTTATCATTGCAATCCCAAACTTCCGCTACCATTTATGAACTTGGCTTCTCAAAAGAATTTTATCGCCTTGCATCATTTGGGAATTTATTGAAATCCTCAATTATTAGAATGGTTTACAGCTGAATTTCCAAAACATAGCTCCCAAAAATTGGACATGGGAAAAGGTTGCATCCGATTCAAAAAAATGGATCAAATTCCTTTTAATTTAATCGAAGAGCTTGTTGGAAAAATGTCTGTCGAAAATTGGATTCATTGCTATGAACATCAACTTAAAAAAACATAAATCTTTATTGATGTAACGCTGTAATCCATCAATTTTCAGTTTCAAGAAGTAAAAAAATATTGTAATGAAAAATTGTAAGTTGTCTGGTACACATATTTTTTTCAATTTGTAGATCTAGAAAAATATTATAATTATTGCTGTACTTCGAGCTATTAAAAATGGACTAGAAGCCAATTCGATATTTAAACTATTTCAAACGCATTTGTTTTACAATTACTTCTTCTAAGTTCTTCAAAACAATAGGTTTCGTTATTACTTCGTCCATTCCGCTAGCAATTATTTTTACTTTGTCTTCCTCAAATGCACTTGCTGTTACAGCAATAATTGGTATTGGGTTGCTTTTGTATTTTGCAGTTGCATGTATTTTTTCAGTGGCTTCAAAACCATCCATTTCTGGCATTTGCAGATCCATAAAAATAATGTCGTATTCATTTTTATCATAAAGAGAAACCGCTTCTTTGCCATTGTTTGCAATATCGGCAGGGATTTCTAGTGTGCTTAGAAGCATGTCCAGTACTTTTTGGTTGATTATATTATCTTCAACTATCAATGCTTTAGAAATTATAATATCATTTAAAGTATTCTGTTGTGTTTCTTCGTTTTCACTTGGAATCTCATCTGCATTAATTTTGAATGGAATTTCAAAACTAAAAATAGACCCACCATTTTCTCCAGATTTGATATTTAATTTGCTTCCGCCCATCAATATTATCAATTGGTTAGAAATGGTTAAACCCAAACCTGTACCTCCATATTTGCGTGTGGTTGATAAATCGGCTTGTTCAAATGCTAGGAGCATTTGCTCTGTTTTATTGACATCAATACCAATACCGGAATCCGTAATTATAAAATTCAGATATTGCACATCATCTATTCGCTTTAGTAATTGTACCTCAAATTCAATAGTTCCTTCATTGGTAAACTTGATGGCGTTGTCGACAATATTAATTAATACTTGTTGTAATCTTAAATTATCGCCAAGTATGTTCGTTGAAATTTTATCGTCGTATTTAAAATGCAGTTTTATATTTTTATCTTTTATTCTATATTCAAATAATCTAATAAGCTTAGTGAGTCCCTTTTTTAGATTTATAGGATATTGTTCCATCTTCATTTTACCAGCTTCCATTTTTGAATGGTCTAGAATCATGTTTACAATGCCCATCAAGTGGTCGGCACTGTGCTGTGCAATTTCTATATAATCCGTTTGCTCGGCAGTTAATTCGCTTGTTTTTATCATATTCAACATACCAATAACACCATTAAGAGGAGAACGAATTTCGTGACTCATATTGGCAAGAAATTGGGTTTTGAAAGTTGCGACATTAATTGCTTGTTCCGATATTTTTTCTAAATTAAGTATGTTTGCCGATAGTTTTTCTTTCAAAAGCACGTAACTTCTCAATAAGAAATCAACTTCTTTGATAGAAGATTTGTTATTCAAATTGGATTCGGTTTCTTTGAAATTAGACTTTATATAACTAGAGATATCTATCGTAAGCAATTTGATGTCTTTAGTGAAATATTTAGAAATATAAGTGCTCAATAGTAAAGTAATGAGCATCATAATTAAGGTTTGACCTATTTGAAAATAGAGTAAAGTTTGCTTTAATTCATTTATTCTTTTTTCATTGCTGTAAATAATTTGAACGAAAGAATTTTCAATAGTCCCATTGATTTGATTTATTGTTCCGTACAAACCCTGATGGTGAGAATCACCTAATTTCGAACTCAATAGTGCTAATTGCTCAAAATTATTTTTATATTCTGTGAGAAGTTGTCGGGTTGTTGCGTCAATATTTTTTTGTTTAATAATAGAATCATACAATTCATTAAACTTTTTAATATAATAATCGTCAGTACGTAACATATAGTCTTTTTCATGTCTGCGAAATTGTAGTAAAGTAGTTTTATTTAAGGAAGAATTTTTTTCTAATAAATGCGCTTTATCCCTCATTTTTCCTTCAACCCCATAATCTTTGAATCCTCGTATTATTGATATTTGTTTAAATTGATTTACAGCACTATAAAGATTGTATATTTCTTTCGAAAGCTTATCAATAGAATGATTTGTACCAATATTCAATTCGTTCGATTCCTCTAAAATAAGATTAATTTCTTTTCTTTGTTTGTTTAAGTTGGCTATATATACATCAAAATCTTTCTGATGATGGTTTGTATAAAAGACTTTGTCCTTATAACCGTACAATAAAAAATTTTGAAAATTTCTTATGTTGGAACTAAAGTCTTGCGAAACCTGATAGGATTTACGGGTAAAATTATTCAGATGATCAACTTTCCGGTCGATATACTGATAAAACATAAACCACACAACTATTAGCACAATTATTAGTGAAAAAGATAAAAATAATTGTGCTCTGAAGTAACGAAAATTGTTAAAGAATGATTTCAATTTTTATTTTTTTAAGTAGTTAAAGTACGCATTAATTATAAAATACTTATTAAAATAATTTAAATAAAAGGTTAATTTATTGCTATTTGTTTCCAATATAGAGAGAACGCTATAGGTATAATTGTGGTTTACATCACGTAAGATTATGCTTAATACTCTCCTCGTTTCTTAAACCTTGGATCATCTCTTTTAATGAATTCCGTTCTGCGTTTTGCAGGTTCTTGTTTGGGCAAGCTGGCCTCTTCGGTTTTGCTTGAAGGTTCAATTAATGTGTTGAGTTCCTTAATTTCGGCATCGGTCAAATCACGAAATCTGCCCACTGGAACATTAAGCGAGATATTAATAATCCGAATGCGTTTCAAAGCCGTAACTTCATAGCCCAAATATTCGCACATTCTACGAATTTGACGGTTCAATCCTTGTGTCAATATGATTTTGAAAGTAGTTGAACTGATTTTTTCAACCTTACATTTTCTGGTAACAGTGTCCAAAATAGGTAAACCATTACTCATCTTTTCAATAAATCGATCCGTTATGAGTTTGTTTACTGTGACCGTATATTCTTTTTCGTGATTGTTTCTAGCACGAAGAATTTTATTAACAATATCGCCGTCATTGGTCATAAAAATCAAACCTTCGCTGGCTTTGTCCAATCGTCCAATCGGGAAAATGCGTGTTGGATAATTGATGTAATCTACAATATTATTACGAACCTCTAAGTTTGTAGTGCATTCGATACCAACAGGTTTATTGAAGGCCAAATAAATGGCTTTCTCTCTTTTCTCACGGATTAATTTTCCGTCGATGCGTACTTCGTCGTCGGGCGAAACCTTCGTTCCTAATTCTGGAACAACTCCGTTTATAGTAACTCGACCTTCTGCAATGAATTTATCCGCTTCACGGCGCGAGCAAAAGCCTGTTTCTCCTATGAATTTATTGAGACGTTTTAAATTATCTTCCATAATGCAAAAGTTATCAATTATTTTGTTTGTGGTTTTTGATAAAGCTATTCCGTTTCAAACAAAAACTTAGATATTTTTCTGTACAAATCATCATCGTGTAGTTTATGCCCCAAGCCTTTGGTGGCTATAAACTGGACATCTTTCCAAGACTCCGCTATTTTTTCACCTTCGTCAAATAGTACTACCGTGTCTTCCATGTCGTGGGCAATTAAACCTTGCACATCAATTTTTGTTACAAATTCTTTTGAGGCAAATTGGTCTAAATTCAAATCTAAAAATTGTGTGTATTTGTTTATTAAAGCATTTTTGACTTTGCGATTTAAACTTAGCAATGAAATAAAATTCTCTAAAATAATAGTAAAATCGCTTGGAGCACCTAGAATTACTATCTTTTGAATAGCTGGATTTTGATATTTATATTGATAATACAAACAAGTCTGCCCACCCATAGAATGACCAATCATATAATTGGGTTTGTATTTTTTAGCAACTATATCAATAAACTCTGCATATTTTGGAACAGTAAATTCTTTTCCGCTAGACAAACCTTGAGCTGGTCCGTCTATGGCGATAATGGTACTTCCGGACTTTTTTAGAAAAGGCAACATTTTTTTCCATCTCGAGGAGTTGCTTTCCCAACCGTGAATTAACAAAATAACGGTTTCGTTTCCTTTCCAAATATAGGTTTGAATGACATCGTCGTTGTGCTGGATAATTTCGGATTCGGCTTCTTTCAGCGTTTTAGGAAGATTTTCAGCAGTGAATTTCCCTTTTCTGGGTTGGCTAAAATAACCGTGGGCCTTTTGAGTCGCTTTTTTAGGAGCTACAAAACTCATTAGGTTGATGTAAACTCCAATCGATTTGGTCAATAAAAAATAAAATGTTTTTTTCATAAAAATCGAATTTTTTGCCAAAGGTATTAAATTAATA
>CAMCTL010000216.1 GCA_945878515.1 Flavobacterium psychrophilum | reverse complement strand
GGCCATAAATCTTCAAAAGCAAGCGTTCCAGTAGCATTTTTGGATGGATAATAATTGTTAAATGCTTTTGTAGGATCAGTTGGATACTCATCACGTACATCGCTTACACCATCTCCATCAGTATCCGTTGGTGTATCTATTGGTTTTATATCATCCGTTTTAATAGCAGTATAAGGCGTAACAGTTGAATAAAAAACTACATCATTAAAATCGTCGTCGGTACGACCTTCACGAAATAAATCTTCAAAACCAACCAAGAGAAGTTGACGTTTTGTGTCCTTTAAAATTACATTGTGTTTTCTTTTAGCAACATTTTTTTCAGGATTAAAGCGAACATCTGAAAAATATGAGTTAACGCCTGCTCCAATTGAACTTGTAGATCCTGTAAAACCATTAGTAATTAAAAACCATGCAACGGTAGTTCCTGCAGGAAAAATTGTGGTGTATTTATTTGTTTTAGGGTCTAGAAATAACAATTGTACTTTGTTGCCGGATATTATTGTACCATAAGAAGCATTTGGAAAAATAAGAGTTTGATCTTTAATTTCATTTTTGCTGCTTGGTGGAACATCATTTTTATGAGTATAATATCCAAGCGTATTTTTACGCCCCGTACCTTCATGTACGAATGTAATCCAAACTTCCGCATCTTTTATGAGTACAATATCTCCTGCATCTTTTGAAGTAAAATATTCAGGATGAGAAACCGGAAGTGCTTTGTATTCGGGTAAAGAAGCGTTTACATCCGCTAAAAAAGTGTTGTCTAGTTTGTCATCTGGAGTCCATAAGTAACTAGGTTTTCCTAGGTTATCCCATGAACCGAGTACATAGTAATTGCTTACTTTTACTGGCTCAGGCAAATTGGCAGTCGAGCCAATTTTAGATGCACTATTGTTTTTATTTTTTGCAGCAAGTGAGGATCCGCCAACTACAACATTTAGGTTATTAGAATTTATTTTCACTTGTTTCAAAGAAGGTAAACCAATATGATTGATCAAAATGCTTAAACTATCAACAAAGGTTTGAGGCGCAATTTCGCAGTCTAGTGTACCAACATTAGAGCTTATTCCTTTGAATGCTAAAAAATCGCTGCTGTTTGGTTTAAGCAAACCTTCAGCAGTCAGAGGGTTTTGTGTGTAAATTTCGATACTTACACCGCCTATTGGTTTGTTTTCTGAATTTAAGGTCGAAACCGAAACCTTTATTTGTTTTGTAGTTTTAAAATCGAAATTTTCGAATTTTACATCGTTGCTAGTTGGAGTGTCACTAACACAAGAGTGTAAAAAGACACTCAAAATGAAGAATAAAACTAAAGTAGTTTTGTGCCTGATTTTTTTCATAATAGAACAAATTAAAATTTAATAATAGATTTTAGGGTGTTTATTTTCATTGTAATATAATTCAATGAGTGTGCCATTGATTTAAATGACTGTTTATTATTTAATTATGTTTTTTGCAAAACAAAAAAATATCCAATTTTTGGAATTTTTTCTGAATTTGGAAAAAATTTATTTTATAGTTTTTTTAATACCAAACATTATTATATTGTAATCCAATCCTTTGGCAACGTTTGTCACGATGTAAAGCTTCTGTACTGTCATGCGTTATGACAAATATAGCCATATATTTTGGACTATTTTATATGTGTTTTGGTATAATTTGTTTAGGATGAGTTCAGAAAGGATAAATAACAGCCCGTTCCAAAAAGAAACTGTTTTAAAAAGTAAATCCTAACAGGTTTTTGAAGTCTGCTAGGATTATTTAGTTTTCTATCTATGTTTTTATTTTTTAAATAATTTAGAGCTGTCTCGATATCCTGGTTTGTCCATGTACCAATCGGCATTGCTAGAACCTTTACTTTCAGCCCATTTGTTAAACAGTAAGAAAGCTTTTGTAATATCTTGTTTTTCTGCAGGATAAGCAAATTGTACTGGAATATTAATTGCCCACGGTAAATTATTGTCAGACATATAATATTTTTGAGCACCCAAATTACTATCGTCATCTCCAGTACCAAACTTAGATTTATCAGCCAAATCAGTGGGAGCGTTTGCTGGCAAGTGTATTTCTTTTCCACGGATACCACTTACTACAATAAACGGATTATACGGTGCAGTTCCAAAATCACTTAGCGCCATTGGCGTTACAAACTCAATTTTCACATTCATTGTTTTAGGAGCGCTGTATGCACCACCTATATACGTATTTGTAATAGCGGGATTCGCATTAAGAACTTTATATGGATCATCAAAAATAGGAACAACTGCTTTGGATTGTTTTTGTTCTGTTCCATTTGAATTTAAAACAAATACACCATTATTTAAACTTTGTCCTGTAACTGCTTTTACATTACCTGGAGTGGTGTTAAATTGTAAAGAAAACGCATTTTTCAATGTGGCACCTATTGCCCTAAGTGTTAACGAAGCGTTTATTTCTACTACTTTATTATCGCCATTTGTTATTTGATTAAAATTATAATCCACCACTAAATCATTGAAATCATAATCGCCTTTAGATGGCCATAAATCTTCAAAAGCAAGCGTTCCAGTAGCATTTTTTGATGGATAATAATTATTAAAAGCTTTTGTACGGTCATTTGGATACTCATCACGTGAATCAGTTACACCATCTCCATCAGAATCTGTTGGTGTATCTATTGGTTTTATGTCATCAGTTTTTACTGCAGTGAATGGCGTTACGGTGGAGTAAAAAATTCCATCATTGAAATCTTCGTCTGAATTTCTTTCGCGGTGTAAATCTTCAAAACCGATTAACAAAAGTTTACGTTTAGTGTCTTTAAGAACTACATTGTGTTTTTTCTTGCTATTGTCTTTTTCAGGATTGAAACGGCTATCAGAATAGTATGTTCCGACTCCTGAACCTATAGAACTTGTCGAAGCGCCATTAAAACCATCTGAAATCAAAAACCACGCTACCGTAGTTCCCGCAGGGAAAACTTTAGTGTATTTATTAGTTTTAGGGTCTAAATACAACAATTGTACTTTGTTTCCAGACCTTAGTAAACCACCAGAGCCACTAAAAGAAGCATTAGGAAAAACAATAGTTTGATCTTTAATTGCAGCCGTGCTAGCAGGTGCTTGATTATTTTTGTGCGTATAATATCCTAATGTATTTCTATACCCTGCACCTTCGTGAACAAATGTAATCCAAACTTCAGCATCTTCTATAAGTTCAATATTCCCGCCATCATTGGAGCTTAGATATTCAGGATGAGAAATTGTAAGTTTTTCAGATTCAGGTAAGGAGGAATTAATATCTGCTAAAAAATCATTGCTTAGTCTATCATCAGGATTCCAAAGGTAATTTGGCTTTCCTTGAAAATCCCATGAACCAAGTACGTAGTAATTACTAACTTTTACTGGGTCAGGTAAATTAGTTGTTGCACTAGTTCTGGAAGAGGAGTTGTTTTTGTTTGTTTTTTCATTAGCTGATCCACCAACTACAACATTTACATTATTAGAATTTATTTTTACTTTTTTTAATGAAGGTAACCCAATATGATTTACTAAAACACTCAAACTATCTACAGAGGTTTGAGCAGCAATTTCGCAGTCTAATGTACCAGTATTTGAACTTATTCCTTTGAATGCCAAAAAATCGCTACTGTTTTCTTTAAGTAAACCTTCAGATGTTAAAGGGTTTTGAGTATAAATTTGAATGCTTACACCTCCCATTGGTTTGTCTTCTGCATTTAAGGTCGAAACAGAAACCTTTATTTGTTTTGTGGTTTTAAAGTCGAAATTGTCAAAATTTACACCGGTGCTCATAGTTGCATTGTCACTAATGCAGGAGTGTAAAAAGATGCTAAAAATAGAGCATAAAAGTAGTGTTGTTATGTGGCTGATGTTTTTCATAAGAATACAAATTAATATTTAATGATAGTCTTGAGTTTTGTTATTTTCATTTCAACTTAATTCAATGAGCATGCCATTTAATTAAGTTATTGATAATAAATACATTATGTTTTATCACAAAATAAAATTATTCCATTTATTGGAAAAAGTTTTGAATTTGGAAAGAAAATAAACGATTATGGTTTTCCTGTTAGCACCAAACATTATTATATTTTGGACTATTTTATATGCAATTTTGGTATAATTTGTTCAGGATTAATTCAGAGAGAACAAAAAATATCGCGTTCTAAATAGAAGTCGTTTTTAAAATTAAATCCTAACAAGGTTTTGAAGCTTGTCAGGATTATTTAGTTTTCTATCTGTGTTTTTTTATTTTTTAAATAATTTTTAGGTGTCTCGGAATCCCCGTTAGTCCATTTAGCAATCGACAGTGGTTGAACCTTTACTTTCAGCCCATTTATTATACAATAAAAAGGCTATTGTAATATCTTGTTTTTCTAAAGGTTAAGCAAATTGTACTGGAATATTAATTGCCCAATGTAAATTATTGTCAGACATATAATATTTTTGAGCGCCCAAATTACTATCGTCATCTCCAGTACCAAACTTAGATTTATCAGCCAAATCAGTCGGTGCATTTGCTGGCAAGTTATTTCTTGTCCACAGATACCACTTACTACAATGAACGGATTATACGGTGCAGTTCCAGATTCAGTTAGCGCCATTGGAGTTACAAACTCAATTTTCACATTCATTGTTTTAGGAGCGCTATAAGCACCGTTCACATAAGTATTTGTAACAGCGGCATTTATTTCTACTACTTTATTTTTACCATCTAAGTAAAAAAATTGGTATAAATAAGTAAAAAATTGCATAGAATAAGTTTGTAGACAA
>CAMCTL010000215.1 GCA_945878515.1 Flavobacterium psychrophilum | reverse complement strand
TTAATGCGGTTTATAATTCAATGCTAACAAAACTTACGACAGGTGGACGAAAAGGAGTAATCGCAAATCTGCCTTATGTAACAACGTTGCCTTATTTCTATGTTATTCAGTACAATCAATTGACTCAAGCAAATTTAACTGTAAATAGTGTAAATTTAGTAAGCACTTTAAACGCCCAGCTTTATACTCCTTTACACAATGCTTTAACATTTTTAGGGCAAGGAAATAGAATTAATGTTTTATCCGCAACGGGTAACAATCCTATGTTGATAAATGATGAAACCTTAACAAATTTGGCACCACAATTAACCCAAGTTTTAATTGGCGGTGGGCTTGATGCGCAAACCGCTGGTGCACTAGGTGTTATTTTTGGACAAGCACGACAAACTGTACCAACAGATTTAATTTGTTTATCAGCCAGTACAAGAATTGGCAATGTAGCCTCTGTTGATGTAGATGGAATTGCTTCGCCAGCCCCAAGTTTAAATCAATTAGGAATTACATTTCCGCTTCCTGATAGATATGTATTACTACCAAGTGAAGTTGCTGAAATTAAAGTCGCAACAGACGCTTACAATGCTACTATTGAAGCAGCCGCAACAACTTTCAATTTAGCCATTTTTAATGCAAAAGACACCATGAACGGTTTAACTTCTGCAAGTGGAATAACTGCAAATGGTTTTACTTTAAAGTCAACGTATGTAACAGGCGGAGCATTTTCATTAGACGGAGTTCACCCTAGCCCAAGAGGATATGCACTAATTGCAAACGAATTCATTAAAGCAATTAATGCAAAATACGGTTCTAATTTAAAAGGAGTAGATTTGGGGAGTTATAGAATATTATTTCCAGCAAATCCTCTAGCTTTTTAAAACCAATTTATTTTATTGTCTAAAAACCATCATCTTTACGGTGATGGTTTTTAAGTTTAAAGCCTTTTTTTCTGTTTTTCCTATTTAAAAGTTAGATAGTTATTCAACCACAATTTTTTATAAAAAAGTATTGATTTGTATATTATAAAAAATTACATTTGCACACTGAAAATCTTTGCAATTGAAAATTTTCAATCAATCATCACTTGTAAACCAGAATAGCTATTTATTAAATACATAAGCAATGTCAAAAGTAATAGGAAAAGTTGCCCAAATCATCGGACCAGTTGTCGATGTAGTTTTCAACGGTAAAGATGTTGAACTTCCAAAAATTTATGATTCACTTGAAATCACAAAAAAAGACGGAACTATTTTAGTTCTTGAAGTACAATCACACATTGGTGAAAACACCGTTCGTACCATCTCGATGGATTCAACAGACGGTTTGAGCAGAGGTTATGAAGTAGTTGGAACAGGAAACCCTATCAAAATGCCAATTGGAGCAGATGTTTACGGACGTTTGTTTAACGTAATTGGAGATGCCATTGATGGTTTAGGAAATTTGCCTAAAGATGGCGATAACGGAATGTCTATTCACCGTCAAGCTCCAAAATTTGAAGATTTATCAACTTCATCAGAAGTTTTATTCACAGGTATTAAAGTAATCGATTTGATTGAGCCTTACTCTAAAGGAGGAAAAATTGGATTGTTTGGTGGTGCTGGTGTTGGTAAAACAGTCTTGATTCAAGAGTTGATTAACAATATTGCAAAAGGTCACGGTGGACTTTCAGTATTCGCAGGAGTAGGAGAGAGAACACGTGAAGGAAATGACTTGCTTCGTGAGATGTTGGAG
Source organism: Flavobacterium psychrophilum (assembly GCA_945878515.1). GTDB lineage: Bacteria > Bacteroidota > Bacteroidia > Flavobacteriales > Flavobacteriaceae > Flavobacterium > Flavobacterium psychrophilum_I. The sequence continues at coordinate 3,091 of CAMCTL010000215.1, read as the reverse complement.
TCAGGAATTATTAAATACGGAGAGGAATTCATGCACTCTATGGAAAATGGAGGATGGGATTTATCTAAAGTAGATATGCCAGGAATGAGAGAGTCTAAAGCTACTTTCGTTTTCGGTCAAATGAATGAGCCTCCTGGAGCTCGTGCTCGTGTGGCACTTTCAGGATTATCTATTGCGGAATATTTCCGTGACGGAGCAGGTTCAGATCAAGGAAAAGACGTTCTTTTCTTCGTAGACAACATCTTCCGTTTTACACAAGCAGGTTCTGAGGTTTCGGCACTTTTGGGTCGTATGCCATCTGCGGTGGGTTACCAACCAACATTGGCAACTGAAATGGGAGCGATGCAAGAAAGAATTACATCTACAAACAAAGGGTCTATCACATCTGTACAAGCGGTTTACGTTCCTGCGGATGACTTAACAGATCCAGCACCAGCAACAACTTTTGCTCACTTGGATGCAACTACAGTATTGTCTCGTAAAATTGCTGAGTTAGGTATTTATCCTGCGGTGGATCCATTGGATTCTACTTCAAGAATCTTGACTCCACAAATTATTGGTGATGATCACTATAACTGTGCACAAAGAGTAAAAGAAATTCTTCAAAAATACAAACAATTGCAAGATATTATTGCTATTCTTGGTATGGAAGAACTTTCAGAAGAAGATAAATTATCAGTGTCAAGAGCTCGTAGAGTTCAACGTTTCTTATCACAGCCATTCCACGTTGCAGAACAGTTTACAGGATTAAAAGGAGTTTTGGTTGATATTAAAGACACTATCAAAGGATTCAACATGATTATTGACGGTGAACTAGATCACTTGCCAGAAGCAGCCTTCAACCTTAAAGGAACTATTGAAGACGCTATCGAAGCAGGAGAAAAAATGTTGGCAGAAGCGTAAATCAAGCGAAGCTTGATAAAACTTATATATAAAAAATTCCAAATTCCAATATTGGGATTTGGAATTTAAAAATTTGGAATTTATTTTAAAAATTATGTTATTAGAAATAGTATCACCAGAAGCAAAATTATTTTCAGGAAAAATCACATCAGTTTCCCTTCCGGGAGTTGATGGTCATTTTCAGATACTGAATAATCACGCACCAATAGTTTCGATACTTCAAAAAGGTCTCGTAAAAATTACGGCACCAAGTTTTGAGTTTAGCAAAGAATCAGAAGGTTTGTTTTCTAAAATAAACGACCAAAATTATAGTATTGCTATTCAATCCGGGACTATAGAAATGAAAGACAATAAAGTAATTGTTTTAGCCGACTAAGACGATTTCACTATAAAAATAATAGCCAAGCAGTACTGTTTGGCTTTTTTTTTGGAGCTATTTCCAGCCATTCGTTTCAATCTTTTCCTCGCTAAAGAAGTGAGAGAACAGGATTTTCACTGCTATATGGGCTAAAAATGAAAAAATAAAACTTATTCCTCCCTTACAAACTCCATAATATCTCCCGGCTGACATTCCAGAATTTCACAAATCTGTTCTAAAGTCGAAAAACGAATCGCTTTTGCTTTACCTGTTTTCAAAATTGAAAGGTTGGCAGTTGTTATGCCAATTCGATCCGCTAATTCATTCGAACGCATTTTTCTTTTGGCAAGCATTACGTCCAGATTTACGATTATTGGCATATTTATATCATTAAATCGTTTTCTTCTTTCATCGTTTTTGCGATTTTAAAAACTTCACTAATAACCATAAAAAATAATCCAAGGCTTACCGATATTAAAAAAGAATCATAACTACCAAAATCCAATGATATACCCAAATGATTTCTTTCAATCATATTATAAAAATAAATTGAAAAACTACTAATTATTGAAGATGCAACAATTAGTTTTCCAATCAAATTAAGAAGCCGAACAACTTCATCATTGAAAATTTCTCTCTTTTGAAATAATACAATGACTTTGCGCAACAAATAAATACTGTAAAGAAATACCAAACTGCTAATTACATTAATAGTAACAATTGTTTTGGTAAAAGTGTTATGATTTAAGATTTTCTGACCTCTAATTTCTATGTCTATATCTGGTTTTGCTTCTAATAAATAGAATGGTAAAAAGAGAATAAGTCCAGCTAAAAATAGTAGAGCAGACCACCAAAAAAAATCTAATATCGTTTTTAAAATGTTTAATTTTTTCATAATCAAAGTCTAAAGTTCGGTACAAATATATTAAAATTATTGATAAACAATAATAAAACACTAAAAAACAATAATTATTTTCAAGATCGGCGAGAATCTGTGTTTTTGCTTTAGCAAATCCGTTTCATCTGTGTCCCATTTGTAACCCATTTTTTTCCTAACTTTGCCCTGATGAAGCTTCCCGAAAATCTCTTAGCCAAACTCGAAATCCGCAAGCAAAATAACGCTTTGCGAAAATTGTCGTTACCCAATCATTTAAATGATTTTTCGTCTAATGATTATATAGGGTTTTCAAAAAACAAAGTCATTTTTGAGGAAACGCATCGGTATTTAATTGAAAATAATTACATCCAAAACGGTGCTACAGGCTCTAGATTAATTTCAGGAAATCACAAAGTTTATCAAGAAGCCGAAGATTTTATCGCTAATTTCCATCAATCGGAATCCGTGTTGATTTTCAATTCGGGTTACGATGCTAATGTGGGGTTTTTTGGTTCCGTTCCCCAAAAAGGCGATTTGATATTGTATGACGAATTGTGCCACGCTTCCATTCGCGACGGAATCCAGCTTTCGAATGCCAAATCGTATAAGTTTAAGCACAATGATTTTGAGGATTTAGAAAAAAGACTTCGACAAGCTCAGTCTGACAACTTTATTAAAGAAGTATACATCGTTACTGAAACTGTTTTCTCTATGGATGGCGATTGTCCCAATATGGAAGAATTGGTTGCCGTTTCCAATAAATACAATTGCTATTTAGTGGTTGACGAAGCGCACGCTTTGGGTGTTTTTGGAAATAATGGCGAAGGATTAGTTCAAATGTTGGGCTTGCAAGATAAAGTTTTCGCCCGAATAATGACTTTTGGAAAAGGATTAGGTTGTCATGGAGCAGCGATTTTAGGTTCGCAAGAATTGAAGGATTATCTAGTAAATTT
>CAMCTL010000214.1 GCA_945878515.1 Flavobacterium psychrophilum | reverse complement strand
GGGTCACATAAATTTTCTGGGGATTAGGCAAAAAGTTTTTCCATTCTAAAGAGAAAGAATTTAACGTCTACCACACCTCTTTGGTTTGCTCTAAAGAGTTTTATTTTCGAGTTAAATGATTCTGCATTTGCATTTGTATGTCGTTTTATAAAGAAGTTCAAAATGGTTTCCAAATGATATTTCAAACTGTTTGCTGGGGTAATAAAAACGGTCATTTCTAATAGTTTGGTTTTCTCTATCCAGTTCAATATTTTTTCTTTGGCGAGTTCTCTCGAGGTTTCTTCATAGATATTTCTGAATTCAAGAGTGTGCTTATATGCTTTATGTAAATGCGGATAATTCTTGAATAGTAATTCAGCTCTTATTTTTTGGTTTTCAGTCCAATCATTTGGTTTTTTAGCAATAATGTAGCGGCTGCGAGCTAATAATTGTTTAGGAGTATCATCGTTGTCAAAAGTAAATGGAACGTATTTTATGCCTTGTCCTTTTGCCGTTTTTATAGCTTGGTTTTCTTTTTCAATTTCCTCCCATCGGTATTTTATTCTTAAGTGTTGCAAGGCTTCCATTATTAGTTTTACAACGTGGAAACGGTCTGTAACAAGATAACTTTCAGGGAAACAAATTCTTGAAGCTAATTGCATATTGTTTGCCATATCAAGGGTTATTTCTTTTACTGATTTTCTTTTTTCTAATGGAATTTTGTTGAGAACTTCAATAATATCTTGACTTTTAGTTCCTTTGACAATCGCTACGAGTGTCTTCTTCTTTCCTTTTCCATTTTTATTGGTAACAAAAGTATAGATCTCTCCTTTTGATAAACTCAATTCGTCAATACTTAAATGTTCGCCAATATTTTCAGGATAAATCAAATAATCTTCTGAGTGATTTAACTGATCCCAGTCCTTAAAACCACTGATTTTTTTCTTGTAATGACGTTGCAATAAATTAGCCTTAACACCATAATAACTAGCGATATTACTTATCGTATCTTCTCGGGTCTCGACCTGTACCTTTTAAAAAATCAGAAAGCTCAATGGTTAATTTTGAACCTTCTGCTATAAAAGAATAATCACTTTTGACCTCTATGGAATTTTCATTTTTATTGCGCCATCTTCGCCTTCTGATACCTAAATAAACAGCTTTCCCTCTTATAGGAAAATCTTGTATTATGGCTCGTTCACAGAATCCTTTTGACTCAAATTCATTGGAGTCATAATTTTTAGGAATAAAGTTTTTCTCGTCTAAATAAATATAAAAACAGTCTTTCTTGGTTTGTAAATCTCCTAATTCCTTGAAATCAACAATATCAAAATGAGACAACAGTCCTTCTGGTAGAAAACAAGAAAACATTGAAAAATCCATTTGCTTTTTTATGCAAATTTATAACTTCTCCCCAACTTTTTTATGTGAGCCTATAAAATGGCTCTACGAAGGTCATTTATAAGGATGATATCCTCTTTGTATTGCTTTTCTTTTTTCTCCAAAAGTTTAAGGGCTGCCATATTTTTTTGATGTTGCTCGTGTTCCACCATCATTAACCGAGATTGAGGATTGAATTCTTTTTTGAAGTTTGGAAGGCGTAAAAACGGGATGACAGACCCAACCAAATGAGGGTGCCAGAATTTTGTTTGCCACAAACTATAAGCGATGAAAAATAGACTTTCGCACTCTTCTTCGTTTTGAAAAATGATTACAAAACTGTTGGTAAATTCAGTTTTTTGAGGTTTTCCGCTATTCAATCCTTTGTTAAGTATGAACAAATGCGGTTTTGAGTAAGTAGTGTCTTTTCGGTGGGTCTTGATGATGAAATTCGGCATAGCTGTGGATTTATGGGATGTGCTTCGCTACGCTCCGCACACATTAAATTTTTCAAAAGAAAAAAAAGAAAAAAAAAGAAAGCCGTTCGTCAAGTGGAAGGTTTCAAAAAAGCAAGTTTTTTTGAAAAAATACTACCCGGCTCGATAAGATGATGTTGTGCGGAAGTGGAAATTCGATTTTAAAAAAGTGGTGAAGCGAAAGACGAATGTAGGGTGGAGATTTTTTCAAAAACCCGTAGGGCTTGAACTTGAATTTTTTGTAAACCTGGAACTTAAATTTGTTTTCTTTTTATTTATTTTTTTGTTTTAGAAGGGAGTTTTTGGTTTCCTATTTTAGGGGTGTTGTTATGAATGAGGCAATCAAACACCCCCAAGCACCGCAAGGAATGGAGCGAAAATGTAGCGATAGCGGAATTGTAGCGTAATGGATGAGGAGCGCAGTGGCGGTGTTGCGGCAATCGAACAGCCACCACAGACACGGGAACGAACGAAGCGATAGCGAAAGTGAGAGTAGTGGATGTGAGCGTGTAACGGCGGGGAAAGAATAAAAGACAACCGCCTTTTTGCAGGCGGTGTTCCTTGATTTAGGGCAAAGTGAGGTTTTTTCAACCGAACGGAGCCAACCCCGATGGCTGGGCGAAGGAGCAACCGCTGAAAACACTGAGGGCGGCAGACATAATACGACTGGAATGTAGTGTAGCGTAGTTTACGGAGCGAAACGAAATGAAGCGGTATTGTGGATGCATAAGCCCGACCGAACGCAGGAAGAGACCGTGTGGAGATGAGGAACGAAACAGCGGAAAAAATATAGCTGCTTATTTTCAAGCTGCTGTATTTTTTTGTGCTGTGAAGTGTCTGTGGAACGGAGGGAAACCTGATAATTGAATTGAAATAATAGATTGCCTATTTACCAAAAATGTTCTTATGAAAATATAAGGTTTACCGACTGGAACAGCCGAACGGAACAAAGGGAACGACCGAAGAGAGACCGGTTGATTGCCCGTGTTATTTGGAACGGAAATGTTGTTGAAATAATTTAAATAAACCTATAATCTATTTGTCTTTTTTTGTGAAGTTGAAAGGAGGAATTATTATTAAACCCAAACCAGCTTTAGAAGTAAGATTTGTTAAATGCTCTCTTATGTAAGGAAATATAATTGCTGCACCGTTTACATTACCAAAACTTTCTAAATCCAATATACTATCACCAAACTTTTCAAAAACACCTACCATTTTGATAATTGCAGAAACCTCTTGAATATCATTAAAAGTTTGATTGTATTTAATTTCTTCTGTAACAACAACAGTATTTTCATTAACACTAACATTAACATCAACATCAATGTTTTGAACAACATCGGGGTTGTCAAATGTTACATTTATTATTCTGCTAAATGTACTTTCAAGTAGTAAAAGATTATTAATTTTAAATCCTGATTGAAGATCATTTGTATTATTTTCCATTTTTAAGCTGCTAGAGAATAATTAGGTGATGCATTGTTATTATTAACATTAAAAAAGGATTGTTCCAAAGTTATAGGAGTACTACTACTCTTATTGTTTTGTATTGTCGCTAATAAATTTTCTGATATTTTAGAAACACCTGAATAAAAGCTTAATCCATTAATACTGATTTTGTTATTAGAACTTTTAATGCTATTAGGATTTAATTGTAAACCATTAACAATAACATTCGTAGGTATCATTGAAACAAATTCTTTACCCGAAAGTTCAAAATCAACTTTATCTATACCAACAATTGCATCATCTGAAATAAAACAAATATTTTGATCTGGAAACTCATTAATAAAAGCATCAAAAAAATTGTCTTCCCAAGTAATATAATCTTTATCTAACCGATAAATCTCATTTGGAACAATTTCTATTGAATGTGTATTTGAATTAATATCGTTTTCATAACGAACTCTCGTTTTAGGGAACGCAACAATGAAATTTTTTAATTCTGATTTTATAAATTCAAATGGTAACATATTTTTGTTTTTTATAAACATTTTTTTAAAACGACTAATGATGATTTTGATAATATAATAGCCTTGCTACTTATATCAGGACCAATTTCAACGTTATCATAATCTGATTTATGTCTTAATTTTTTTAGTGAAACTATTTCTGTATTAAAACTTCTAGTATCTTGATTTTTTGTCTTTAGATGTTTTGTGATTTGATTTATTAATACTTCGTGTGAACCTTCAAGAGAATTTCTTGTTAATGAAGCCAAATCAGCATCAGTTTTATTCATTGTATTAAGCCAAATGTGTTTCATAAACTGGTAACAACTATAATAGGCACAATGTGCAACAGGAGGATAAATACTTTCACTATCTAAATGCTCTGCTGCTGCGATGTTGATTTCAGATTTGTTTCTTAAACTACTCATTTAATACTATTAGAAAAATTGTGAAGTTTAAGAGCTCTCATATAATTAAGTGCTTGAACAGATTTTTTATAATTAAAAATATTCATATAATTATAATTAAGGGTGCAAAAGTACGTAAATTTACTAATTAAAATGATTAGAAAGTAATTTTTTGATTTATTTATTAATTCTAAATCAAAATTTGTGCCTAATTTAATATGTAAAAGCTAATGTGTTTGATACTATTCCTTCATCACTTTACTTTAAACCAAAAGCAAACTCTAAGAACTCTCTCTCTATTGGACTAAACGAATTATTTGTTTTATAATTGTCCTGTATGTGTTCTCTAATAGCTTTGTCTTTCTCTTGGCTTTTAACTGCTGTACTAAAATCAACTTGTTTTACAATAGTTTCATATTTTGATTTATCCATTAAGATTGAAAAACTACCTTCTTTTATTTTACCTAATAACCAAAGTAAGTTAACCTGTTGGGTGCAATTATTAAAAACGTCAGTTCGAGTGTTTTTTGTGTAGTAAAACGGAACAAAAAATGTATCGAGAACCGTTTTTAATGAAATTCTTCTTGTTCTCGATACGATTTTCTATCGAAAATCACTCGAACTGACGAAA
>CAMCTL010000213.1 GCA_945878515.1 Flavobacterium psychrophilum | reverse complement strand
AACTTCCAACTTCTAACTTTGTCAATGGGAATGTCCGGCGATTACCAACTCGCAATTGAGTGCGGAAGTACGATGGTTCGGATAGGAAGTAGTATCTTTGGGGGACGATAAATTTCAATGGCAATGGCAATGGCAATGGCAATGGCAATGGCAATGGCAATGGCAATGGCAATGGCAATTTCAATAAAAAAATAAAAACAAATGGAAGTTAACGAACCTAATTTTGATAAAATTTACAATTTTGAAGATCGTTTGGTTCGATTTGCTGGAGAATGTATTTTCTTTGTTAGAAAATTAGAAAAATCCTATGAAATTGAATACTACAAAAACCAACTTATAAGATCATCTGGGAGTTCTTCGCTAAATTACGGAGAAGCACAAGGTACCATAACAGACAAAGATTTTGTCTTTAAAGTTTCATTAACAGTAAAAGAATTGAAAGAATCCAGAAATTCCTTGAAAGTGCTTGATTATATAAAAGTTGGAGATTCAGAAGAAAGAAAATGGCTTTTGACAGAAGTTGAAGAACTTATCGCAATCGCCTCAAAAATGATAAACAATAAAAAATAGTTCAATAACAATTTCAATGACAATAGCAATTTTCAATCTTTAGGAATTGATATTGATTTTTGAAATTGCCATTGCCATTGAAATTGATATTGAAAATGTACGCAATACTCGACATAGAAACCACCGGAGGACAATTCAACGAAGAAGGAATTACGGAAATTGCCATCTATAAATTTGACGGTCACGAAATCGTGGACCAGTTCATCAGTTTGGTCAATCCCGAAATTCCAATTCAGCCATTTGTAGTAAAATTGACCGGCATCAATAATGCAATGCTGAAATCTGCTCCCAAGTTTTTTGAGGTTGCCAAACGCATTATCGAAATGACCAATGACAGTGTTTTGGTAGCACACAATGCCGATTTTGACTATCGAATTCTTCGCACTGAATTTCGCCGTTTGGGTTATGATTTTAATATAAAAACGCTTTGTACCGTCGAATTATCCAAAAGACTATTACCCGAACAACCTTCACATAGTTTGGGTAAGTTGGTTCGCGCTTTGGGAATCCCAATGGCCGACCGACATCGTGCTAGTGGGGATGCATTGGCAACCGTGAAGTTGTTCAAAATGCTTTTGGAAAAAGATTTGACTAAAGAAATCGTCAAAGAACACATCAAATTTGAAATCCAAAAAGGAATTGCTCCCAAATTATTGGATATTGTAGAAAGTATGCCGTCTAGAACGGGTGTATATTACATCCACGACGAAAAAGGAAAGCTCATTTATATTGGCAAAAGCAGAAACATAAAAAAACGAATCAATCAGCATTTTACTGGTACTTCAACCAAATGCAAAAAAATTCAAACCGAAGTTTACACCGTAACCTACGATGAAACTGGCAGCGAACTCATTGCGTTGCTGAAAGAAAGCGAGGAGATCAAAATCAATAAACCTATGCTCAATCGGGCGCAAAGAAAGAGTATTTTTCAGTTTGCACTATACGCTGATAAAGATGAAAATGGTTATTTGAATTTAATTTTACAGAAAGCAGACGGTCGAAAAAAAGAAATTACCTCTTTTGCTTCGCTGCAAGAAGCCAAAAATGCCTTGTTCAGAATTACAGCACATTACCATTTGTGCCAAAAATATACAGGATTGTACATCACTAAAAATGAATGTTTTCAGTACAAAATAAAAGAATGTGATGGTGCTTGTATTGGCAAGATTTTATCTGAAGAATACAATCAAAGAGTGCAAGAATTTATCGATAAAAACAGCTTCGAGGACAACAGTATGATACTCATCGATAAAGGACGAAATAGCGGCGAACACAGTGCGGTTTTAATAGAAAACGGAATTTACAAAGGCTATGCTTTTTATGATTTGAATCACCAAATTACCCATATCGAAATCCTAAAAAATATCCTTATTCCAATGCAAAACAATCGGGATACTCGAAATATTATTCAGGCTTATATGCGTAAAAGTAAAACCTTGAAAATAATAAAATTTTAATTTTTTTGGAGCTATTTCCAGCTGTTCACTACAACTCCTCGTTGTTCAAGTTGTTTTTCTAAGGCATAAAAGGAGCTTCCTTTGGTCGCTCTTTTACACCAAGAAAAACAAACTTTCACCACTGCGGGGTTTCCGTTTCCATCTGGGCTAAAAAATATGAAGAACTTAATTACCATCGTTGGACCAACAGCCATAGGAAAAACTTCCTTGAGCATCGCTTTAGCACAACATTTCAATTGCGAGATTATTTCCTGTGACAGCCGTCAGTTTTTCAAAGAAATGCGAATTGGCACAGCCGTTCCCACAACCGAAGAATTGGCCGGAGCAAAACATCATTTCATCCAAAACAAATCCATTTTTGAAAATTATACCGTTGGTGATTTCGAAAAAGAAGCCATTGCCAAACTTGATGAATTGTTCCTGACTAATGATTATGTTGTGATGGTTGGCGGCTCAGGATTGTATGTAGATGCCATTTTAAAAGGCTTTGACGATTTTCCCGAAATTGAATCTTCCGTTCGGGAGGAAGTAACTTCCAACTATGAAAAATCAGGAATCGAATATTTACAAACCGAATTAGAAAAACGAGACCCTAATTATTTTGAAGTAGTTGCAAAAGAAAATCCACAACGAATGATGCGTGCTTTGGAAGTTTGTATTGGAAGCGGAAAACCCTATTCTTCTTTTTTGAACCAAAAGAAAAACACGCGCAACTTCACTCCTATTCTGATTGGATTAGAATCTGAAAGAAGTATAATTTATGACAGAATCAACCAGCGAGTTGACATCATGATGAACGAAGGTTTATTGGCGGAAGCAGAAAAATTATTTTCTCACAAAAATTTAAATGCTTTGCAAACCGTTGGCTATAGAGAATTATTTAGTTATTTTGAAGGCGAAATCTCATTAGAATTTGCAATAGAAGAAATCAAGAAAAACACCCGAAGATTTGCCAAACGACAACTCACTTGGTTCAAAAGAAATGAAAACACAAAGTGGTTTGATTATTTGACGGATAGAAAAAATATTATAAAACTTATAAAATTAAAAATCTAACCTTCTTACCAATAGTCAGTATCTTTAACCAACTCTAATTCATTTGAAATGAAACAAATTACACTACCAATTTGCCTACTATTTTTAGTAACTTCATGCGACATTCAATACGACGGAGAAACCAAAATTGTTGTTACAGGAAAACTTATTGATGAAAATGGAAACCCAATTTCGAATAAAAATATTGATATTACAATCTATAGCGATGATCCATACACTCCAAGCGATTTGATTTCCTTTGGAAAATCGAACCAAAATGGAAATTTTACTTTGTTTTTTCCAGCTCCTACAATAGATTATAAATTTTCAATATCAATCAATAATGAAATCAATCAAACGAGTGAATTTCAAACTAAAGTAATAATAGCAAAGAGAAATAATTTTGAAAACTACAAGTTAGATTTAGACAATATCATTTTATATAAGAACGAATCAATTACAACTCTAAAGCTAATTTTAAATAAAACTTCTACAAACAAATCAGTAAATGACATCAAAATAGAAGGAAAACAGCCTAATAGTTACATTGATCTAAATCCGCTACAAGACAATACTAATTATTTCCAGCCGAACTATAATGTACTAAAAAATCAAACCATTGTCGTAAAATACACAATCATTGATTATTCAAATAATAGCTCTACTGTGCAAAGCATCTCAATCCCAATAGCTAATGATGCTGTAATCTATACAATTACATACTAATTATGAAATATAGCTTTCTATTAATTTTATTTTGTCTAAACATATCTTACGGTCAAGAAAAAAAAACGAAGTCTCCTTCAATTTTTACAGAAGAGTTTAGTCTTTATGCTATAGCTCCATACAACTTTGGTGACAACTATTTGGCAAAAGCGAATAAACCTCGCGTCGGATTTGGCGCAAATTTATATTTATTTCAGTTTAAACATTTTAAATTAGGAATGGGTTATGACTATATTACCTATTCAATTACAGATGTTTCCCGAGCTGGAAACATCGGTAGTAGCCGCTATAATTCCGTTTACGGGCTCCTGGGTTATAGAGTTAAACTCTCACCCGAGCTTTATTTGCAGCCTTATTTGGGTTTTGGTTCCGTAAAATTAAACTTTAAATCCTTAGATAGACGCTTTGGACATCAAACTGGAAATGATTTCAGAATTGGTTGCACTGTTGAATATAAATTAGACAAAACCGTTTCAGCATTTGCAGGATTTGGATTTCTGTCTTCAAGTTACAACATTAACACCGCACCAGAATTTGTTTCATTCTACGATAACTCAAAAATGCTTCAAATAAATATTGGAATCAAACTAAATTAAAATATATCTTCAAAAAATGCCAATTTCACCAAATTTCACGTCCATTTTCAGTAAAGATTGGGAGATTAATTTCACTCAATGTCTTCCGAATGGTTTTTTAAAACACACCGATTTATGCAACATTTTGCAACTGACCGCAGCGGCACATTCCGAAGTAGGTGGCATCAGTTTTTCGGATATGCAGGAATTCAATCAGGCTTGGGTTTTGAGTAGAATGCGCGTTGAAATAACTGAATTACCAAAATGGAAAGATGTCGTTACGGTTAAAACTTGGATCAATACACTCGAAAATTCACGTTCGGTTCGTGCTTTGGAATTGTATGTCAACGGGAAAAAAATGATAGGTTGCGAAACTTTTTGGGCAGTATTCAATACAAAAATCAGACGACCAGAAGCCTTGGCTTTGCCATTCGAACATTTTGAATTGTATCCAGAACAGAAAGCAACACATAATACTTTTTCCAAAATTAATCTCGGAAACGAAACTAAA
>CAMCTL010000212.1 GCA_945878515.1 Flavobacterium psychrophilum | reverse complement strand
AATAATGCTGATTGTACTTTGGCAGGCGCACGATTGATCTCATCTGCAAGAACGAAATTGGCGAAAATCGGACCTTTTTTTATAGAAAATTCGTTGGATTTAATGTTGTAAATCATAGTTCCCACAACATCGGCGGGCAATAAATCGGGTGTAAATTGGATTCGGCTAAAAGACCCTTGAACGGCTTGTGCCAAAGTGTTAATCGCCAATGTTTTTGCCAAACCTGGAACTCCTTCAAGTAAAATATGTCCTTGCCCTAAAAGTCCAATTAATAATCGCTCAATCATGTGTTTTTGACCCACGATCACTTTATTCATTTCCATGGTAAGTAAATCGATGAAGGCGCTTTCTCTCTCTATTTTTTCATTAATGGCTCTAATGTCCAATGTACTTGTATTTTCTTCCATTTTTGTATGTTATTTTATCTAAATTGTAGCCAATGTTTTGAGGGTGCAAATTCAATTTTTTTTTAGAAGTACGATGTTAAAGAATGGTTAAAACTTATTACAACTCTTGAATTTTAAGGATGATTTGTGATAGTATTTTCATAATTTTAGACTTTTAAATGAAATTGTTCTAAAATTGTGAATTCTGTACTTTTTTAGAGATTTTATATCTTGAAGGAAAACCTTTTACAAACATTTATTTAGACCTTTTGATAAAATCATTTAATTGACATATTAATCAAGTTTTGACAATAAATAACACTTATGCAAAAAACAGCTTTGGTTACAGGAGCAACTAGCGGAATTGGCAGAGCAACTGCAAGAATTTTAGCCAAAAAAAATTATAATATCATTCTTTGTGGTCGAAGAGCAGAGCGATTAGAGGAATTAAAAAAAGAACTTTCTGAATTTACAGCAATTCATACGCTGTGTTTTGATGTTAGAGATAAAAAAGCAGTTTTTGAAAACATTGATTCTTTGCCAACTCCATTTTCTGCAATAGATGTGTTGATTAATAATGCAGGGAATGCACATGGTTTAAGTCCGATTCAAGATGGAGATTTAGACGATTGGGATGCCATGATCGACATCAATGTAAAAGGACTTTTGTATGTTTCGAAAGCCGTAATTCCTAAAATGATTGAACAAAAATCGGGTCATATTATTAACATTGGTTCCATTGCTGGAAAAGAAGTATATCCAAACGGGAATGTGTATTGCGCTTCTAAATTTGCCGTTGACGCACTAAATAAAAGTATGCTGATCGATTTGAATCAATATGGAATTAGAGTAGGTGCCATCCATCCTGGCATGGTCGAAACCGAGTTTGGCGAAGTGCGTTATAAAGGTGACAAAGATCGAGCTGCCAACACTTACAAAGGTCTAAAACCCTTAAAACCAGAGGATATTGCTGACATTATACATTTTGTAGTATCAAGACCGTATCATGTAAATATTGCTGATTTGATTGTGTTTCCAACTGCTCAAGCATCGGCAACAATTGCAAAAAGAAACACTTAGGAAGGATTGTTTTTAAATAGAATAGATAAAATCAGTAATTTTGAAATAAATTCTAAAAAAATGGAAATAGCAACACAAAAAAAAGAAATTATAGATTGGATTTTAGCCGTAGAAGATCAAGCTGTTTTAAATGAAATTGAAAATTTCAAAAAACAAATGAATTTTGATTTTGATGAAGAATTTAAAAATGGCTTAACAGTTGAGCAATTTAGAACAGCAATAAAAGAAAGAATAAAATCTTATAATTGGAAAACATGATAATTTTTCAAAATGGTGTTTTAAATTATTTAGACGATTTAGTTTTTATTCTTTTTAAGGAAGAATATTTTGGGTTTATGCAAAGTTCATATGATTATGTTGACAAAATTATCGATTATATCAATAACAACATCACTACTTTTCCATCCAAGAAAACACCAACTGAATTAAAAAATTTTGGTTCAAAATACATTTTTTACAAATCGAATCAGCGAACCACTTGGTATGTTTTTTTTGAAAGCAAAAACAATAATTTCCTAATTACCAATATCATCAACAGCCATTGCGAAGAGACGAAATGGTTATAATCAAAATCTAAAGAGCAAATTCTAACGTTGCTCTTTTTTTATTTTTTAAAGAATGATTAACAAACGGCTTCTCATCAAAAATCTATTGGCTCACAATGATGAGTGCAGTTTTTATGACAAAAAACGCCAGTTGAATTTACATTCCCGTGAAGGGAAAGCCAAATTTTTGAAACACATTTGTGCTTTATCTAATTCAAATCCTGCCAATAATTCCTATATTGTTGTGGGCGTCGAAGATCAAGATAACGAAATTGTAGGCGATGATTTTTTTGACGACAGTCGGATTCAGAATTTAGTAAATGCCTATCTTGAAAATCCCCCAAAAATTCAATACGAGAATGTGCCTTTCCCAAATTTGCCCAAAGATAAAGTGGTAGGTTTGGTAACCATCAAAGCCAAAAGTAAAACATCTTTTTTCAAAAAAGGAATACATACTATTCTAGCCAATAGCGTTTTTATTAGAAGAGGAAGCAACACCATTCCATTTGAAGAAGAAGTTGAAAAAAATGATCAAAATACGGAAACGGTTATTGGTATTGAAAATAATTCTAGAAATAGTATTGGTTATACGCTTGATGGTGTAATCGACTTTATGAATTTTCGGCACAAAGATATGGCGCCAAAATACAAGGTTTTCAAGGAATTGTTTGTCATTTGCTGGGCTGGTGTTCCTAAAAAATACCGAGACACCACTTTTCTTTCCCGTGTGGATATAGAGCTCATCAACGAGCAAATCAAGTTGTTTTATTCTGCTTTAGATGTAGTTACGATAACTTTTGACGAAGATTCTTTTACAATTTTGGAATATGTTCCTTTGGGTTTGAATGATAAAACAAGTTTTTATGCCTTGGAAAAACAAACCATCCGTTTTCACGACAATGGCTATTATAAAATTGACCGAGAATTCCTTTTTCATCCACCAGAATTCAACCGGAAAATGTTGTTTCATATTTATAATTCGAACATTTCTTTGTTGAACAAACTCCAAAAAGGACTTTCATTAACCGAGCGAGAACAGAAAGATTTAGAAAATTTGCCCTCGACATTTATGATTTGTTACCTCAACGGTTTTGAAGATGCCAAACAAAAATTGATTGACGCCAAACAGCTTTTGAAGCCTTTCTCTTCTGTATATTTGTCTTTCAAGGAAGCGTTACGGATTTTGCGGAAGATGAAGTATGATGTGCAGTAGCAATCAATCGTGAATAGTTTTTTGGTGAAAGTAAAGAAGTAGGCTTTCGGAGTATGCTTTTAGAGGATTTGAGAACCAAAGTACCCAAGTTTCCATCCTTTAAAATGATGGAAGCTTTTTTTGTTTTTCTAGTTTTGTGAGATTTGACAACTTTTAAAAAGTTGTCAAATCTGTATTATTTCCCCAACATCTCCATCAATTCTAAAGCTCTTCGAGTAGTTTTCACATTATCAAAAGTCAATAAAAGTCTTAACCCTGCTGGCGTTTGTTTTTCTTTCATTACACAAATGTTGCTGTTTTTCTGCACAAACTGCAACATTTGCTGAAACCGTTTAGAAGTGTAAAAATCCGAGTTTTGATTGGCAACAAAATACCCAATCATCTTGCCTTTCTTCATCACCAATTTCTCGATTCCCACTTTGGTAGCAACCCATTTGATGCGAATGCTGTTCATTAACGCCAATGCTCGCGGTGGCATTGGGCCAAAACGGTCAATCAGTTTATTTTGGAAAACAACCAATTCTTCTTCGTTGGTCACATTACCCAATTCGTTGTACAAACTCAATCGTTCCGTGACATTATTGATGTATTCATCTGAAAACAACAACTCAAAATCAGTGTCAATTTGCAGGTCTTTTACATATTCTTTTTCGACGCCGCTATCTTCGTTTTCATACAAATCCTTGAATTCATTTTCCTTCAATTCATCGATGGCTTCGTTCATAATTTTTTGATAGGTGTCAAAACCAATTTCGTTAATGAAACCGCTTTGTTCGCCTCCCAATAAATCTCCCGCACCACGAATTTCCAAATCCTTCATCGCAATATTGAAACCGCTTCCCAGTTCCGAGAATTGTTCCAAAGCCTGAATTCGTTTTCGGGCATCATCCGTCATTGCGGAATAAGGCGGACAGATGAAATAACAAAAAGCTTTCTTATTGCTACGTCCTACTCGACCGCGCATTTGATGCAAATCGGACAGCCCGAAATTATTGGCATTGTTGATAAAAATAGTATTCGCATTAGGAACATCCAATCCGCTTTCGATAATGGTTGTAGCCACCAAAACATCGAATTCGCCGTTCATAAAAGCCAACATCAATTCCTCCAATTTACTGCCTTCCATTTGACCGTGACCAATTCCCACTCTAGCATCAGGAACCAAACGCTGAATCATTCCGGCCACTTCCTTGATGTTTTCTATTCGGTTATTGATAAAGAAAACCTGCCCGTTGCGCTGAATTTCATACGAAATTGCATCCCTAATTAGCTCTTCACTAAAACCAACCACATTCGTTTCGATAGGATAACGATTGGGCGGAGGCGTTGTAATTACGGATAAATCTCGAGCAGCCATCAACGAAAACTGCAATGTTCTTGGGATTGGCGTTGCAGTTAAGGTCAACGTATCCACATTGGCAGCGATGGTTTTGAGTTTGTCTTTTACGTTCACTCCAAATTTTTGCTCCTCATCGACAATTAATAATCCAAGATCCTTAAAAACGACATTTTTGTTCACCAATTGATGGGTTCCAATGACGATATCCAATTTTCCTTCTGCCAATTGTTGGAGCGTTTCTGCCTTTTGTTTGGCACTTCTAAATCGGTTTAAATAACCCACAGAAACCGGCATGTCTTTCAACCTTTCGGAAAAAGTTCTATAATGTTGGTAAGCCAAAATCGTTGTGGGAAC
>CAMCTL010000211.1 GCA_945878515.1 Flavobacterium psychrophilum | reverse complement strand
GGTCCTTTGTTATCACTACGACCGTCAAAAGTAGAAGATGTACCATCAGAGTTGAAAGCAGCTGCGTTTTGAGTTGAAGTGATTTGCTCTAATTGGTCTCCACTGTCAAAAACTGGAGTGAAAGCGTTATTCCAAATAGTAAAAGAACGAGAACCCAAAGCGTGAATTTCGTCAAAATCTCCGTCGCCGTCTGTATCTCCTGTTGCCTTTGTTAATTGAAGACGCCCTAAATTAGCGTTTGCTTTTAAAGTTGAGGCGGTTGGAAAAACTGTAGGGTCTAAAGTATAACCAGTTGCTCCTGTTGCTCCTACTCTAATCTCTTCATCAAATCCTGTATAAGCACGTGAATCACCTTCGTTTGCAGTAATAAAATAAGTGTTACCACCAGATGTAAAACTAGCAATAGCGTCTGGCATATACATTCCTTTTACAGGCCAAGTTTGAATATTAATTTTTCCTGTACTTGATGTTAAATCTCTATCACTAGCGTCGAAACCGTTTCCAGCAATGCTGTGGTCTTTTAATCCTAAAGGATTAATACTAGTTACTGTTCCTGAAGCAATATCTATTATTGCAACAGCATTATTTTCTTGCAATGTTACTGCAGCAGTAGCATTGTCAACGAAAGTAATATACTCTGGCTCTAAATCTTGAGCAACGGTAGCATTAGGCCCATAGATTCTAACACCAGCTGCTTTTAGCGTAGCCATTTGTGAGTTAAAGCTTGTAAAAGAAGCTTCTGTAACCGTGGCGCTTGCAACTCCTGCAGAAATATCTATAATTGAAATAGATCCTTCAGGGTCGAAAGAGGTAACTTGATTGTAGCTATTCGGCTCACCTTCATTAGCAGTTAAAATTTTAGTTCCGTCTGGACTAAAAGCAATCATGTCTGGTAAATACCCCACAGTTACATCTGAAATGTAAGTTGCTGTTAAAGGATCGTAGAAAGCAACTTTACCAGGTAATTGTGCATTGTTTGCACCAATAATAGCAAAACCAAAAGCTACAACACCGTTTTTTACAGCTACCGAATTGGGTATTGCTGTCGTTCCAGCGGCAAGTGTAAGTCCATAAGGAATAGCTGTTGGGCTGGATAAAGTACCTGCACTGTTTAAGGTGTAATACTCGATTGCACTCCCAGCAACCGTAAACAAACGGCTTGTCTGAGGACAGAACGCTGATATTTCAGCGCCATTGACACTTGTTGCAGAAGACTTCCTAGCCAACTGCGCATTGCTACTTCCAATAAAGAAGAAGCTGAAAAGACCTAGAAAACATAGCATAAATCTAAGTTTTTCTAAAAGAAATTTTTTCATCATTGTTGTTAATTTAAAAATTAGATTTACAAAACTAGCTTTTGCGTACTTGTTCATAATTACGAAAACGTTATAAGTAGGTTAAGATATTTTAATAAAATTCAGAAAAATTAACCTAAATTTTACGATACATTTTGATTAAATTAATGTAATTGCTTAAAAAAATTAGGAGCGGAGATTTAAATAAAAATTCCGCTATCCTATTTTTCGAAACACCGCTGTTTTACTACTACTGTTTAAAAAGGAAGACGACTACAAAGATTTTATTGGGCTTTTTATAAAGAATACACAATAACAATTTTACACAACAAAGATTTAACATTAAATATCGAATCTGGGAGAAAAGGAAAAGGCCTTGGTTTAATTTTTAAACTTTATTAGATAATGTCTAATTTTGAAACAAATGTGGTGTGACTTTAATTGGTTTGATGTCGTTTTCAAGATTTGCATCATCAATTAAACCGAAAACCTTGATAATCATCAACTAAAATTTCTATGTGTTTCAGGAAGTATTGCATAGCGCACATCAAATTCAGTTTAATCAAAAAATAGTATCTTTTGAATGCTGATTGGAATAGCCCCGATAGTAGTGAAAACCCTTGTGGAAATCAAGGCGAATTTTTCTTGCTAAAAAAGAGCGACCAAAGGAAGCTCCTTTTTTTGCTTAGAAAAATAGCCTTGCTGACACAAGGTTGAAACGGATAGCGGGATTAAGCTCCAAATTAATTCGTTCCTTGCAATGACTTTAAAAAACTAATCAAAACGGATGGCTTTTACTGGAGAAATTTTGGTTATGATGTACGAAGGAATTAATAAAACAAGGAAACAAACCGTGATTGTGAGTAAATTTAGAAAAAATATATGACTAAAATTGATAACAACTGGTGCTTGATTGACATAATAATTTTCTGGATTGAGTGTAATTATTCCGAAATATTGCTGGATTAATAATAAGCTAATGCCTATACTATTTCCCCAAAACAGCCCTCTCATTATAAGGTAAAATGCGTTGTAAAGAAAAATTTTGCGCACCAACCAATTGGAAGAACCTAATGCTTTGAGTATTCCAATCATTTGGGTGCGTTCAAGGATGAGTACCAACAATGCGACAATCATATTTATGGTTGCTACAATTATCATTATTGCTAGTATAATTATGATGTTAAAATCGAAAAGTTTGAGCCATTCGAAAATATAACTGTATTTTTCGACTATAGTTTTGGTGTCAAGCGTTGAAGATGTTTGTTCATAAACTTGGTCGCCAATGGATGTAATATTGCTAAAATCGTTTGTAAAAACCTCGAAGGCGCCAACTTGATCTGATTTCCACTTGTTGATTTTTTGAATGTGACGAATATCACCGATTACAAAAGTAGCGTCGAAATCCTGAAATCCTGAATTAAATATACCGGCAATTTTGAATCTTCGGATGTTTGGCAATTTATTCTGTTCTTCTTTTAAGAAAAAAGTATTAAAAGAATCTCCTAATTTTAGATTTAATCTGTTGGCAAGAAATTGCGATATTAGTACTTCTTGATTGATTTCTTTTGAAAAATCAGGTATTTTTCCAGAAACAATATACTCCTTAATATTATCCCACCTATAATCTGTACCAACGCCTTTGAGAATAATTCCTTCAAATGCGTTTTCGGTTCTAATGATTCCAGCTTTACTGGCAATAGCTTGCACGTGAGATACTGCTGGAACGGCGCTAAATTTTGGGTAAAAATCTTGGTTCTTTGAAATAGGAACTAGTGTAACTTCTGATTGATTATTATCGTAATTCGATATAATAATTTGACCGTTGAAAGCAGAAACTTTATCCCGAATTTTTTGTTGCAATCCTATTCCTGTAGCAACCGAAACAATCATCATAATCATTCCAATTGCAATAGCCGAAATAGCAATTTTAATAATTGGCGATGAGATGCTGCTTTTATAATTTTTCGCAGTGATAAGCCTTTTGGCTATGAAATATTCTAAATTCAATTACTGTTTCTAATTAAGGTTTAATGATGCCAAAATTACGGTTTAAATTATGAAATTCGTTTCTATCTTTTAAAAGAATAGGTTTACAAAGGCATCTTCTTTTTCATTTCTTCTACTATATTGAAAGCCGCAGGACATATTGCCAGATTATTTAGTGTTAAATCTGAGATTTGTTGAAACTTTTTCCTATTTGTATGTGGAAATTCTTGACAAGCTTTCGGTCTCACATTGTAAATTAAACAGGTATTGTCGCTGTCCAAAAAAGTACAAGGCACATTTTGTAAAACATAATCTTTGTCTTCGTCTATGCGCAAATATTGATCAATAAACTGTTGTGGCTTTTGGCGAAGATGCTTCGAAATCCGTTCAATATCTGCAGCAGTAAATAATGGCCCTGTCGTTTTACAACAATTGGCACATTGTAAGCAATCGGTTTTCTTGAACTCGGCATTATGCAATTCCTGCATGGTGTAATCCAAGTTTTTTGGTGTCTTTTTTTTCAGCTTGTCAAAATACTTTTTGTTCTCGATATGCTTATCTTTGGCCAGTTTCGCTAATAGTTTGAGTTGGTTTAACATTGTTTAAAGCGGTTTAATCTTGTTGCAAAAAACAAATTTAAACATTTAAACTATTGTAAACATTTATTTAATTTTTATGAAAGATCTTTTTGGAAAAGCCATACTTGATTTTCAAACTAATAATTCTCCCGAGGATTTAATTACGGAAACTTCCATATCTGAAGCTGATGCAATGAGCGTTGCTTATCTTTTTAGATCCTATAATGAAATGCCGAAATTGGAACAGAAAGCTTTGCAACTTGCCAAAGGTAAAGTTCTCGATGTAGGTTGTGGCGCTGGCAGCCACAGTCTGCAATTGCAAAACGATCGAAATCTAGAGGTAAAGTCTATAGATATTTCGCCGAATGCAATACAAGCTTGTACGCTTCGAGGCATAAAAAGAGCAGAAGTTCAAGACTTGTTCAGTATAAAAAACGAAAAATTCGATACTATTTTACTTTTGATGAATGGCACTGGGATTTGCGGAAAAATGGAAAACATTTCTAGTTTTATGCTTCAACTAAAATCATTGTTGCGCCCAAACGGTCAAATATTAATTGATAGTTCCGATATCATTTACATGTTTGATGAGGACGAAGTGCATCAAAAAAAACATAATTCTGCCACCACTGCATCTCAAGATAAATACTACGGAGAAATCACTTTTACAATTTCTTATAAAGGAGAAAAAGAAACGCCTTTTAGTTGGCTGTTTGTCGATTACGATACGCTTGAAAAGTCGGCTTGCGCCAATGGGCTACAATGCAAATTAATAATGAAAGGCAATCACTACGATTATTTAGCCAGGCTTTCTTTATAATACCAATTAGAAATATAAAATAGTTTTTTATTGTTATCCTCACCCCAACCCTCTCCAAAGGAGAGGGAGCAAAAATTGGATTATTTTATATTTCTAATTGGTATAATTTATACACACCTAGTTGCAGCAAATTATATCCAAAAAAAATCCCCGACAATCTAAAATTTAGAAAGCGGGGATTTTTCATTAAAAACCTAAAATCAAAAACAACAATTTTATTTCTTGATCAAACGAATTGTTTTAGCTTGACCAGCGTTTTCTAGAATTACATTGTAAATTCCAGAGGTATAGTTTGCACCAATTTCCAATGCATTTGTATTTACTTGTTTGCGCTCGATCATTCTTCCTTGCATGTCATATACTT
>CAMCTL010000210.1 GCA_945878515.1 Flavobacterium psychrophilum | reverse complement strand
ATGCAGTTTGACAGTAAGAAGCAGACTATCTTGCCAAACCAGCAATTAATTTTGAATAAAACCACAAAAACAACAACACTTAGTACTGTAGATGTTTACAATGAAATTGCTTGGAAAGAAGGCGTTTTTAGTTTTGAACGAAAACCACTCAAAGAAATAATGAAAGTCTTGTCGAGATGGTATGATGTTGAAGTAATCTTCCAAAATAAATCTTTAGAAGATGTTAAGTTCTACGGAATTCTAGAAAAAAAGCAAAGTATTACCGAAATATTAGAAACCATCAAAAAATATAAAGTAATTCAAAACTATGAGATAAAAAATAAAGTGATTGTCTTGAAATAAAAAAGGAACGAAGTGTAAGCATTTGGCGGTGTCACAACTTCGTCCCCAGTATTAAGTATTAATTAAAAACTAACACAATTCAAAAGTATGAATTTTCTATTTAATAATTCTCGTTCCTTAATCAGGAAACGACTACTACTTGTCATTATGAGAACATTCCTCCTGCTGCTGTGTACTACAGTTTTTGGTTTCAATTCCGTTAAAAGTTTTTCGCAAGAAACAGTAGCAATCGGTTCAACCAAAGAAGTTAGCGTTCACGAAGTATTTAAAATTATCAAAAAACAAACCAAATATCGGTTTATTTATCCTGAAAAATTATTCGAAAATGCTCCAAAAGTCCTCTTAAAAAAAGGAACTATTTTAGTCAAAAAATTATTAGAAGAAAGCCTTTCGGCTAATAATTTGACTTATACCATATCTGAAAAAGGTATTATTGAAATCAATGAAAAACCAGAAAAGTCAACAGTTATAAATCAAGGTGGGACAGTAAAAGGAATCGTAAGCGACAATCTTGGTCAACCACTACCAGCCGCTAATGTTACCGAAAAAGGAACTAATAACACTACACAAGCCAATTTTGACGGAAAATTTTCTATCGAAGTAACCAACCCGAATGCGACTTTAATTGTTTCGTTTATTGGCTTCAATACGCAAGAAGTACCTTTGAATAGTCGAACAGAAGTTGCAATTAAATTAACTGAAAGTACCTCAAAACTCGAAGAAGTGGTTATAGGTTATGGTTCGCAAAAAAAATTAAAAGTAACAGGTTCTATTGTTAGTGTGCGGATGAATGAGTTGCAAGACTATCCTGTTTCTAATTTTGATCAAGCCTTAGTGGGCAAATTAGCTGGTGTACAAGTGCTACAAACTAGCGGTGAACCAGGTCGAGAATTAACGATTAAAGTGCGAGGAACAGCAACAATTACCGCAGGTTCTAATCCGCTTTATGTGGTTGACGGTGTGATATTAGAAAGTGCTGGTCAAGCTACCGAAATTGTTAATATGGAAGATATCGAGACGATTCAAGTCCTGAAAGACGCGGCAGCCGCTTCGATTTATGGTTCGAGAGGTAATAATGGTGTTGTAATTATTACCACTAAAAAAGGAAAACAAGGAAAAATGAAAGTGAGTTATGATCAATCGACAGGATTTCAGCAATTGTCCAAAAAAATTGATATGATGGATGCTTATCAATATGCGCAACTGTCTAAAGAAGGTCACGATGCCGCTTATTTACAAGAAGTTCCAACTGGAAGCGCAGATGATCCAAACAGTATTCGTCCGTTAGGCTATCATAAAACTCCTGAAGAATTATTGCCTTACATAGCGGGTGTTCAAGGTTTAACCAATACTGACTGGCAGGACGAAATTTATAGAGATGCTGCAATGCAGCGATTTAATGTAGCTGTAAGTGGTGCTTCAGACAAAATAAACTACTACATCTCTGCCAATCATTCAAGACAAGAAGGAATTATTATCAATTCTGATTATGCCAAAACTGGTTTAAGAGCAAATATCAATGTTACTTCTGGAAAGTTTAAAATTGGTTTGAATGCTACGCCAACTTTTACCAAAGAAAACCGAGTGAGTGCCAACAATCCGTGGGTGGACAACGGCATCGTTTCGGCAGCACTGTCTTATTCTCCTACATGGCCGGTTTATAATCCTGATGGTAGTTTTAACCAACAAGGTAACGGTTTTTGGAGAATTGGCACCGATTATCAGCACAACGAAATTTTGAACCCTGTAGCCTTGGCAACCCTAATAAAAAACGAAATTGAGAATTTTAATGTCTTAAGTAATGTGTTTGTCGAATATGAACCCATCAAAGATTTAAAATTCAAATCTTCGATGGCAGTCAATTACAATCAATATCAAAATGAGTTTTACAGACCCAAAGAATTAGAAACAAGGGGAAGCAGCAATTCGGGACGGTTTTCAAACCCTTCGGCAAGATTAAGCACCACCAATATCCTCAATTGGCTTTTTGAAAACACCGTCAATTATACAAAGAAAATAGAGCAACACAATTTTGAATTTTTAGGTGGAATTACTGCACAAAAAAACAGAAATAAACTACTTCGAACAGAATCCTCTGTAACTTTTGACACACCTGTCGAAAACGCACAACAAATAATCAATGCCGACCAATTGTCTAATTCAGATACTGGTTTGTCTGAGTGGTCTGTCTATTCTTTATTGGCTAGAATGCAGTATGATTTCGATGGAAAATACTTACTTGCAGCAACGATGAGACGTGATGCATCTTCAAGATTTGGTGCTAATAATAAATGGGGAAGCTTTCCCTCCGTATCAGCGGGATGGAGAGTTTCTCAAGAAGATTTTTTATCAAAAGTCAATTGGTTAAGCGAGTTAAAACTGCGAGGTAGTTACGGTTTATCTGGAAATTTCAATATTGGCAACTACGAACAAATAGCTTTGATAACCAGAGACTCCTACATCACTGGAAATCCAGGTTCCATACAAACAGGTTTAAGGCCAAATCAATTGGCAAATCCTGATCTTACTTGGGAAGAAACCGCTATGTTCAATGCCGCAATTGATGTGGAACTTTTTAAGAAACAATTGGGTTTTACACTAGAATATTACAATGGTACAACCAGCAAATTGTTATTAGATGTGCCTGTGCCACTCACAACAGGTTTTAGCAATGCATTACAAAATATAGGACAAGTTAGCAACAGTGGCTTTGAAGCAAGTGTACAAATTGCTCCTAATTTAGGCAAATTTATTTCTTGGACTAGCAATTTTAACATCTCGTTCAACAGAAATAAAGTTTTGGCTTTAGGTCCGGAAAACACCGACATTATAGCAACTTCGGGTACAGAATCTGCCTTTTTTATTACTAAAGTAGGCGAACGAATCGGTTCCTATTATTTATTGGTACAAGATGGTATTTTTTCCACACAAGAGCAATTAGACCAGTATCCGCATTTTCCAAACACAGCAGTTGGCGATTTTAGATTCGTAGATGTAGATGGCGACGGCGTTCTGGATCTGAATAAAGACCGAACTATCGTAGGCAATTATGCACCCGATTTTACTTATGGCTTTTCAAATGCTTTTAAATTCAAAGGTTTCGATTTGAATGTAGCTTTTCAAGGAAGTTATGGTAGCGAAATTCTGAATTTATCAAGAAGATACAATGCAAATGGCGAAGGAAATTTTAACAATACTACTGAATTATTAAACCGTTGGCAAGTAGAAGCCAATCCGGGCGATGGAAACACCAATCGTGCTAACAGAAAAGCCTCTGGAAATAATGGTCGTACCTCGACTTTTCACGTTGAAGATGGTTCCTATTTGCGACTTCAAAACATTTCGTTGGGATACTCTCTTAACAATTCAGCCATTGAAAAATTACACATTTCCAAAGCCAGATTATTTGTAACCGGAAATAATCTTTTCACTTGGACAAAATATACTGGATACAACCCTGAAGTAAATTTAGATAGTGGCAGCGATCAACTAACACCTGGTCTAGATTACGGCGTTTATCCTTTAGCCAAAACATATTCATTAGGAATTAACGTATCATTTTAAAATTATAAAGATGAAAAAACTAAAATACATAGTAATGCTCTGTTTACTATTCTCGTTGGGTTGTAGCGATGAGTTTGTAAATATTAGCCCCAAAGACTCCTTAAATTCTGTGGATTTTTATAAAACCAAAGACGATTTTAATGCTGGTGTCATTGCCGCTTATGCCAAATTGCAAGGACAAGTTTCCATATATTTTGAATTGGTAGAATGGCGTTCGGATAATTTAGACTTAGGCGCACCTACTGCTGGAACGCAAGACCGATTCAATATTAATAAATTTCAAGAAACTACCGACAATGGCCTCATCAAATCGGCTTGGGAAAATTTTTATAACGGTATCTTTAGAACTAACGTGATTATTGAAAAAATTGGTTCTGCTAATTTTGACGAAACTTTAAAAAAACAATACGAAGCCGAAGCAAGATTCATTAGAGCGCTTACTTATTTTAATGTTGTCAGAATTTGGGGCGATGCCCCCATTGTTTTAAAAACAATTACCGTTAAAGAATCTCTAAAATTAGGCAGAAAACCTGCTTCTGAAGTCTATGCGGTCATTGAAGCCGACTTACAATTTGCAGCCGAAAATTTGCCTTCCGCACAAACTTTGGGAAGAGCAACCTCTGGAGCAGCAAAAACACTTTTAGGAAAGGCCTACTTAACTCAAAAGAAATATCCAGAAGCTGTTGCAGTATTAAATGAAGTAGTCGGACAATATAGTTTACAACCGAGTATAGCCAACGTTTTTGATGTTACAAAAAAGGCAAATACAGAAATAATTTTTTCTATTCGTTTCAATAAAGAAATTGTTGGCGAAGGGCACGGCGCTTGGTTCAGTGTGTCTGACAAAACTATTTCGGCACTTACAAACAAATTGGTCAATGCTTATAGCGTAACAGACCAACGAAAAGCGATGATTGATTTTGTTACTACTGGCAATCAATTCGTACCAGGAAAGTTTTTTGATACAGAATCAACTGCCACCAGAAATTTTGGAAACGATTATATTTTACTACGCTATGCAGATGTTTTATTGATGCTTTCCGAAGCTTTGAACGAAGTGGGTTATCAATCGTCTGGGGATGCTTTTAAACTGTTGAATGAAGTTAGAAAAAGAGCAGGTTTGGCAAATTACACCGCAATAAACCTCCCAAATCAAGGTAGTTTTAGAACCGCAATTTTAAACGAACGCTTTTTAGAATTTCCACT
>CAMCTL010000209.1 GCA_945878515.1 Flavobacterium psychrophilum | reverse complement strand
TCCGTTGAAATATTATTTTCTTCCAAGGCTTGGTGCCAAAGAGATACTATTTTCAAATTCGATAACAAAGATTCTTTTCCGCCTTTCAACAAAATCTTATTTCCAGATTTGAATGCAATTCCACCCGCTTCAACCGTTACGTCAGGTCTTGATTCATAAATGATCATTATCGTTCCAAAAGCTGCGGTTTTGTTAATAATTTTTAGCCCATTGTCGTGTACAAAATTAAATCGTTTCACACCAACAGGATCTTCCTGACTAGCCAATTGTTGCATCGACAAAATCATTCCGTTAATTTTGGCATCATCAACCAACAATCGTTTTTCCATAGCCAAATCTTCCCCAGAATAATTGCTCATATCCTGTTGATTGATACTTTTAATGTTAGCTCTTTCTTCTTCTAGAAGTTCTGCCATTCGACTTAAAACAGCATTTCTTTTTTCTATGGATAATAATGTGTTCATTTTGACGATTTAAATATAAGTAACAAAGTATAATTATAATTGCAACCATATAAGACATATAAGTTCATTTAAGCTAATTGGAATAAAACTTATTTGTCCTTAAATTCCTTATATGTTTAAGAAATCATTTCAACTCCGCCAAAGATTCTCTCAAAGCAGCTATAAAAGTATCAATATCAGCTTTTTTAATAGTCAATGGAGGCAAAATTCGTAAAAGATTTTTATTACTGGAACTTCCTGTAAAAATATGTTTTTCCATTATCATTTTCTTTCGTAGTGCGCTAACATCAAAATCAAATTCAACCCCAAGCATCAATCCTCTTCCTTTTACTTTTATAATTTCTGGAATTACTTTAATAGCTTCAAAAAAGTATTCGGCGATTTTATTCGCATTGTCCATTAATTTTTCTTTTTCGATAATATCTAAAACGGAAATTCCTGCTGCACAAGCCAAATGGCTTCCGCCGAAAGTAGTTCCCAATAAACCATAACTAGGTTTGAATTTTGGAGAAGTCAAAATGCCACCGATAGGAAAACCATTTCCCATACCTTTAGCCATACAAATAATATCTGGACGAATTCCGTGGTGTTGATGAGCGAAGAATTTTCCGCTTCGACCATATCCTGATTGTACTTCGTCTAGAATTAAGACCACATCGTATTGATTGCAAACTTTTTCCAATGCTTGAAAAAATTCAGTTGTTCCTTGGTCTAACCCACCAACGCCCTGAATTGGCTCGATAATTACACTAGCCACATCGCCTTTTTTTAGTTCAGCTTCAACCAAATCGATTTCGTTCAAAGGCAAAAAAGTAACCACTTGCTGGGCATTCATTGGGGCAACAATCTTTGGATTGTCTGTAGTAGCTACCGCAGCTGATGTTCTACCGTGAAAAGCATTCTTAAACGAAATGACTCTTGATTTATTGGTATGAAAAGAAGCCAGTTTCAAGGCGTTTTCGTTTGCTTCTGCTCCTGAGCTGCACAAAAAGAGACTGTATTCTTCCAAACCAGATAATTTGCCAAGTTTGTCAGCCAATTCTACTTGTAGTGGATTTTGAATGGCATTCGAGTAAAAACTTAAATTATCCAATTGCTCTTTTACTTTTGCCACATATTCAGGATGGGTATGACCAATAGAAATCACTCCGTGACCTGAGTATAAGTCCAAATATTCTATGCCTTTGTTGTCTATAATCTTGCAGCCTAATGCTTTTACAGGCGTAATATTATATAATGGGTAAACGTCAAATAAGTTCATTTTTTTGTGTTAAAAGTTATGTGTTAGAGGTTAGAAGTTAGACGTTAATTCACATTTAACTTATAACCCTTAACTTTGTTAAAAACCTGATGGTTTCAAATGTAATCCTGTGCTTTCTTCCAATCCAAACATCAAATTCATATTTTGAATGGCTTGACCTGATGCACCTTTTACTAAATTATCGATAATTGATGTAATCAAAAGCCGGTTTCCTTTTTTCATTAAACTGATGATACATTTGTTCGTTTGCACCACTTGTTTCATATTGATATCAGTCGTAGTAATAGTTACGAAGGGTTGGTCTGCATAAAAATCTTCGTATTTGGCAACCAAATCCTCTAAACTTTCTTCTATCTTGGTATATAAAGTAGCAAAAATTCCTCTGGCAAAATCGCCTCTGTTGGGAACAAAAATTAGTTCGTCACTATAATCTGCTTGTAACTGGTTTACGCTTTGATTGATTTCGCCCAAATGCTGGTGATTGAAGGCTTTGTAATGCGACAAATTGTTGTTTCTCCAACTGAAATGAGTGGTTTCCGAAGGGCTAACTCCAGCTCCCGTGCTTCCAGTTGTGGCGTTGATATGAACATCGTCATTCAATAATCCGTTGGCCGCCAATGGCAATAAAGCCAATTGAATGGCTGTTGCGAAACATCCGGGATTTGCAATATATAGTGCGGTTTTAATATCCGTTTTGTTCAACTCTGGCAAACCGTAAACGAATGATTTTCCGCTGAATTGGTTGTCTTTTGTCAAACGGAAATCATTTCCTAAATCGATGATTTTGGTTTCGTTTGAAAAATGATTGTTTTCTAAAAACGAAATTGATTTTCCGTGACCCAAGCACAAGAACACCACATCTACATTAGGATTTACATTTTCGGTAAAATTCATTTCGATATCGCCCAACAAATCGTGGTGCGCCATCGAAAGTGGTTTTCCAGCATTGGTTGTGCTATACACAAAATCGATTTTGGCATTGGGGTGAAACATCAATATTCTGATGAGTTCGCCAGCAGTGTAACCTGAGCCGCCTATAATACCTATTGAAATCATAATTTTCTATTTTAAAACAGACTTTAAATTTTCTTAACCAACTCGGTTCCCTACCCTTTGGGGAGGGTTAGGGTGGGGCTTACTCATAAGTCTCCTTATTTACTGATGAAAATATATTCTGTGCATTTCCTAAAATTTTGATAAATCCTTTCGCATCGTCTGATGTCCAAGCATTGTTCATTTCTCCGTATTGTCCAAAACCTGTATTCATCAAATCATTATCCGATTCGATTCCGTCCAATGAAAAGTGGTAGGGTTTCAAAGAAACGGTTACAGTTCCATTAACTGTTTTTTGAGTGTCCTCTAAGAATGTTTCGATATTTCTCATTACTGGATCCAAAAATTGCCCTTCGTGAAACAACATTCCGTACCAGTTTCCGAGTTGTTCTTTCCAATATTGTTGCCATTTTCCAAGCGTGTGTTTCTCTAATAAATGGTGCGCTTTGATAATAATTAGAGGAGCTGCAGCTTCAAAACCAACCCTTCCTTTGATTCCGATAATGGTATCACCAACGTGAATGTCTCTACCGATGGCGTAAGCATTTGCCAATTTTTCTAAAGCTACAATATTGTTTGATGGTTTGTCTTTTGTTCCATTTACAGCAACTAATTCGCCTTTTTCGAATTCTAAAGTTACTTTTTCTTCGCCTTCTTTTGTCAATTGCGAAGGGTAGGCTTCACTAGGTAATGGTTTTCCAGAAGTCAAGGTTTCTTTTCCTCCAACACTGGTTCCCCAAAGTCCTTTGTTGATAGAATATTGCGCTTTTTCCCAAGAATAATGCACGCCATTTTTTGCCAAATAATCTACTTCTTCTTGTCTTGATAATTTCAAGTCACGAATAGGCGTGATGATTTCAATTTCGGGAGCGATGGTTTGGAAAATTAAATCAAAACGGATTTGGTCATTTCCAGCGCCAGTACTTCCGTGAGCGATGGCAGTTGCACCAACAGATTTAGCATATTTTATGGCTTCAATAGCTTGAAAAACTCTTTCGGCACTCACTGATAATGGATAAGTATTGTTTTTTAAAACATTGCCAAAAATCAAATATTTTATTGCTTTATTGTAATATTTATCGACAATAGTAAGGCTGGCGTGTTTTGCTGAACCCAATTCATAAGCTCTTTCTTCGATGGCTTTTAATTCGGCATCATCAAAACCACCTGTGTTGATTAGTACGGTATGAACTTCAAAACCTTGTTCGTTTTTTAAATATTTTAGACAATACGAGGTGTCTAATCCTCCGCTATATGCTAATACTACTTTTTTCATTGTGTTTATTTTTTCCTCACCCCAACCCTCTCCGAAGGAGAGGGAGCCGTTAGTGGTAAAGATGAGTTTATGTTTAATTTAATAATTTGTAACTTTTATTTTGTTGCTCAACTCCCTCTCGCTTGGAGAGGGCTGGGGAGAGGATTTACTTTTTTAAGAATAATGCTTCTTTTATCTCCTTCAATCGATTCCAAATCCGCACATTAAACGGATGTTTTGGTGGGTCTTTTGGTTTTTCGGCTGGGTCGTAAAGCATTCCGGTGCACAAACACATTTTGTAATCTTTACTTTTTAAAATTTCGAAATTAGTACAAGTTTTACAACCAGACCAAAATGTAGGATCACTAGTCAATTCAGAAAATGGAACTGGCTTATATCCTAAATCCGAATTAATTTTCATTACTGCCAGACCAGTTGTGATTCCAAAAACTTTGGCATCAGGATACTTTTGCAAAGAATAATCAAAAACAAATGATTTTATTTTTTTTGCCAAACCTAAATTCCTATAATCTGGATGAACAATTAATCCGGAATGTGCTACAAACTTGCCGTGTTGCCAACTTTCGATATAACAAAAACCGGCAAATTTATCGCCAATTAAGGCAATAACAGCATCTTTGCTTTCCATTTTTTTTTGGATGTAATCGGGTGTTCTTTTGGCGATTCCAGTACCTCTCAACAAAGCAGAAGATTCAATTGTTTCGCATATTTCTTGCGAATATTTATAATGTTCTTCTTGAGTTACTACTATAGATATATTCATTTCAAGAGTTGAATTGTGTGTTAAAAATTATATTGTACAACGATACCGAAAAACTATTTTTAGTCCATTTTATCACAAAATAAGTGCAATAAAAAATTATACCTAAAAGTAGGGTATACGATAATAAGTAGAAAAAATTGATGTTTTCAGGATGAAATAATCCGATGGATAATAAAAATAATTTCAAAATGATAAAAATGAAAAATGAATAAATAGAACAAAACACATTTGGAGCTGGTATTATAGCATCCGTACTTCGGGAGAAGCAGTTGGTTTGTTTGTCCTTGAAACAGTACAGATATGGATACTTGTTTTATTCATCGCTGCAAAATTACGATTAATATATCAAAAAACATTTCGTTTTTTGTAACAAAATAAAGGTTAGTTGTTTTTTTATTTAAAATCCTCCTCGAAAACTGAATTT
>CAMCTL010000208.1 GCA_945878515.1 Flavobacterium psychrophilum | reverse complement strand
ATCTAATGTCTCAAGCGGTCGAAGTTAGAAAAAATGCTTATGCTCCATATTCCAAATTTAGAGTCGGAACTGCCTTATTACTAGACAATGGAAAAATAATTTTGGGTTCTAACCAAGAAAATGCTGCTTATCCATCAGGGCTATGCGCCGAGAGAGTTGCTATTTTTCAAGCGGGAGCCATTTATCCGGATGCGAAAATTTTAAAAATGGCAATCACTGCGGCTTCTGATACCAATCAAACCACTTCGCCAATTCCTCCATGTGGCTCTTGCAGACAATCCATTGCAGAATATGAAATCAAACAAGAACTGCCAATAGAAATTTATTTTATGGGAGAAATTGGAAGAATTTACAAGTCCGATTCGCTCAAAAATCTATTACCGCTTATGTTTGATAAAAACTTCTTGTAAAAAAATCAAAAAGTGGCTTTATAATTTTACTACTTCCTTATAATATCCTATTTTTGTAACCTATACATTTTAGGCAGCAAAATCCTTATGGTTTTTGAATGAATCACATAAAAAATAATAGCAAAACAAACAATTTAGATGAAACAGCCATAAAAATACTTATTAACATATAAGGTTGTAGTGGATGTTCCTCCCGATAGCTATCGGGAGACCAATGAAAAACAATAAATATAAACAGATGAAAGAAGTTACAAAAGAAGTTTATTTAAAATGGTATGAGGACATGTTGCTTTGGAGAAAGTTTGAAGACAAATTGGCTGCTTTATACATTCAACAAAAAATTAGAGGATTTCTACATTTATACAATGGTCAAGAAGCAGTGCTAGCCGGCGCATTACATGCAATGGACTTGACAAAAGATAAGATGATTACTGCTTACCGGAATCATGTTCAACCAATAGGAATGGGTGTTGATCCAAGACGTGTAATGGCAGAACTTTTAGGAAAAGTAACAGGCACTTCAAAGGGAATGGGCGGTTCTATGCACATTTTTTCTAAAGAACATCGATTTTATGGCGGTCACGGCATCGTAGGCGGACAAATTCCTTTGGGAGCTGGTTTGGCTTTTGGTGACAAATATAACAATACCGGAGGCGTAACATTGACGTATTTTGGCGATGGTGCCTCGAGACAAGGTTCCTTGCACGAAGCTTTTAATATGGCAATGTTGTGGAATTTACCAGTAGTATTTATTGTTGAAAACAATGGTTATGCCATGGGAACTTCTGTAGAAAGAACTGCGAATCATTCTGATATTTGGAAATTAGGTTTAGGTTATGAAATGCCTTGCGGTCCAGTAGATGGAATGAATCCAGTTAAAGTGGCTGAAGCTATGACCGAAGCTATCGATAGAGCTAGAAGCGGTGGCGGACCAACTTTCCTTGAAATGAAAACCTATCGCTATAGAGGACACTCGATGTCAGATGCACAATTATACCGTTCTAAAGAAGAGGTAGAAGAATACAAGAAAATCGACCCAATTACTCAAGTTCTTGATGTAATCAAAGATCAAAAATATGCTACAGAAGAGGAAATTGAGGCTATAGACCGCAAAGTAAAAGATTTAGTTGAAGAATGTGTAAAATTTGCCGAAGAATCTCCTTATCCAGAAATTCAACAATTGTACGATGTAGTTTACGAACAAGAAAACTATCCATTTATTCCTCATAAACTATAAAAATCAATTATGGCCACAATTATAACAATGCCCCGTTTGAGCGATACAATGACAGAAGGAACGGTAGCAACCTGGTTAAAAAAAGTGGGCGATAAAGTAAGCGAAGGCGATATGCTAGCTGAAATTGAAACCGACAAAGCAACAATGGAATTCGAGTCTTTCAATGAAGGAACGCTTTTGTACATCGGAATTCAAGCAGGCGAAACCGCTCCAATTGACTCTTTATTAGCTATAATCGGAAACGAAGGCGAAGATATTTCAGCTTTAATAAGCGGAGCAGCAGCTCCAAAAGCAGAAACTCAAGTTGAAGAAAAAACAACCGTTTCAGAAACAAAATCTCCAGTTGCTGAACCACAAACAACAAACAATAAACCACAAACAGCTGAACTTCCAGCAGGAGTTGTTGTAGTAACAATGCCTCGTTTGAGCGATACAATGACCGAAGGAACTGTAGCTACTTGGTTGAAAAAAGTAGGTGACAAAGTTTCAGAAGGCGATATGCTTGCCGAAATCGAAACTGACAAAGCAACAATGGAATTCGAATCTTTCAACGAAGGAACTTTATTATATATCGGAATTCAAGAAGGAGAATCGGCTCCAATTGATAGTTTATTAGCTATCATCGGACCAGCAGGAACTGATGTTAGTGGAATTGTTGCTAGTGGAGGAGTTGCACCCGTAACCGCTCCAGTTGAAGAAGCCAAAGCCGCTCCAGCTGCACAAACCGCTGCTCCAACTGTTCAAGAAGCACCAGCTGACGGTCAAAGAATTTTGGCTTCGCCATTGGCAAAGAAAATTGCTAGCGAAAAAGGAATTCAATTGACTCAAGTAAAAGGTACCGGTGAAAACGGACGTATCACTAAAAGTGATGTGGAAAACTTTACCCCACAAGCTGCAGCTGCACCAGTTGCCGCAAATGCTGTACCAGCAAAAACAGAAGCCGCTGCGCCAGCTGCAAAACCATACATTCCAGCAGGACAAGTTGCCACCGAAGAGATTAAAAACTCTACAATGCGCAAAATCATAGCGAAACGTTTGGCAGAATCTTTATTCACTGCCCCACATTACAACTTGGTAATCGAGGTAACCATGGACGAAGCGATGAAATCAAGAGCAATTATCAACAGCGTTCCAGACACAAAAGTATCTTTTAACGATATGGTGATTAAAGCTTCTGCATTGGCTTTGAAAAAACACCCAAAAATCAATTCACAATGGACTGCTGAATCCATCATCATCAACTATCACGTGAATATTGGTGTTGCCGTTGCCGTTGAAGACGGATTAGTAGTTCCAGTATTGCCATTTACGGATGGTATGAGTTTGTCTCAAATTGGAGCAAGCGTAAGAGATCTTGCAGGAAGAGCCAAAAACAAAAAATTATTGCCAACCGAAATGGAAGGAAGTACTTTCACAATTTCCAACCTTGGAATGTTTGGTATTACGGAATTCAATTCCATCATCAACCAACCGAATTCTGCCATCCTTTCAGTTGGAGCGATTGTAGAAAAACCAGTGGTGAAAAATGGACAAATCGTGGTAGGAAACACAATGATGTTATCTCTAGCTTGTGATCACAGAACTATCGACGGTGCAACCGGAGCTCAGTTCTTGCAAACTTTGAAACAATATATTGAAAACCCAGTGACAATGCTGGCATAATAGCTTGTTGCATTATTATAGAAATCCCGTCCCGATATATCGGGACGGGATTTTTGGTTTTCGAAAGTTTAAATCCTTAATTTTGAATTCTCATACAAACATTACAAATGAAACCAACCATCACGATTATTGGCGCAGGAATTTCAGGTTTAACTGCTGCTGTTTATTTGCATCAAAAAGGATACAAAGTTCAAATTCTGGAAGCAAGTGATCGTGCTGGCGGACGAATCAAAACCGATGTCGTTGATGGTTTTCGACTCGACAGAGGTTTTCAGGTTTTATTGACTGAATATCCAGAAACAAAAGCGTTATTGGATTACAAAAAATTAAATCTTAAACGATTTCTGCCGGGTGCCACCGTACTTTATGATGGAGGACAATTCGAAATTGCCGATCCGTTTAGACGTCCCACGGCAATATTTGCAACTTTATTTGCTCCCGTTGGTTCTTTGAAAGATAAAATAAACACCTTTTTTCTGAAAAATAAATTGGTGAATATTTCCATTCCTAATCTATTCAAACAGCCCGAAATCGAAACTATTGCGAAACTTAAAAAGTATGGTTTCAGTCCAAAAATGATAGATCGTTTTTACAAGCCTTTCTTTTCAGGAATATTTCTAGAAAATTATTTGACAACATCTAGCAATATGTTCGATTTTGTAATGAAAATGTTTTCTGAAGGCGATGCTGCTATTCCAGAATTGGGTATGGAAGAAATCCCAAAACAATTGGTAGCAATGCTTCCAGAAAATTCGATTCAGTACAACGTGAAAGTTACCGCCATCGAAAACAACAAAATCATTTTCGAAGATGGGTCAACTGTAGAAACAGATAAAATTATTATTGCTACCGAAGCTATTGGTATTGCTAGCAATTACATTTCGAAAACGAAACAAAATTTCCACCAAGTAACCAATGTTTATTTTGAAGCAAGTATTGCTCCAACCCAAAAAGCAGTTGTGGTTTTAAATGCTTCCACCGATAAAAAATGGGCAAACAATTTGACGGTACTGTCTAATATTTCCAATCAATATGCGCCCGAAGGAAAAGTTTTAATTTCTGTTTCCTATAATGGAATTCCGGCAATTGACGACGAAACTCTTGCCGAAAATATGAAATCCGAATTGAAACAATGGTATGGAAACCACGTTGCCGATTGGAAGCTATTAAAGACCTATCGCATCCAGTATGCTTTACCCAATCAAGAAAAAGTGTCCAATGAAGTTGACCATTCCAAAATTAAAATCAATGACAATTTATTTATTTGTGGCGATCATTTATTGAACGGTTCGATAAACGCAGCAATGAAATCAGGACGAATTGTGGCGGAATTGATTGATGATAGTTTTGGGGTTAGAATGGGAATTGAAATAGATCTTTCTTAATTTTTATTTCGAAAACTATCAGAAATGTAAAATATTTAGAATCATAATCTAGTTATCGCTTATTTTGAATTTCTTCTTTTTCTTGCTCTTCAGCAATCTTTCCTCTATTTAAATTTGCACCTAAAACAAACAAAAAGATTAATAAAGCAGTGAGTAAAATTATCACGATCCCACCTTTTTTATCTTTTTTAAAATCTTGTCTTAAAAATTCTCGTGGTTTTATAAATAAAAAATAATTTAATATCCATAGAATAAACATAATCGATAATATCCAAATTTTATAATTTACACCCAAATTAAGAGAAGAAGAAACTTCAAAAAAGTATATCAATCCAATAACTGTATACAATGTAAAATACAAAAAGAAAGTACTTGCCAATGAAGTAGAAATTAAAGACATTTTATGGCTCACATAAAAAAGTTGGGGAGAAGTTATAAATTTGCATAAAAAAGCAAATGGATTTTTCAATGTTTTCTTGTTTTCTACCAGAAGGACTGTTGTCTCATTTTGATATTGTTGATTTCAAGGAATTAGGAGATTTACAAAC
>CAMCTL010000207.1 GCA_945878515.1 Flavobacterium psychrophilum | reverse complement strand
CCAAATAATTGCCAAAAAAACAAATTTTCTACCGGAAGAAATTCGCTTGTAAAAAGTAATTTTACTAGTAAAGTTCGTGAAAAATAGATTAAAATTACACCAATAATAAATAGAGGTAAAATATTTTTGTAAAAACTCCAAAATACTTTTTTGGTTTCCAAATCGTCTTTGGCAACAGCCAATTTGGGCAAAAAATAAACAGTCAAGATGGTAGAAATAAACATCATATAATAGGTCGAAATTCGACACATTGTTTCCCAGAATCCAGCCTGTTCGATGCCAAGCACAATAATAACATTTTTCCGAATTGCTAAAAAGACCAATGGCCCTAAAACGGAAGAAACCAACGCCATTAAGGAATAGGAAGAGAGGTTCCTTATCACATTAAAATCAAAATATTTATATCGAATTATTTTCGAAAATTGGAACTCTTTAGCAAAAAAATAATAGGTTACAAAAAACAATAATGCTGGCGAAATAACTATTGACAGTAAAGCACCTAAAGTTTTAAATTGTAAAATAAGGCTGATTGAAACCAACAATCCAATCAGATTTCCTCCAATATTAATCCAAATGACTTCCTTGAATTTTCCTAAACCATTAATAACTGATAGCAAAAAAACAGAAATTGTAAACCAAGGCAAAGCCAATGCAGTAGCTTTAAAAACAATTTCATATTCAAAATATCTGCCGAAAATTTGTTTGTTCCAAAAGGCAGCCAAAAAATACAAAATTCCGCTCAAAAGAATCGCAACTAAAAACAAACTGATAAAAACTGTCGAAATTGTTTTCTGAAGTTGCTGTTTGTCGTCTTTACTTTCGGCAACATATTTAATAATTCCGTTTTGAAACCCAAGAGTTGAAATACCTTCTAATGAAGTCGAAAAATTCCGCAGATTCCCTACCAAAGCCATTCCGCTAGGACCAACAAAAACAGCTAAAAGTTTTGATGTGACCAGTCCAATTCCAATTTTTATGAGGACACTTATACTATTTAAAGAAGTAATTTTAAATAGATTGGTTTGAATGATTTTTTTTATTAATTGCAAGTCAATATTGATTTAAAATTGAAACAATAAAACTCACTTCCTCGGATGTTAATACTGGACTCATTGGCAAACTCAAAACTTCTTTATGTATTTTTTCGGTTATGGGAAAAGACAAATGGTTCCAGAAGTTGAAAGCTTTTTGTTGATGTGGCGGAATGGGATAATGTATTACAGTTTGAATTCCGTTTTCTAATAAATATTGTTGTAAATGTTCTCTGCTTTCGGTTCGAATGACAAACAAATGAAAGACATGAGATTGTGTCGTGCCTCGCGATGACAAAGTAGGTAGGATAATTTTCTCGTTTTTTATCTCCTCTAAATAACGTTTTGCAATCTCTTTTCGTATAGTATTTTCAGCATCTAAATTGGTTAATTTTACATTCAAAAAAGCGGCTTGAATTTCGTCCAATCTTGAATTGACACCAATATATTCATTTTGATATTTAACTTCAGATCCATAATTTCTCAGCGACTGTATGACTTTTGCCAATTCCGAATCGTTTGTTGTAACTGCGCCACCATCGCCTAAAGCACCTAGGTTTTTTGCAGGATAAAAGCTATACGCAGCCCCCCCCGCCCCCGAAGGGGGAGCCTTTCTACGCGCTTTTATTCCCCCTTCGGGGGTTAGGGGGCTGACTGCCCCATTAGCCTGAGCGGCATCTTCTACAACAATTAAATTATTTTGAATGGCAATTTCACTTATTTTTTCCATTTCTGCCAATTGTCCGTAAAGATGAACCACGAGAATTGCCTTGGTTTTTGATGTGATTTTTTCTGAAATTAAATCAGGATTAATGTTGTAGGTTTCTAATTTTGGTTCGACCAAAACAGGAACTAAATCGGCTTCTAAAATGGCTAAAATACTTGCAATGTATGTGTTTGCAGGAACAATGACTTCGTCTCCTTTTTGGAGTTTTCCTAATTGAATATATCCCTTAAAAATCAGAACCAAAGCATCAAAACCATTGCCAACACCAATGCAATGTTTTGCGCCACAATAATTTGCAAAATTGTTTTCGAATGTTACCACTTCATTTCCTAAAAT
The DNA here is from genome assembly GCA_945878515.1 of Flavobacterium psychrophilum. Taxonomy (GTDB): domain Bacteria; phylum Bacteroidota; class Bacteroidia; order Flavobacteriales; family Flavobacteriaceae; genus Flavobacterium; species Flavobacterium psychrophilum_I. The sequence goes on along the minus strand of CAMCTL010000207.1, from coordinate 3,185 downwards.
ATACCAACCATTATCCAAAACCGATTTCAATTTTTCTTGAAAAGCGGTTTCGTAAGGCGCATTTATTTTTTTTAAATCGAGGAATTTTATCATTTTCTATTAATTTCTCGGAGTTGCTGAACATCTAATAAATCATTTGGTTGGTTTGCTTTTATTTTACTTGTAATTAAATTTTCTAATGATAGCACGTTCCAACGCAAGAATTCATTGTCATTAACAATTACAACTTCACTTTCTTGATACGCTTGGTCGAATGTTTTATTGACATCGAAATTTGTAATTAACTCTAAATCCAAATCATCTGGCGAAAATTTCACGGAAATATTTTGAAGCTTATTTTTTACATCTGATGGGAAATCATGTATTTCATAGCCCATTTCATTAAAAACAATTACTAATTTTTTGAAATTTTCTTCGGTAGTTTCAATCCAAATATCAACATCCGCTGAATGGCGTTGATATCCATGAAAATTGACTGCTGCGCCACCAATAAATAGCATTCTGACTTGATTCTTATTTGCTAATTTTACAAATTCGTCAATTTTATTTTCCCAGATTTGCATTTTCAGTAAGTTCTATATTAATTACAAAATTTTTAGTTTTTTGTTGTACTTGCTTTTTGACTGGAAAATTACTGATACGTTTAGACAATCTCAAAAAACTAGATAATCGTTCGGCGCCCGAAAGTTGTAAGAAATTTTCCAATTGCTGCTGGTTGCTTTCTTGCTTTGTTTGAAAAACTATTTTCATAATACTGTACTAAAATTAATTGTTAAAAATAATTTATTTTACTTCTATTACAACTTTTATAGTAAAATATCATTCGATATAAAACTACTATTAGTTTCCACTTCAAAAAAATCCTGAACTATCTTACTAGTACCAAAACTTCATTGCCCAAAATATACCAATTATTATCCAAAACCAATTTCAATTTATCTTGAAAAGCGGTTTCGTAAGGCGTATTTATTTTTTTTAAATCGAGGAATTTTATCATTCGGTAATATCGTTATTTATCAATTCATTCTCAATAAATTGTATCAATTGTTCTTTTTGGGGCAACTGTACCAAATATTTGCTTACAAATAATTTTTCTTCCATTCCAGCCAACGCATATTCGACCATTTTATTTCCTTTTTCGGTACAAAGCAAAATTCCAATTGTTGGATTATCATCTATTTGTTTCACTTGATCATTATAGCATCCAACGTAACTATTGAGTTGCGACAGGTGTTCATGTTTGAATTTATCTACTTTCAATTCAATAAGAATATGACATTTTAGCAATCTGTGATAAAAAACTAAATCGACAAAACAATATTCATCATCAATCAATATTCGTTTTTGACGGGCTTCAAAACAAAAACCATTTCCGAGTTCGATAATAAATTTTTCCAGATGATTTATTAACGCTTCTTCCAATTGGCTTTCCTGGACAAGATGGGTGTTTGGTAAATTTAGAAAATCAAAAAAATAAATGGATTTTATAGCGTCGTCCGTAGTTTCTGGAATTATTTTGTTTTTTAATTCTTGGAATGCCAAATCAGTATTGGCTGACAAGCCCACTCTTTCATAAGTTAATGTGGCTATTTGTCGCTCTAGCTCCCGAACTGAAAGGGTGTTTTTTATTACGGCTAACTCATAGAATTTGCGTTTTATGTTATTGTCAATTTTAATCAATTCGATGAAATGTGAAAATGAAATTTGTTTAAAAACTGTTTCGTAATAGTTTTTTTTAGCTTCAAAACTTTCACATTTTACGTCTTCAATTTCATTTGGTAAGACTAAGTTAAATTTGTCGGACGGTGTCTGACTAATTAGGTTTTTAAATTTTACAGGATTGTTTTCTAAAAAGTCGGACACTGTCTGACCTATTTGAGGGTATAACTGAAAAAATTTTCGGCATTGTTTCAAATTAGTTTCTCCAAGCCCTTTTACTTTAAGACTATTCGCCAATTCTTTTAACAATTTCGCCCCATATTCCGCTCTATCTTCCCCGTTTTGTTCAAATTCTACAATATAATATCCAATGAGCCAATTTCGCAAGGTGATGTGACTATTTACAGCCTTTACCGCACTTTGCTGCAAGGTTTGGTGCGTTTCGTCTATGCTAGAAAGTAGGTTTTCGTATTTCATACTAGTGAAAATTATTCTATAACATTTTCAAGTTTGGTATAATTTGAAGTTTCTACTTCATAAAAATCTTGCACAATAGTACTCGCTCCAAAACTTTCTTTCCAATATGACAAACCTTCATTTAGTTTTCGTCCCTGATTTTCATTGGAAATTCCAAAATCAAAGAAACGTTTGTTTTTAAAAGTTTCAGTTACCAAATGCTGAAATAGCAAATCCAAACCACCCAATTCATTTTTGTCTTCTTTGCCTGAAATGTATTGACTATGAGCAACAGTTGAAGTTTCAAAAATAGTAGTTCCTGCAACTATAATTCCATTTTCATAAACATTAAATTGACGAATGTTTTCAGGAAACAAGACTTTCAACTTTGTTATTTCTTCTAAAATATGAACGGGTTTGGCTTGGTGTTTTTGAGCCAAATTTGGAATTAATATATCGTTCCAAAAATCTTCAAAGTCATCTACTTCTTGAATAACAAAATCATTCGAAATTCCTTTTTGAATACTTCTTTTTCTGAGTTTCGATAAATTATTTTGCTTCGACAAATCCAAAACAGCCAATGTGTCTCTTCGAATTACATGGGCTTCCGCCAAAAACAAGGCGTAGTTTAATTCTTCGGCGGGCTTTTGATGATAAATAGAAGGTACTAACTTTAACTGTAATTTATCGATTCTGTTCTCATTCAAAAAAGACAATACACTTTTGAAAATTGCAATAACCGACGCCAATTTTATTTTTTCACCGTATACCAATCCGCCATAAGTCAATCCTTGATGAGAAAACACTTCATTCCCAACCACATTGGCAGGAAGCACAGCAACCCATTTTTCGTCATCCAAAACAATCAAAGAATAATCCTGAAATCGATCGGAATGGTATTCCATAAAATCACGATGAAATAGGAAAGTAGCATTTTTGGCTTGACCAATAAATGCATTCCAATGCTCATAATCAGTTTTTTGGTAAAGTTTAACGGTGTAATTTTTCACTATTTTAATTTTGACTTTGTAAAACTAAGCAATTGATTTTGTTTAGAAATTGTATATTGT
>CAMCTL010000206.1 GCA_945878515.1 Flavobacterium psychrophilum | reverse complement strand
AGCGGCGATGATCGAACAGGCGATCTGGGCGGAGATGATGGCTTGGATAACGAAATAATTACCGTCGATTTTTCAAGATTGAATCCTGCTTGTACTTCGGTTGCTTTTGTTTTAAACAGTTTTCAAGGACAGGATTTTGCCACTATTCCGTTTGCTTCGATTAGAATTTATGAAGGAACGCCAACAAAAGTAAACGAGATTTTCGCCACTTTTGACATTGCCAACGGTGCTGGTTTTGCCGGAAATGTGTCGATGGTGATGGGTGTTTTTTATAACAAAAACGGAGAATGGAAATTCAACGCAATCGGAGAACCAACCACAGACAGAAAATTAGAACAGACAGTAAAAACGGTCGCCAATCAATATTTGTAAAATAAATTTTTTATAGATTTTCTAGGTTGAGACCTCAAAGGCTTTTAAAAACTTTTGATTTCTTGTACAGAAAATTTGTCATACAAAAACTTAATATTTTAAAACTAAAACATACAAATAAAAACCACAAAAATTAATCTTTAATGGCTAATTTAATCCCGAAGCCAAAACACAAAAAGTGTTGGGAACTAAAAAATATTATGAAAAAAATTATTTTAGGCTTAATCGCCACAGTTTTAATTTCAGAGTTGTCTTTTGGACAAGCAACATTAGAGAATTCATATAATTCAGATTGGACATCAAACCAGAATGATTGGGCTGTGCTAAACTCTACGGGAGGTACTTTAAATGCCTTTAATATTGAAAGTGGAATCTATTACTATACGTTACAAATTCCTTGGGATAATTTAGCGATTAACACAATGAAAATTTATAATGAACAACATACGTTAATTAAAACTATAAATTTTACTACAAGACCAAGAAGAATTCATTTTATCACCGACAAATTATTCAATCAAGATAATTTGTTTGAAATTTTATATGATGATAATACCAACTTATACCTTATTAACGAGAATAACAATTTAATACAAACCATTCAAAATAGACAGTTTGCAAGAATAATTAAAACTTCTAGCAATAAATATAAATTGGTAGCTAGTGCAAATTCACCAAATAACACTCTCATTTACGATGTTTATTCACTTTCTGGTACATTGTCTTTATTTCAGCAAGAAATATATTTGAAAAATTCGTTTGTTGGTTATCCAAATCCTACCGAAAGCTTCATAAATATTACCAACAAATTATCAAATGGAGAAAATGCCATTTTGGAAATATTTGATACCAACGGCAAAAAAGTTATGGTAAAAAATGTAACTGGAGGAAATAATGAAATAAATTTAGATGTAACCGAATTAAATAGTGGTGTTTACATATACAAGCTAAATGGGCAAACAAATAAATTTATAAAAAAATAGTAGAATACAAAAAATCTTTTACAGAAAAATAATTTATTGGTATTTACTCATTATGTGAGGTTTAAGCTAATTTTATTTTTCATTTGTAACTAAAAAATTAAATATGTACCCTAGAACTAGCCTTTCTATATTAACTAACATCACAAAGTTGGTAATATTTTAATAAAGATATTATAAACAGTGACTTCAAGAGTTTTTAAAATTTTTGAGGTCTAGAATAATATGATTTTTTCGTATTTACACTTTTTCCGTTTTTAATTCATTACCACAAAATCCGACAATAATTTTTAAATTAAACAAATGAACAATCATCCTATTTTTTCAGAACATCCTTGGCTTGTTATTACTTTTGCAATTGCAGTACTTATAATGCTAACCCTAGATTTGGGGGTTTTTAATAAAAAAAGTCACGTAGTTACAAACAAAGAGGCCGTGATTTGGTCCTCGGTTTGGATTACATTGGCAATGGTTTTTAGTGGATTGGTCTATAATATTGCTGGTTCTGCTAAATTTTATGAATTTCAGTCGGCTTATTGGATCGAGAAAGCTCTTTCTGTTGATAACCTATTTGTATTTATTTTGGTGTTCAAATTTTTCGATGTAGCAAATGAAAACAAGCACAAAGTATTGTTTTGGGGTATTATTGGAGCACTGGTTTTAAGAGCGATTTTCATCTTTTCGGGAGCGTTTTTAATAGAACTAACTTACCTAAACAAGTTGCTGAACTTGGCTGGTATGGATGGTTTCAAATATGATATCAATATCATTATGACGCTTTTTGGTTTGTTCTTGATTTATGCCGGAATCAAATCTTGGTCGTCGGGCGATGATGATGATGAGCAAGATTACAACAATACACGTGGCGCTAAATTAATTAGAAATGTCTTCGGCGTTAGCGAAAAGTACGATGGAGACAAATTCTTTACCATAGAAAATGGCAAAAAAATTGGAACACCATTATTGGTTGTTTTAGCGGTAATTGAGTTTACCGATTTGCTTTTTGCCGTGGATTCTATTCCAGCAATTTTTGATATTTCTAACGATCCGTTTATATTGTACACCTCCAATATCTTTGCAATTCTTGGTTTGCGAGCTTTGTTTTTTCTCTTAGACAATTTCATTCATTTGTTCAGCAAACTGTCTTATGGTTTGGCTTTTGTGCTTTCGTTTATTGGTGTTAAGATGGTAATAGCTCCCGTTTATCACATTGAATCAGTATATTCTTTGATGGTAATTGGTGGTGTTTTAGTGTTGTCGGTGTTGGCATCAATACTATTTCCTGATAAAAAAGAAGAATAAACAAAATAAATACAGACTGTTATTGGATATTTCGATGCTTTAATTCTGTAAGCATACCAAATTATAAACCATTGAGGCCATTAAGAAAATTAAGATTTATCACTTAGTTTTCCTGATGGTCTTGCTGTTTTGAAAAAGATGCAGAATGTTCGCGCTGTTTGAAAACGAACCATAACAGAATTTGTATTCGAAAACAAAGAAATTATCCTATTTTTCATTAAACAACCCAAAAATTCACTGGAACCCTCCGTGCACAGGCGTTCTGATGTTCAAGTGCTTCTTGAGGCCCTTGCGCAACGCTGTTGATGGTTTCAAGTGTCACTTGATTGCTCCGCGCACTGTGCACGAAACGTTCAAGTGACACTTGATTGCTTCTTACACTAGTGTTTGAAGCGTTCCAGTAAATTTGATTTTTTCAGCCCCTAAACCTCTAAACCTATAACCTTATAAACTCCAAAACTGCCTCAATACCCATACTTCCCCTTCCACCTATTTTTCAAAAATTCTCTGGTAGAATTCTCTCTCGAATTATTTCCCGGATTATAAAGAACCGTTTCTTTTATGGCTTCAGGCAAAAATTCCTGTTCGGCAAAATTATTTTCGAAATTGTGCGCATACTTATAGTCTTCGCCATAGCCCAATTCCTTCATTAATTTGGTTGGTGCATTGCGCAAATGTATGGGAACAGGCAAATCGCCCGTTTGTTTGACCAATTGTTGCGCAGCTCCAATGGCTAAATACGAAGTATTACTTTTTGGGGAAGTCGCCAAATAAACCGCACATTGGCTCAAAATAATTCTACTTTCGGGATAACCAATGGTGGCAACGGCCTGAAAAGTATTGTTTGCCATAATAAAAGCGGTTGGGTTGGCATTGCCAATATCTTCACTCGATAAAATCAACATTCGTCGGGCAATGAATTTTACATCTTCGCCAGCTTCAATCATTCTGGCCAACCAATACACCGCGCCATTGGGATCGCTTCCACGGATCGACTTGATAAAAGCCGAAACAATATCATAATGTTGCTCGCCAGTTTTGTCATACAACACCGTGTTTTGTTGCACCAACTCAAAAACTCTTTGGTTTGTGATTTCGATATCATCAGCATCCGAAGCATTAATAACCAATTCAAAAATATTCAAAAGCTTTCGACCATCGCCACCCGATAGTCGCATCAATGCTTCGGTTTCGGTTAAAGTGATATTTTTTGTTTGTAAAAAAGTATCGGTTTTAATGGCACGTTTTAACAACGTTTCCAAATCAGTTTTCGTAAACGCATTCAAAACATAGACTTGACATCGGGACAATAAAGCGGGAATAACCTCAAAGCTTGGATTTTCGGTCGTGGCGCCAATAAGGGTTATCCATCCTTTTTCGACTGCCGCCAATAAAGAATCTTGTTGCGATTTGCTAAACCGATGAATTTCATCAATAAACAAAATTGGATTTTTTGTAGTAAATATTCCGCCACTTTGTTTGGCTTTTTCAATTACATCGCGAATGTCCTTTACACCCGAATTGATCGCACTTAAAATATAAAAAGGACGCTTGGATTCCTGTGCAATAATTTGTGCCAAAGTCGTTTTACCTGTTCCCGGTGGTCCCCAAAAAATCAACGATGGAATAATTCCTTTCGCTATTTGTTGCGTCAACGAACCATTAGGCCCCACCAAATGCAACTGACTGATATAATCTTCTAATTTTTGTGGACGAATCCGTTCGGCTAGTGGTGCTTCCAAGGTGATTTTAGATTTTAGAGTTTAGATTTCAGATTCAAACATTTACAAACTTAAGATTTTTATAAAACACAGCTAAGCATTTACGATAAACTTGTTAATCCTTTCTCTTTTTTATTACTCCTTCATACGGCTTTCATCTTTCATCTTTCCTCTTTCCTACTTCTGACAAAATAGCATCAAATTGATTTTGGTTGTATTTTTGAGTAATCGGAAATCTAAAATCTTCAATCTAAAATTCCAAATGGAAGACCATCATTTCAAATATTCCAATTCAGTTATCGCTTTACCGCTATTTTTTGTGTTGTTTTTGTGGTTTGTGTATTGGTTGCAAATCAAATTTGATTTTGATTTTTACCAAAACGGAATCCTCCCACGAACAATTTCAGGTTTGCAAGGCGTAATTTTTAGCCCGTTTATCCATTCTGATTTGCAACATTTGTACAACAATTCGATACCCTTATTGATTTTGTTGGCAGCTATTCGTTTTTTTTATACCAAACAAACCTTTGCAGTTATTGGTTTAGGAATATTACTCTCGGGAATTATTACTTGGATCATCGGAAGAGAAAATTATCACATTGGTGCTAGTAGTTTGATTTATGTTTTGGTTGGTTTTATTTTTTTCAAAGGAATCCAAACCAAATATTATCGTTTGGTCGCCTTATCTTTGGCAGTAGTATTGGTTTATGGCGGAATGGTTTGGTATATTTTTCCAGAGGTGGATAATAAAATTTCTTGGGAAGGACATTTGGCAGGATTGATTACAGGTTTTGTGCTTTCGCTGATGTATGAAACCCCGGAATACAAAAAGGTCATTAAATACGATTGGGAACATCCTGATTTCAACCCGATGGAAGACAAGTTTATGCAACGTTTTGATGAGCACGGGAATTTTGTCAACAA
>CAMCTL010000205.1 GCA_945878515.1 Flavobacterium psychrophilum | reverse complement strand
GTGTCTGGATATTTAAAATTTTCTACGCTGTGCGAAGTCTCCCGACTTCGTACCCAATCCTATATGCCGTTACAACTTTAGTAACTTACTAGCTTATCTTTGTTGCTCATTGGAATAGCTACAAAGTCGGGAGACTTCGCAGAGCATCCGTATTTTTAAGAACTTTCGTTTTTTTAGAACACTTTGAAAGCTGGAGATATATTTATCCAATTCCAATATTTTTTTTACTTATAAAAACCCAATGTCCGTTTTCATTCTTAAAAAAATACCTGTCCTTGGTCATACTGATACCAATTACTTTTTTTACATCGATAGTAGCTTTATCATTATCTATTTGAAAATTTGAAAAACTAACAAATAAGTAATTTATATCATAATTATTAATCTTTACTATCTCTATTTTATAGTTTGATTTGAAATTAACTAAATCATTTCTATTAATAATAAAAAATGAATTATATCCATTTATATTTTGAACTAAAACAGAATCAATTAGCCCTATTTTTATCTGTTTAATCTCAATTTTATTTACGTTAAATTCATTCGGATATTTTGGACTAGGCATTTTACTCGTATCAAAACCTTCAATAGAATCTAACAAAATATTTATATTTTCAGTAATCAATGCCCGACCTCTATCAACTTTGATTTCTTGTTTACAACTTGAAAATAATATCAAATTAAACAATAAGAACAGTACACTAAAACTCCTTAACATAGTTTGCTGAATTTTTAATTTATTTCAAATTATAAAACCATTACATCACCTCAGTCGAAACTCTCGGTTGATAATCTTTGGCTATATCAGCAATCAACCTAATATGTTCAGGAGTTGTACCACAACAACCACCAATGATATTTACTAAATTATCGTCTAAATAAGAGCGGATTTGGGCTTGCATTTGCTCTGGTGTTTCGTCGTATTCTCCAAAGGCATTGGGCAATCCTGCATTGGGATGTGCTGAAATATTGAATGAAGTATTATGCGACAAAGTTTGCAAATACGGTTTCAACAAATCGGCTCCCAAAGCGCAATTGAAACCAACACTTAACAACGGAATATGTGAAACCGAGATTAAAAAGGCTTCCACCGTTTGTCCTGAAAGTGTTCTTCCGGAAGCATCCGTTATGGTTCCTGAAACCATAATTGGAATATCAAGATTACGTTCGTCTTTGACTTGTTCGATGACGAAAAGTGCTGCTTTAGCATTTAGCGTGTCGAAAATGGTTTCTACCAAAAGTAAGTCTACGCCGCCATCAATTAATGCTTCGACTTGTTGCTTGTAGGCTATGCGCAAATCGTCGAAAGTTACGGCACGGTAACCTGGGTCGTTGACATCTGGCGACATACTTGCCGTACGGTTTGTTGGTCCAATAGAACCGGCAACAAAACGAGGCTTGTTTGGATTTTTTGCCGTGAATTCATCGGCTACTTCGCGAGCTAGTTTTGCCGATTCGTAATTGAGTTGGTAGACATATTCTTCGAGATGGTAATCCGCCATTCCGATGGTTGTTCCTGAAAAAGTATTGGTTTCTATAATATCGGCACCAGCTTCGAAATACAAAGCGTGAACTTCTTTGATGGCTTTTGGTTGCGTTAAGGACAATAAATCATTGTTCCCTTTGAGCGAATGCGGAAAATCTTTGAATTGTTCTCCTCGGAAATCTTCTTCAGAAAAATTATAGCGTTGCAACATCGTTCCCATTGCTCCGTCGAGCACGAGAATTCGTTTTTTGATTTCTTCTTGAATGTTTGGCATTTTTCTGTATGTTATTAATAATCAACCCTGCCAGAGAATAAGACCCTGACAGGGTTGCTGTGCAAATGTACTATTAAAAATAGAATTATAAAATGTTTTCTAGTGCACTATTAAAATCAACAATTGGTTGTGTTTAATCCTTTTTAAGGATGGTATTTATTGCAATTGATTAAAATTTTACTAGTTCATATTTGTTAAGAAGTACTTAAAATTACTTGCAAATTCAATTAAATCTTTTTTCTTTGTTAATTAACAAAATAAAAGACATACCCTAATTATGAAAAAAAACATTATTTTTATTCTGTGTTGCGTGTTAATGTGCTCTTATGTAACCAAATCTGCGGCGCAAGCGGCTAATGCAGTTACAGGTATATGGAAAAACGGTGAAGGAACGGCAATGGTTCAGATTTATGAAAAATCTGATAAGTTTTACGGTAAAATTGTTTGGTTAAAAATTCCAAATGATGCAAACAATAAACCAAAAACCGATATAAACAATCCAAACGAAAAACTACAAACTCGACCACTTAAGGGTTTAGAAAATCTTTTAGGCTTTGTCTATAAAGGAAATGGCATCTGGGAAGACGGTACGATTTATGACCCGAAAAACGGAAATGACTATTCTTGTACGATGACGCTTGTGGACAATAATACATTAGAAGTTAGAGGCTTTGTTGGCGTATCCGTGTTTGGCCGAACAGATGTTTGGAAAAGGCAAGTCAAAAAATAAAAATAATTTCTGTCAATAATTGTTCGCATTTATGGGCTTACAAAATTTAGACTTAAATTAAAGTAAAAAGGATTTCCCAGCGTATTTGCAAATAATAATTTTTCATTTGCTGACGGATTTTTTATATCATAAACATCATATCGCCAGTCAAACCTTACTCCAGCTTGGGCAGCAAGCCAAATAAATCCGCTGATTTTTTGTTCATAAGACAATCTAGGTTTCAATTCTCCACGTCTGAGGTACAGGTCACTGGCTCCTGAAGTAGCAATGTTATAGGAGTTTCCTTCAATTTCGTAACCTAGCATCAGTAAAGAGGTTGGACTGAAATTTCTACGGATGTTGAGTTTTGCCGGAAAAACTGTTTCAATGCCCCAAGTTTTGTTAAACGTTCTGTTATACAATACAACAGGAATATGAATCAAAGCTCCTGCACGATATGTCCTGCTGACACCAAGACCCCACATAAAATTATCGCTTTTTTTCCAACCATAAATTGCTGTGGCACTAAAAGTAAATCCTTTGCCATTGATGTCACTTACATTAGTATAATTCCCGTTAATGTCGCAACTAACTTGAAAAATCGCAAAGTTTTTTTCATTAAAAGGTTTAAATACTGTAGCATTTAGACCTATACTATTTAGTTGTTTTATGTTTTTATTAAACTCATCTGTAGGCACTTTTTCTAGAGCAACGTTTGAGTTCCAAATATTGGCACCAAGACTAACGGTTATACTATTTTTCGATATTACAGGTGTATTTACAGCAAATCGTAAACCTCCTAATTGATTAATTGAGTTCGTAGTTGTGTTTGAATTGGTAGTTTCAGGATTGCTAACGGTAGAAATTGCCGTAGAGAAAATATTTTCATAACCAAATGAAATAAAACGGTAAGGTGAAAGATATGCTATTTTTTGACTGCAAAAAAGTTTTGTGCTTTCACCGTCTGCACTGACAAATTCGTCAAAATTGATATTGTCTTTGTCGGTTTTTGTAGAATCGATTTGTGCCGACATTGACAGTATGCTTAATAAAAACAAGCAGTTTAGTATTAAAAATTTCATGTCTATGGGTTTAATTGTTTGTCATCATAATTGTTTCACCATTAAAAACAAATATAAGTAATTTGAATTGTATAATGTCGTATCGTATAATTTAAAATTACTCGTAATTGTTAGGAGCACCTTAGAAAAAAAATACGGCGTTATTTTAATTGCGTTACTTATGACTCTGGCGCTAACTCAATTTCTAATCCTTCTAAGTCATTTGTAATGTAAATTTGACAACCCAAACGGCTGTTATCTTTTACATTAAAAGCTTCAGAGAGCATTGCTTCTTCGTCATCGTTTTTTTCCGGTAGTGCCACTTGGTTTAAAACATAACATTGACAAGAAGCACACATTGCCATACCGCCACAAGTTCCTATTGTACCTTCGGGAGCCAGTTCATAAGCTCTTACGAGTTCCATCAAGTTCATATTCATATCTGTAGGTGCCTGAACAGTATGCGCTACCCCTTCTCTATCGGTAATTTTTATATTAACGTCTTGTGACATATTATAAAATTTTGGTTATTGACGCCTTCTAGCGCATCAAATTTATTATTAATCAATTGCTTTTACTACTGCTTTAGGTGCTTCCTTTCGTGTTCCGTCGAATCCATCAACGCCAGAAACTGTGGTGTATTTCATGACATATTTTTTACCAGGATTGATAATTTGGTAAGCCGCTTGGCACATTAAAGTTGCCTCGTGAAATCCACAAAGAATCAATTTCAGTTTTCCTGGATACGTATTAACGTCGCCAATGGCAAAAACTCCAGGAATATTAGTTTGATAATCTAAAGAATTATTCACTTTGATAGCGTTTTTTTCAATTTCTAATCCCCAGTTTGCAATAGGCCCTAATTTTGGCGTTAATCCAAAAAGAGGGATGAAATAATCGGTTGGAATATTTCGGTGCGCACCGTTAATATCTACATCAACAGATTCTAAATGTTCAGCACCATTCAAGCCGACAACTTCGCCGGGTGTAATCATCTTTATTTTGCCAGCATTTTTTAATTCCTGTACTTTCTCTACAGAATCTAAAGCACCACGGAATTCGTTTCTTCGGTGAATCAAGGTAACTTCAGATGCTACGTCAGTCAAAAAAATACTCCAATCTAAAGCTGAATCTCCACCTCCAGAGATTACCACTTTTTTGTTTCTGAATTTTTCTGGGTTTTTGATAAAGTATTTTACACCTCTTTTTTCATAAAATTCAATATCTTCAATTAATGGTTTACGAGGTTCAAAACTCCCTAATCCACCTGCAATTGCTACAACAGATGCCTGAACTTTTGTTCCTTTATCTGAAGTTACAATAAAACTCCCATCTTCTTGTTTTTCCAATTTTTCGGCACGTTCTCCAAGTGTAAAACCAGGTTCAAATTGTTTGATTTGCTCCATCAAATTATCTACTAAATCCCCTGCTAATACTTCTGGAAATCCAGGAATATCATAGATTGGTTTTTTAGGATATAGTTCAGATAGTTGTCCGCCTGGCTGAGGCAAACTGTCTAAAATATGGCATTTCAATTTTAATAATCCTGCTTCAAAAACGGCGAATAATCCTGTTGGTCCCGCTCCAATTATAAGTATGTCTGTTTTGATCATTTTCTATTGATTTATTCTATTCTCTATTTTCTTTATTCTTTAAACTCTCTGTAATTTCATTCATTTTTTGAACTTTCTCTTCAAAGTTTCCTTTCAAAGTTTTGCGATACTCGTTTAAATTTTGAACCATCAGATTGATGTCTTCTGGAATCACTTCCTCAAAAAATTCTCGTAATCGCTT
>CAMCTL010000204.1 GCA_945878515.1 Flavobacterium psychrophilum | reverse complement strand
AATTATGCTAAATCTTTTCAAGGATTTAAAACAAGAATTTTAGCCAAAATAACAGCTTTAACTTTAGTTCAATATGTCAATAAATTTATCTTTGACAGACCAATAAATAATATTAAAACACAAATAATTTAATTACACCCAACGGGTTACTATTTAAATTGTATGAACTTGAAAATCTGCTATACACCAGCCCATAAAAGTTACTTTTGTTGGCTCTATATCCTGCTTTCATTAGAAGAGAATTTCCTGAACCTAGTTCTTTTTGGACAGTCTTTTCTAGTTCAGGAGTACCTTTTTCAACACCTGCTGTTCTATATCCAAAACCATAGTTAACGGTTAAAAAGAATTTATTGTAATTAATTGGACTTTTTACGATTCTACTGTCATAAGTAACTGGTGCAATGTTTTTTGCAATAGTGTCCGTTTGTACAATATTTTGGGAAACTTTTGTCTGAACTCCAGTTTTTACTAAATCGGCTTTAATTTGATGGCAAGTACTGCCCCAAACACTTGGTAGAATATGCTTGGTAATTACGATAGCATTCGCTCCGATTTTCCTAGCCTCGTTTTTTGCTTTTTCAATCATAACATCCAATCCACAATTAGTAGTAAATCCAGAATCTCCAATTGCAGTTCTTCCAATGATTTTAATATCAATTGGCAAAGTTTCGCCTTCGCGGTATACAATTACATTGTCCTGAGGATTCAATTGACTGTAATTTTGCATTGAAGTTGTGGAAATTGTAGGGGCACAAGAATACAAAAATAATGAAGTTAAAATAAGTAGTAGTTTTTTCATGTTTTCGTTTTTTTGCACAAAACTAACCTTAAAAGGGTCAATGAAAATTTATTTGTCAATTTTTTCAAGAGAAAAACGACTTTGAAAAGTAATAATAAAATCATTGGCAGACTGAAATAGCAAACACTATAAAGCCTATCTAAAAAAAATCTCCACAATAAAAAACTGTGGAGATTATATTTTATAAAAATAATAATACTAAGAATTCAAAACTTTTTCTTGGTGTTCAATACTTTCTTGGTGAATGTCTCTAAACAATTTAACGATAAATTCTTCGGTCAATCCTTTTTTTGAACCTTCGGCAATCATCTTAGCTTGAATTTCATTCCAACGGTTGTTTTGCAAAACCGCTACATTATTCTCTTTCTTCACTTGACCAATTTCATCTGCAACTTTCATTCTCTTGCCTAAAAGCTCCAACAAATTGGCATCTAAAACATCAATGTTTGCTCTTAATTTAGTCATTTTTTGATCAAAATCTTGTGTATCTCCGCTTACCTTTCTAACTTTCAAATCTTTGAAAATTTGTTTTAAAGCGTCTGGTGTCACTTGTTGAGCGGCATCACTCCAAGCATTTTCAGGATCATTGTGGGTTTCGATAATCATACCGTCATAATTTAAATCCAAAGCTTCTTGAGTTACTTCAAGAATCATATCGCGATTTCCTGTAATATGAGATGGATCGATGATTAAAGGCAAATCAGGGAATTTATTCTGCAATTCGATTGCAATTTGCCATTCTGGAATGTTTCTGTATTTGGTTTTTTCGTATGTAGAAAACCCTCGGTGAATTACTCCTAAATTTTTGATTCCCGCAGCATACAAACGTTCTACTCCACCCAACCATAAAGCCATATCTGGATTTACTGGATTTTTGATTAACACAATTTTATCAGTACCTTTCAAAGTATCAGCAATTTCTTGAACTGCAAACGGATTGGCAGTTGTACGAGCTCCCACCCATAAAACGTCAATATCATTCTCTAAAGCCAATTTACAGTGTGCCGCAGTGGCAACCTCTGTTCCCATAAGCAATCCCGTTTCAGCTTTTGCTTTTTTCAACCATTTTAATCCAATTTCGCCAACACCTTCAAATCCTCCTGGACGCGTTCTTGGTTTCCAAATTCCCGCTCTAAAAACGCTTACATCTGAATCTTTCAAAGCGTGAGCAATTTTCAAGACTTGTTCTTCTGTTTCTGCACTGCAAGGACCTGCAATTACAAAGGGATGAGTCAAATTGAATTCGTTCAACCAATTTCTCATTTCTTTCTTGTTTTCCATCTTATTTTTTGTTTTTTGTTTATGGTTTTTTGTTTGTTGTTCCTCACTCCCAGCCCCTCTCCAAAGGAGAGGGGAGCCGAGAGGTTTATTTTTTTATTTTTTTTCAACTCCACCTTTGGGGGCTGGGGGGCTTATTCCGTTCAATATTTCTTTAATTCTATTTACGCTCTGCATTTCGTTGAAAATCGCATCATAATCATCATTCTCAAGCAACGCTTTAAAATGAGATAAATTAGCAATATATTCTTCCAATGTTTTTACGACTTGTTCTTTATTCTGTTTAAAAATTGGCGTCCACATGGCTGGAGAGCTTTTGGCCAAACGAACCGTACTTTCGAATCCAGAACCCGCCATATCAAAAATATCTTGCTCGTCTTTCTCTTTATCAATTACAGTCTTGCCTAGCATAAATGAACTAATGTGCGACAAATGCGACACATAAGCAATATGCTTGTCGTGTGATTTTGGATCCATATATCGGATTCTCATTCCCATCCTTTTGAATAATTCTAACGCTTTTTCCTGTAATTTGAAAGTCGTTTTTTCTACTTCGCAAATAATATTGGTTTTCCCTTGAAACAATCCTTTAATCGCCGCCGACGGTCCAGAAAATTCTGTTCCCGCAATGGGATGAGTGGCAATAAAATTTTTTCTTTTTGCATGATTAGCAACGGCTTCGCAAATAGGAATTTTGGTCGAACCTACTTCGAAAACTATTGTGTTTTCTCCGATAGCATCCAAAACTTGAGGCAAAACCGTCAAGGCAATATCCACAGGAACTGAGACGATTACATAATCGGCTTCAGCCAAATCTTCGAAAATCGCGGCTTTATCTACAACTCCTAGAGCAATGGCTTCTGCTAAATGACTTTCGTTAGTGTCAATTCCATAAATAGTTGCTTCTGGATGTAGTGATTTGATGTCCAAAACCATCGAACCACCAATTAATCCTATTCCTATTACGTGTACTTTCATTAAATTCCAATATTTTTAAACTCCAAATTCCAATGGCAATATCAATTGCAAAAATCAATGACAATTATACGCTAAAATCTATCGATTGCTTCTTGTACTTTTTCCTCTTTTACACAAAGTGCAAATCGGATGTAGCCTTCTCCATTAGAACCGAATATTGTCCCTGGCGTAATAAAAATTGATTTCTCATATAATAATTCGTCTATAAATTTTTCCGATGATGTGATTCCGTCTGGCAATTTTGCCCAAACAAATAAGCCAACACCTTCCTTATAAACTTCGCAACCCAACTTCTCAGCTAATTGTTCCGTTAAGATTCTTCTTTTCTTATATAAGGCATTCATCGAATCGAACCAAGTTTTGTCGCTTTTCAAGGCTTCAATGGCTCCTTTTTGAATTCCGAAGAACATTCCGCTGTCCATGTTACTCTTCACTTTCAAAACAGCATCGATACAAGCTGCATTTCCTAAAACCATTCCCACTCGCCAACCTGCCATGTTGAAGGTTTTAGATAAAGAATTCAATTCTAATGCAACATCTTTTGCACCGTCCACTTGCAACAAACTCATTGGATTATCATTCAAAACAAAACTGTATGGATTATCATTAATCAACAATATGTTGTGCTTTTTGGCAAAAATCACCAACTTTTCGAACAATTCAAGACTGCCTCTTGCTCCTGTTGGCATGTGCGGATAACCCAACCACATTAATTTTACTTTCGACAAATCTACTTTTTCCAAAGCTTCAAAATCAGGTTCCCAATTATTCACTTCCTTCAAATCGTAATAAATCGGCACTGCTCCAACCAAATTCGTCACTGAAGAATAAGTAGGATATCCTGGATTTGGAATCAAAACGTGGTCGCCTTCGTTCAAAAATGCCAACGAAATATGCATAATTCCTTCTTTGGAACCCATCAAAGGCAAAATTTCGGTATTTGGATTCAAAGCAACACCATAGTTGTTTAGATAAAAATCAGCCATTCCACTTCTCAATTCTGGCAATCCTTGGTAACTTTGATATTGATGCGCATTTTCTTCTTGCATTGCCAAAGTTACAGCGTCAATAACAGCTTGCGACGGTCTCAAATCTGGGCTTCCAATACCCATATTAATAATGGGCTTCCCTTCAGAAGCCAATTGTCTTACTTCTCTCAATTTGGATGAGAAATAGTATTCTTCCACTATATCCAGACGTTTTGCTGTTGTAATCATACTTATTTTTTTTCCTAACTCATTCCTTTTTTGGAATTTGTTATTTATCTTTTGGAATTTCCTTTTTTAAGGTTTTGTATTTTTATATTCTCCTAATACTTTGAAGTATTCGGCCATAATTTCCATTAATGATTTTGCTTTTGTGTAATCTTCGTATTTTTCGAAAGTCACATCCACAAAAAACGAATATTTCCAAGGTGTTTCTATTTTTGGCAAGGATTGAATTTTGGTTAAATTCAGTTTACAATCGCTCATTACATTCAAAACTGCTGCTAAACTTCCACGTTTGTGATCCAATTCGAATTTTATAGAAGCGCGATTAATTTCGTTTTCTGGCACAAATGAATTTTCCTTTCTAATAATAACAAAACGAGTCATATTATTATTAATGGTTTGAATTTCTGGAGCCAAAATTTCTAAATCATACATTTCAGAAGCCGTTTTACTGGCAATAGCGGCAATTCCTTTCAATTGATTTTCGTGAATTCTTCGTGCTGTTTCAGCAGTGTCTTTATCTTCAACCAATTTGATGTTCGGGTGGTTTTTCAAGAACTCCATGCACTGTAATAATGCCATTGGATGCGAATGAACTTCTAAAATATCTTTAATATTCTGACCTTTCAGCGCCATTAAATTTTGATGAATATCTAAATAATGCTCACCAATAATGTGCAAATTATTTTTGTCAATCAAAGCATAGTTTGGGATGATTGGACCTGCAATGGAATTTTCAATAGCCATAACTGCTAAGTCTGATTTTCCCGACAACAAGCTATCAATCAATTTATCAAACGATAAACATTCATCGACCTTAACATCAGTGCCAAAATATTCTTGCGCCACCTGATGGTGAAAAGAGCCTATTATACCTTGTATTGCAATCCTCTCCCCCGCCCTCTCCAAAGGAGAGGGAGAAATTGGAGAAGTTCTTTTTTCATCTTTCATTTACACTCAAAAAAAAATCCTGATTTTCATCAGGATTGTATATTAGTTTTATTTGTTTCTTAATCTTTCAAATAACCATAGACAATCCTTACTTCCTAAAGAAGAAATAGTAAGTATTGCTAAAATAAAAACGGTTAGTTGAC
>CAMCTL010000203.1 GCA_945878515.1 Flavobacterium psychrophilum | reverse complement strand
AATAAAATTAATTTAATGAACGAGTTGACCAAAGTAAAACGCGTAATGCAAAAAGTAGTTGGTGATGCGCCACACGATGTTTTATTGGTTATCGATGGTTCAACAGGACAAAATGCTTTCGAACAAGCCAAACAATTTACAGCCGCTACCGAAGTGACATCACTTGCTGTTACAAAATTGGACGGAACTGCTAAAGGTGGAGTTGTTATAGGAATTTCTGACCAATTCCAGATTCCGGTAAAATACATTGGAGTTGGCGAAGGTATTGAAGATTTACAAGTCTTCAATAAATATGAGTTTGTAGATAGTTTTTTTAAATAATTGTAGATTTACAAAAAATATCAAATAATGATGGTTAAGGCGAATTATATTTTAAAAATTGTAATGCTGCTTCTACTAAGTATAAATTTGTCTGCAAATGTAATATATAGTGAAACAAAAGAACATCGATTTTTATATAATGAAAATGATTCTATAGTTTTTAATGGGGAGATTAAGTATTTTTTGAACGGTGAGAAATCTAAAGGAGTTCAAGTTGTTTTCATAACGCTTGATAAAGTATATTTTTCAAATAAAACTTCTAAAAACGGGAAATACCAAATCAAAATTCCTTCTGAAAAAGGATTACAAGAAAATGTTATTCTTGTAGAGTATCCCCATACTTGTTTTCCATTTCTATCTAATTACCATATTGTTAACACAAGTTTTTCAGAGACAAAGAGATGTGAATTACTTCGTAATAGATTGTGGGCAAAGATACCAACTTATCCCAATGAAGATGATATTGTTTATATTGAGGGAAAAGAAATACCTTTTAATCTTAATAATGAATTTAATAAATATCTGGTTCAATATGTGATTGAAGATAAGGAAGTTATAAAAAATCTTTGTGGTGAAACAAAAAAAAAGAGATTAATATTGTACTATCAATAAATTTGAAATTAGTATAAATTCAAATTTTAGGCTATTCGGCCAATCCGTCAATTGGTTAAAAGTTAATTTATTGGTACAAAGCTTTAATTTTTGTCCAAAGTGTTTCGTCAAAATCCGATAGTGCAAGGTTTACATTATCTGCAGCTTCTCCCATTCTGATGACCACCATTTTTTTGCAAGGAATTACGTAGATTTTTTGGTCATTTTTACCCAATGCCATATACATATCATTGGGTCCAGAAGGAACAATACTTCCATTGAATTGAAATTGGGATTGCGGCAATTGATAACTTGATTTTCCATTTAGCCACCACAAATATCCATAACTCAGATTGATGTTTTGCGACGTATTTGCTGCTTCATTGAAAAAGGTTTCATTTAGTATTGTGGTGTTGTCCCACTTCCCTTTATTGAGCATCAATAAACCAAATCGCGCCATACTTCGAGTTGTACTCCAATACACGCTATTATTGTCTATTTGTATCCAATTTCCAGTCATTCCGATTTTGTCTCTCAATTTCGTGTTGAAATAGTTAGTCCAAGTTTGTCCACTTGCTTTTGCTATAACATCTTGCAATTTTACATAGACATTGTGATATGCCCAACGCGTTCCTGCATCGGCTTTATAGGTCAGTTTTGCTGGAGTGACATCATCACCATTAGTTATATCTTCGATGCCAGAAGTCATTGTGAGTAAATGTTTGTTGGTAATCAGATTTTCTTTTACAAGTGGCATACTAGTCCAACCGGTTCCAATATAATCAGAAACTTTGTTGTTGATGTTGATCAAACCTTCTTGCTGAGCAATTCCTGTCATTGTTGTTGTCAAAGTTTTGCCAGCACTTGCCCAATACCAAGGAGTTGATGCGGAATGTCCGTTGAAATAATTCTCTAGCACGATTCTTCCATTTACTAAAATGATAAAACCTTTGGAGTTTTTGAGTGCTAAATAATCCAAAAGGGGTTGAACAGCAGTTTGTTTCCAACCCAAATCTGCAATCGATTTTGTTTCCCAAGTATTGCTAGTTTGTGAAGGAAAGTATATTTTTTCTAATGGATTTGGAGTTGTTGATGTTTCTGAACTACAGCTGATGAATAGAGAAAGACTAAGTATTGTAATTATTTTTGACATAGATTTAGTGTTTTTTTTGGAAGTAAGACCAAAAATATTGAAAATAGTTTAAAGAGATTTTTATTCTTTTGTTTTCTAAAGAATTTAATAAGATTAACTTTGTCGAATAGATTAAGTTATTTTGATTCCTAAAGCCTAGCCCTGATGGGAACGGCATCCTTTTTATTTTTTTTCTTTATAAAAAATAAAAAGATATAGTGGACAGCAGGATTAGCTCCAAAAAATTAAATGTATGAAAAAAATAGTTGGACTTTTAATTGTTTCGTTTCTTTTTTTCTCTTGTCAGCAAGAGATAAAATCAGAAGATATCTCCAAAATCAACGGATATTGGGAAATTGAAAAAGTAGTTTTTGAAGATGGTGAAGACAAAAATTATAAGATCAATCAAAGTTATGATTATTTTGAAATTGGAAAAAATAATAGTGGATTTAGAAAGAAAGTAATGCCGCAATTGGACGGCAGTTTTATTGTAAACGACACTCAAGAAAGCTTAAAAATTAGGTTCGAAAAGGATAAAGTTTTCTTGGATTATGTTACTTCTTATGCCAAATGGTCAGAGGAATTGATTGAAATTACCAACGATAAAATGGTTTTTGTAAACGCTGAAAAAAAGCAATACCATTACAAAAAAGCAACTTCGATAAATATTCTAGGTGATGGCAAAAAGACTAAATAATCAGAGTACAGTTGGCGATGTTTTGAAACAAATTATCCAAGCCAATAAATTGCAGCCAGGAATGGATCAAATTGATGTTAGAGACGCTTGGAAAAAACTAATGGGCAATGGAGTAAATTATTACACAAAAAATGTTGTTTTAAAGGGAAGTACTTTATATGTCGAACTTTCGTCGGCAGTTTTGAGAGAAGAATTAACTCACGGAAAATCAAAAATTGTCGCCATGATAAACGAAGAATTGAAACGCGAAGTGATTAAGGATATTGTGTTGAGGTGATCAGTTTGCAGGTTTCAGTTTGCAGGTTTCAGTTTGCAGATTTCAGATAAAAAAAATCCCAATTCAAAATAGAATTGGGATTTACATTTTATAAATATCCAGCTGCTTTCTGCAACCTGAACTGCAGCCTGAATACTAAAACTGCTCTCTTCCTGAAAAATGAAAAGCACCTTCAATAGCTGCATTTTCATCACTGTCAGATCCGTGAACTGCGTTTTCTCCCATCGATGTAGCATACAATTTACGGATGGTTCCATCAGCAGCATCGGCTGGATTTGTGGCTCCAATTAAAGTTCTGAAATCGGCAACTGCATTTTCTTTTTCTAGAATTGCGGCAACAATTGGTCCGCTAGACATAAATGCAACTAATCCATCGTAAAAAGGTCTCTCCGCGTGAACGGCATAAAAAGCTTGTGCGTCGGCTACTGTTAATTGAGTCAATTTCAAAGAAATAATTTTGAAACCCGCATTTGTAATCATTGCTAAGATGTTTCCAATGTGTCCGTTTTTGACAGCATCTGGTTTAATCATTGTAAAAGTTCTATTCGTAGTCATTTTTTTATTTTTTTAAATTTTCAGCAAAAATATACTTTTTTATGGATTGATTTTATCTATTCAGCAATTTATTGAAGAATGTTAGTTATTTTCTCCTCACGAAACAATGCTAATTTCAAAATTAAAATCTAAAGGTTTGAGTTGATTGCATAATTGAGGAATAAAATGCGCTCCATTTTCCAAATAAAATTCCGAAAAATTAGTTTGGCGTTCTTGAAGGCTTCTTTTGGGAAACAATTCATTTTGCAAATTGATAATTCGCTCCAATGTTGCTGAATAGTTGCGTTTTTGGGCTTTTAGCAAACGTTTTTCTAGGTTTTCTAGACCTTTAACTTGTTTGGTTTCCTGCGCTTTTACTGCACCAAGAAAGGATTTGTCGGTTTGATTGGCTATTTCTAACAGCGCTTCAAATTGTTTTTGTAAATGTTCCTTTTGAACCGAAAAATCAATTGGGAATTTTGATAATTCCTTAGTTTTTAGGTTTATCAATTCACTTTCTTTCATAAATAAATCGGACCAAGACAATCCCAATTTGTCCGCTTTTTTGGCTTGTTTTTCTGTTGCCAACAGTACTGAATTTCGAAGTAAAAGTATCGGGAATGTGACTTTCATGGCATCAAAAAAAGATTTCAATTCAAGCCAATACGCAATTTCTCCGCCGCCACCGATGTAGCATAAATTGGGTAAAACTACTTCTTGGTACAACGGACGCATGATTACGTTGGGACTGAATTTTTCGGGATGATTTTCTAATAAATCTAAAATTTCGGTTTCTGAGAATGTTGTTTTAGTATTGTTTACTCTATAAATTCCATTTTCTAAAACGATTCGTTCTCGCAAATCGTCTTCCATATAAAACAAATTAATCTCCCGAGGATTAACTTGAATCGTGTAATTTTTTAATTTCTCAGTGGTTTCAGTTACTTTTTTATACGACGTTTGCTTTGTTAATTCTTCCTTTAAATAGGGTATGAAAGTTCGTTTTAAATCTGGATTATCGGCGTCAAGAATAACCAATCCATATTCGCCAAAAAGTGCATTGGCTAAAAATCTAGTCGCATCAGCCAAATTGGAATGATTCAAATACGAGTCTTGAAAAAGTTTTTTGATGGCTTCAGCATTTTTTCCTTTACCCAATTCTTGTTCGAAAACTTCAAAGAAATCAGCCAAACCTTCTGTAGACAATCGACCTACAGGACCTGAACTTTTTGCGTTCCAACGAAATTTTCGCCCTTTGAAATTGAAATAATTTATTTCTTCAAAATCGTGGTCTTCGGTTGCCATCCAATAAATGGGTACAAAGTTTTGCGATGGATATTTTGCCTTCAATTCTTTGGTTAAATTGATTGTTGAAATAATTTTGTACAAAAAATACAAAGGGCCAGAAAACAGATTCAATTGATGACCCGTCGTAATGGTGAAAGTGTTGGAATTGTTTAAGAGTTTAATATTATTTAAAGTTGTTTTGGAAGCATTTATTTGAGCATATTGCTTTTTGAGTACCGAAACTAAAACTTCTCTTTTTTCATTACCATTGAAATTGATTTCTTTCTCAATGATTTGTTCTTCAAAATTTTCAAGATTTGGAAACCGGCTATAAAGAGACTGTAAATTCGATTTTTGTTCTAAATAATCATTCATTAAAGGAGAGAAATATCCTGAATTTTGATAGCTAATACAGTCTGTTGGCATATTGGAGTTTATTTGATGCTAATTTAGTGAAAAATTATTGGAACTAAATAGTTGCAAGTTTCGAAAATTAGCTTCATTTTTATCGAATTATTATAAATTCAGTATGAAAAATAATT
>CAMCTL010000202.1 GCA_945878515.1 Flavobacterium psychrophilum | reverse complement strand
TGCGCCAATACCTGCAAGTCCCCAGTTCGCTTTTCCGCCGCCAATGGCAGTTCCAATGGGCCAACCAATAAGAAAACCACCAGTATATCCTAAAACAGTTGCGAATGTACCAGATGTTTTTGCTTTATTTATCAAGCGTAAAGATTCTTGATTAGACGCAACTTTACTAGACAGATTATCTATCGTCAGTACTTGTCCGTTTTGGGAAAATTTGTGACCACCACCTACTTTTTCGATATCAATTTTTTGAGCTTGACAAATTGTGGTCATGACGAAAGCAGAAATCATTATAATAAATATATTCTTCATTGCGTTAAAATTTAGTTTTTAAATAATTAAATTGGTTGGATAGTATTTTACTTGCAAAAGTACTTAATTATACAAAAATAGAAAGTATAGACGTCTTTAAATTCATTAAAATCTACAAATTCTCAAAGAAATCATTTCCTTTATCATCCGTGATAATAAAAGCTGGAAAATCTTTAACAGTTATTTTTCGCACGGCTTCCATACCTAATTCTTCAAAATCAACAACCTCAACTTTTAAGATATTATCTTGAGCTAAAATTGCCGCTGGTCCGCCGATTGAACCCAAATAAAATCCACCATATTTTTTACAGGCTTGCATCACTTCTTTAGTACGGTTTCCTTTCGCAAGCATAATCATACTTCCGCCCGCTTTTTGGAATTCTTCAACATAAACATCCATTCTTCCGGCGGTTGTTGGTCCAAAACTTCCCGATGGCATTCCATCTGGCGTTTTTGCCGGTCCTGCATAGTACACAGGATGATTTTTGAAATACTCTGGCATTGGTTTTCCAGCATCCAATAATTCCTTGATTTTAGCATGTGCAATATCACGTGCTACAATCAAAGTTCCGTTTAATTTTAATCTTGTTTTGATAGGATATTTTGATAATTCAGCCAAGATTTCTTTCATAGGACGATTCAAATCTACTTCAACTGCTGGCTCTAAATGTGGCGGAACCGATGGTAAAAATTGTTGTGGATTGACTTCCAATTGCTCTAAGAAAACTCCATCTTTATTGATTTTTCCTTTAATGTTTCTGTCGGCAGAACACGAAACGCCTAATCCAACTGGGCAAGAAGCTGCATGACGGGGCAAACGAATAACACGGACATCATGCGCAAAATATTTTCCACCAAATTGCGCACCTATAGCACTTTCTTGACAATAGAGTAATACTTTTTGCTCCCATTCTAAATCTCGGAAAGCTTGACCAGCCATATTTCCAGATGTTGGTAAATTGTCAAAATAACCAGCTGATGCTTTTTTCACTGCTGCTAAATTGGCTTCCGCCGAAGTGCCACCAATTACTAAAGCCAAATGGTAAGGCGGACAAGCTGAAGTTCCTAAATCTTTAATTTTTTCACGAACAAATTCTTCCATAGACTTGTCGTTCAGCAGCGATTTTGTTTTCTGATACAAGAACGTTTTATTTGCAGAACCACCACCTTTTGTTAAAAACAAAAACTCATAAGTAGCTCCTTTTTTTGCATAAATGTCAATTTGGGCTGGAAGATTCGATCCTGAATTTTTCTCTTCAAACATCGAAATCGGAACAATTTGCGAATACCGAAGATTTTTATTTTGAAACGTATTGAAAATTCCTTTCGATAACCACTCGGCATCGTCAACGCCAGTATAAACATTTTCGCCTTTTTTAGCCATTACAATTGCCGTTCCCGTATCTTGGCAAGAAGGCAACTGACCTTCGACTGCAACCGATGCATTTTGCAACAAATTATAGGCAACAAATCGGTCATTATCCGTTGCTTCAGGGTCGTTTAAAATATTATTTAACTTTTGTAAATGTGCTGTACGCAACATGAATGAAACGTCATTCATAGCTTCTTGCGCTAATAATTCCAAACCTTTTGGATCGATAGTTAGAACTTCTCTATCGCCAAATTGTTCTATTTTTACATAATCAGAAGATAACTTTTTGTATTGTGTATCATCTTTTAAAATTGGATAAGGATCCTGGTATATAAAGTCCATATTAAGAGTTTTTTTATGAAATTCAAAGATAAGAATTGTAGCGGGAAATCTTTGTGATTTATGTCAAGATATGGTTTAGAATTGTTATAAATTAATGGGAATAGATTGGTGGGAATTATGGTATTTTAAAATTTGATTCAACATTTTTTCAACCAATAAAAAATCATCGCAATTTTATTAGGTCGTTCCTATCGAACTCAACATTTCTTCCAATTTATTAACCAACGGATTAAAATCCGTTGCTACAATATGATACATTCCTGCGGAATTATTGCGTTTCATAGAGCCATCGGCTCGACACATTTTGTAACAACGGATTAAAAATCCGTTGCTACAATTTATCGTTCCTACGGAACTTTTGCGTTGTAAAGAGCCAGCGGCTCGGTACATTTTGTAGCAACGGATTTTTAATCCGTTGGAACAATCAAACCCAATCAAAAAAGAGCCGTAGGCTCGGTTCATTTCAAATCCTCAAAAATATATCTTTCATCAAAAGGAACTGCGAATTTATCTAAAAACTCCAAGTATTCTTCCTTGAATGTTTGTTTTTTATGATGTTCTTCTTGATTGACTATGTATTTATAAACGGAATTAATTTGAGAATGACTGTATGAAAATGCACCATAACCTTCCTGCCATTCAAATCTTGATTTTGTTAAATTATGGTCATTAATATATTTGGATGATTTTGCTTTTACCGTTTTCATAAGTTCAGAAATTGAAACCGAAGGCTTAAGCCCTAAAAAACAATGAACGTGATCTTCAACGCCGTTTACAATAATTGTTTTACAACCTGTTTCGTTTATTAAATTACCAATTACACCAAATACTATAGATTTCCATTCATTAGCAATTACAGCTTCACGGTATTTTACCGCAAAAACAACCTGAATATAAACTTGATGATAGGTGTTTGCCATATATTTATATGTACCGTTCCTACGGAACTTGTTTTCTAATTATTTGATGTCATCAACGGATTAAAATCCGTTGCTACAATATTTGTCGTTCCTACGGAACTCTGTTTCTCATTATTATTAATAATCAACGGATTAAAATCCGTAGCTACAATATAATTCGTTCCTAAAGAACTTTTACATTTGATAGAGCCATCGGCTCGGTACATTTTGTAGCAACGGATTTTAATCCGTTGAAAACAAGAAAATTTATTTATGATTTATTTTAAAAAAACCAGCTCGCCACAAAAATCGCCGTAATCACGCAAATCACATCAACTAGAAGCATAGTTCCTAATGCATATCGGGTGTTTTTGATGTTAACAGAACCAAAGTAAACCGCAATCACATAAAAAGTGCTTTCGGCGCTGCATTGAAAAATACTGCTCAACCTTCCTGTCATTGAATCGGCACCAAAAGTGTTCATCGAATCAATCAAAAATCCTCGTGATCCTGCTGAGCTAAAAGGTCTTAGCAAGGCTACCGGTAAAGCGTCTGTGATTTCTTTGCTCACTCCCATATTCGAAAAAGCAAAAGCAATCCAGTTGCTAATAATTTCAAATAATCCACTGTTTCTGAACAACGAAATAGCAACCAACATTCCTAAAACATAAGGAAAAATAGTAACTCCGGTTTTAACACCATTATTGGCGCCAGTCACAAAGGTTTCATAAACAGTCGTGTTGGCTTGTGTGAATTTTTTCTCTTTGATAAATGAAAATATCAAAGTAAAAACAATAATTCCCACCAATATCAAAGCGGAAAGATTAGAGGTAAAATAGTTTTTGCCAATTAAATCCAAATGGTTCACATACATCAACAAACCAATAATGGCAGCAATTAAAACCATCAGCCCAATTACCAAAGAAGCACTTTTGAAATTAATTTTTTGTTTGATTCCAACGATAAGGAAAGCAGCAATTGTTCCAATAAATGAAGTGATAATGCACGGCAACATCACATCGGCGGGATTGCTTGCGCCAGCAGCAGCACGATAACCTATGATAGAAGTGGCTATTAATGTTAATCCAGATGCGTGCAGACACATAAACATAATTTGCGCATCGCTGGCCTTGTCTTTTTCGGGATTTATTTCTTGTAAACTTTCCATTGCTTTCAATCCAAAAGGTGTGGCGGCGGAATCCAATCCTAAGAAATTGGCAGCAAAGTTCAAGGTCATATAGGAAATCGACGGATGATTTTTGGGAATACTCGGAAACACTTTTACGAACACCGGACTCAATCCTTTGGCTAGTTTTTCAGATGCGCCCGAAATGATTAAAAGTTCCATCAAACCACAGAAAAAAGCCAAATAAGCCATAAGTGGCAAAATAAGATCGATCAAAGTGGCCTTGCAAGTTGGCAAAAGTCCATCTGATTTCTGCACGCCACTAAAAATTTTTACAGTTTTATTTTTGTAAACATAAGTTGTATCGGCGTTTAATGTATCTCTATTGATTATAAAGGTTTTGTCTTCCGTTTTATTGATGCTGTCTTTTATAAAAGCTGGAATCTGATCGATATATTTTTCAGAAATTAAAATAGGATCGTCTTTTTTTCCGTTTAAAACATTGTCAATCGTGTAACTGTTGCCCGTAAACAAACTGAAAATCACAAATACAATCGACGAAATGAAAATTACCAACCAAAATCTACTTAAAACCATAATTTCTAATTTTTGTAAATGTAATAAATCAATAACAATTACAATTGCAATGGCAATATCAAAAAAAGAATTTTTAAATTGTAATTGATATTGAATTTTGATATTGCCATTGCCATTGTTTACACATGAACAATCTCTTCCTCAATTAACAAATCTTCACGACGAAGTCGAAGGAAAATCTGCGCCACGGCAATAGTGTCTTTCTCGCAATAGGTTACGATTCTGTCAATGTCTTTTTCTACATAAAAAACGTGACCCACTTGACTGCCGTCGATATCGCCTTTTGGAGATGGGATTCCGAGGACTTTGCACATTAATTTTAGGGAAGTGAAATGTTTGTAATCGCCAAATTTCCACAATTCCAAAGTGTCTAAATGGGGAATTTCCCAAGGTTTTTTCCCAAATAAATTGAGTTTGTTTGGAATGCCAATATTGTTAATAATCATTCTTCGAGCAATAAACGGAATATCGAATTCTTTGGCATTATGACCACACAAAACGTGTTGCGGTTGGTTGAAATGATTGTTCAAAAGATTGATAAAATCGTGAAGTATTTTCTTTTCTTCGCCAAAAAAAGATGTCACTCTAAAATTTCGAATATCGCCTCTGATGGTAAAGTAACCTACAGAAATACAAACAATTTTTCCGAACTCGGCCCAAATTCCGGCTCGTTCATAAAAATTTTCAGGAGTTTGTTCGTCTTTGCGCTGGTATTGCGTTTTGTGTTCCCAAAGTGTTTTCATTTCATCGTCCAAAGTGTTGAAATC
>CAMCTL010000201.1 GCA_945878515.1 Flavobacterium psychrophilum | reverse complement strand
AACGCCTAACATCGATAAATTAGCTGCTGAAGGAATGAAATTTACCGATGCACACACATCTTCATCAGTATGTTCTCCAACACGCTACGGGATTTTGACTGGAAGATACAATTGGCGAAGTAAACTTAAAGAATATGTTTTAAGCGGTATTGCAAAGGCATTAATTCCAACTAGTCGAACTACAGTTGCCAAAATGTTGCAAAATAATGGTTATCAAACAGCCTTTATTGGCAAATGGCATTTGGGATGGAATTGGAATATTAGCGATTCAGCTGACATTGATAATCTTGAAACGCAAGATTTTGGAACTATTGATTACTCAAAACCAATAACAAATAATCCTAACGATTTGGGTTTCGATTATGCTTTTGGTCTATCGGGATCTTTAGATTTAGGCCCTTATGTTTATGTAGAAAACGGAAAGGCTTTAGCGACACCAGATACCATTTCTCAAAATAAAGATAGATATGCAAATTGGCGAAAAGCACCCATTTCCAAAGGTTTTATCCACGAAGAAGGACTACCCAACTTTGTAAAAAGAGCCGTTCAGTTCATCGATACAAACAGTAAAAACAAGAAACCATTTTTTATTTATTTGCCTTTGACTGCGCCACACACACCAATTTTGCCTACAAGTGAATGGAAGGGAAAAAGCGGTTTAAATCCCTACGGTGACTTTGTAATGATGTTGGATTTTTATGTTGGCGAAGTTATTAAAGCTGTTACCGATGCAGGAATTGAAAAGAACACTTTAATTATTTTCACAAGCGACAACGGTTGTTCAACCACAGCAAATTTTAAAGTGCTCTTAGAAAAAGGACATAATCCTAGTAGTATTTATAGAGGGACAAAAGCCGATCTTTTTGAAGGCGGACACAGAGTGCCTTTTATTGCAAAATGGCCTAATAAAATCAAAAAAGGTAGTATTTCTAATGAAACCATTTGTACCACAGATTTTATGGCAACCTGCGCCGAAATCGTAAATTACAAATTGAAACCCAACGAAGCAGAGGATAGTTTTAGTATGATGCCATTGTTTACCAATAAAAAACTAGACAAATCGTTTCGCGAAGCCACAGTACATCATTCCATTAACGGGAGTTTTGCGATTAGAAAAGGTGATTGGAAATTATTATTATGTCCCGATTCTGGCGGTTGGAGTTATCCAAATCCTAAAAAAGACCAAAAAATTATTGCCACACTGCCAAAAGTTCAATTATATAATTTAAAACTTGACCCAAGTGAAACTAAAAATGTAGAAGCGATTAATCCTGAAATAGTAACGGAATTAAAATCTTTACTGCTAAAATATATCGACGAAGGACGCAGCACAAAAGGAATACCTCAAGAAAACGATGCTATAAATTTTGAATGGAAGCAGTTAGAATTTTTAAAAAGTTGATTAGCATAATACGCTTCAATTGAGTTAACCTTTTGGCGAAACTGAAAGACCTCAGCGAAAATTTTTCTAAAATTACTAGTTTCAAAACTAAAAAATAAATTATGACAAAACCTATTCTAAAATCATTGCTTATTTGTTTGTTGTTTGGCGGTTTTTCTTATGGCACAGCACAATCAAAACCAAATATTATTTACATATTAACCGACGATTTGGGATATGGTGACGTTAGCTCGTTTAACGAAAAAAGCAAAATACACACTCCAAATATTGATAAATTGGCTGCCGAAGGAATGAAATTTACGGATGCACATACGTCATCATCAGTTTGTACTCCGAGCCGATACGGAATTCTTACCGGAAGATACAATTGGAGAACAAGACTAAAAGAAGGCCTTTTGAGTGGTGTTTCAAAAGCACTGATTCCAGCAAGTAGATCTACCGTTGCCTCTTTATTAAAAAACAATGGATACGAAACTGCCTTTATTGGAAAATGGCATTTAGGCTGGAATTGGAATCTTGCGGATACTACCGACATCGATAATTTGCAAAGAAAAGATTTTAGTACGATTGATTTTTCAAAAC
The DNA here is from genome assembly GCA_945878515.1 of Flavobacterium psychrophilum. Lineage (GTDB taxonomy): Bacteria > Bacteroidota > Bacteroidia > Flavobacteriales > Flavobacteriaceae > Flavobacterium > Flavobacterium psychrophilum_I. The sequence continues at coordinate 3,435 of CAMCTL010000201.1, read as the reverse complement.
CTGTTACTAATGGTCCAAACGATATTGGTTTTAACTATTCGTTTGGAATTCCTGCGTCACTGGATTTGGCTCCGTATGTTTATGTTGAGAATGGAAAAGTGCTAAAAATACCAGATGCAGTGTCTGAAAATAAAGATCAATATACAACTTGGCATTTAGGTCCAAAATCGAGCGATTTTATACATGAAGGGGTTACCATAAATTTCGTGAATAAAGCAATTGAGTATATAGGCAATAGCCAAAAAGAAAAAAAACCGTTTTTCTTGTATTTGCCATTGCCAGCACCACATGTACCATTCTTATCAACCAAAGTCTGGCAAGGAAAAAGCGGGCTTAATCCTTACGGCGATTATGTATTAATGTTAGATGATTTAATCGGTCAGATCGAAAAAGCAATTGCCGATGCAGGAATTGAAAAAAATACGCTTGTCATTTTTACTAGTGACAACGGCTGCTGCACATCAGCAAACTATAAAGTACTTTTAGAAAAAGGACATAAACCGAGTAGTATATACAGAGGAACAAAAGCAGATATCTTTGAAGGCGGTCACCGTGTGCCTTTTATTGCAAAATGGCCAAAAGTAATCAAAAAAGGAAGTGTATCTAATGAAACGATTTGTACCACAGATTTTATGGCTACTTGCGCTGAAATGGTAAATTATAAATTAAAAGAAAATGAAGCCGAGGATAGTTGCAGTATGATACCATTATTTACTAATAGAAAATTAAAAGATGCTTTCCGCGAAGCCACCGTGCACCACTCTATTAATGGTAGTTTCGCAATTAGAAAAGGCGATTGGAAATTAATATTATGTCCCGATTCTGGTGGTTGGAGCTACCCATATCCTAAAAAAAATCAAAAAACTAATTCCACGCTTCCTAAATTTCAATTGTATAATATGAAAGACGACCCAAGCGAAACTAAAAATTTAGAAGCTACTAATCCAGAAATAGTAATGGAATTAAAATCTTTACTGCTAAAATATATCGACGAAGGTCGAAGTACAAAAGGAATTCCTCAAGAAAATGATGCTATAAATTTTGAATGGAAGCAGTTAGAATTGTTGAGAAGTTAATTTCATTATTATCATTTAGAAATTTAAATTCAGAAAAATGATTCATAAAAATAAATTTTATTTCTATAAGATTCTCATAATAAGTATGTTAATCCTATGTAGGGATTATATGTATTCTCAATCGATACCTTTGCCTACAGACCGTGCACGAGTTACAATTCAATCGATACCTGATTATTACGACCTTACAGGACCAAAGCTTAAAGTACTTCGCACCGATACCAACTCCCCTTTGCGTGCTGGTGCAGCTTGGATTTGGGAGAAACAAAGCCAGGAAGAGCCTGAGTCTTATTATGCTTTAATGAGTTCGAAAGGATTAAATGCGGTTCGTATGATTTTGTTTGACACTTGGGAAGTAGAAACTTATGTACCCTCACCGCAATTCACTCCAACAGATTGGGAAAATGATAATTATCGCAATCGACAATTAGCAAGAATGGAACGAGCTGTGAATTATGCCTCGAAACACGGTATGTATGTAATCATTAATTCCCACAATCATATTCCAAAGTACAATGAAGTTTATGTTAATGCGCTTTGGAAATATGTAGCACCATTTTTTGCAAACCGTACGAATGTTTTATATGAATTGGCTAATGAACCTATGAGCGGTATTGGCAGAAATGGCGATATGGATATGGGTGCTGGCAAAGCTACATCTAGTCCTAGACTGCAAGCACTGAAACGAACTTTTGATATTGCCCGAGCAGGCGCACCAAACACCATGTTATTAATACTCACACCACCTGGTATAAACGATTATGCTTTTGGAACAGGAATGGGTAACGTCGCAGACAGTTTTGCACAGCTTCCTGGAATTATAGTAGATTGGTCTAAAACAGCGGTTGCTTACCATCTTTATAACAACGATGCTGCTTATGGTGCTGCCACAAAAGCCAAGAATTTAAGAAACCTCCATCAACGTTACGCTGGATGGCCATCGGAAAATAGTTTTCCAGCAAGCATTACAATTACAGATGGCGATCAGTGGCGTTCACCATCTTTTGACAACGACTTGTATGTTAATCAAACTTGCGAAAAGTTAGGAATTGGGTGGGCGATGTGGTTTATTGATGGAGAGAGAAAATTTAATGCTAACTTCCCGATTTTGTGGAAGGATGCAGTAGCAAAAGGATGGTCGTGGACTAAGGACGTAATTATTCCTTTAAATACAAACGATTTTGAAGCAATTGGAAATCTGAAGATATATCCAAATCCTGCAGCTAATCAAATTATAATTGATAATGTTGAGCCGTGGTCATTTGTTTCTATTTGTTCTACTGATGGAAAAATAATTGATAAACAGCAAATTGAAGCTGATGGCAAATGTATTATTGATGTAAGCAATTATATTGTTGGGGTTTATTTGGTAAAAGTAATTAATAGTAGTACTGCTAAAACAAGCAAAATTGTAATTGAATAATTCAGAATAATTACGAAAGCTATTGAGTTGGTTTCTATTTATTAAAAATGTTTTACGTTTTCCTTATTTACGAAAACGTTTCCGTAAAATAATTAGCTTTCGTAAGGGTTACCGAAACCCCTTCCTAGTGGTTTTAAAAATAGATAAAAAAATTGTTATATATTTAGCGTAGTTTTTTTTAAATACCATTGTTTTAAATACCAAGATATAATCTCTCCGAATGAAATTTATAATTTAAATGTAATTAATTAAAAAAATGAACCAAATTACAACCCGATTTTTTAAGAATTTAATAGCGGTATTATTCCTATCTATTTTCACTTTTTCATCAGTTATTCTTGCACAAAAAAAAGAATCTCCGAGTTTGAAAAGCAAAAAAAACACTACATTCACTGAGCAAGAAATTGCACCAGAAGTCGATGGATTTGTTGCCCAAGCATCAGGAACTTTCAATTCTACGTTGACCAATGCAGAACTAAAAAGAGGCACTGGCTTCAATCGTGAAATCTATCTAACGTACGATTTTTCTAGCCTTTCTATAGTTCCCAAATCGGCTACAATGAAGATTTTTTGTCAATCATTCGACAAATTTGGCGATCTGACTGTGGCTGTTTATTGTTTGCCCGAATATCAAACCACTGGACTAACCTGGGCAACACGTCCTACTGTTACGACCGCCATTGCAACCTTGTTAATTAATCAAACGGAACACGCAAACAACTGGTTAGAATGTGATATTTCTTCAAGTTTAGCGAGTGTACTTGCCACTCAAAGCAAAAAAGCAACATTCGTCATAAAAATCACAAGCGGAAACGATGCCTTGCTTAAATTTGCTACTAGCGAAAGCGCTTCAAATAAACCCTCTATAGTTTTATCTGACGAAGAGTCGACAACTATAATTTCAACAATAAAAATGCCGACAATTTTTTCGGACAA
>CAMCTL010000200.1 GCA_945878515.1 Flavobacterium psychrophilum | reverse complement strand
GATTTATCAATTGAACAGCCTGTTGCAGCTTGCACTTCCTGATTTACTGCAATAATTATGAATCGGTTGTATTTCAATTGATAAGAACATTCCAGACCAACGCTGTGTGCTTCCCATTTTTCAAGGAATGAAATTAGGTCAGCTTCTATTTCGGAAAATTCTATATCCGAAAATTTTCTGTTGGATTGGTAAATCCATATTTTGGATTCTAGAGGTAAATTTTCGAAAGGTATAAGCATTTGATTGTAGATTTTAGATTGCAGATTTTAGATTTAAGATTACAGGTATTTAATTTATAAATCCTGAGCATTTGCAATTAATTCAGCAATATCCATTATTTTTACTTGACCTTCTTTCTCTTTGTTTTTGATTCCGTCGGTCATCATGGTATTGCAAAAAGGGCACCCTGCGGCAATAATGTCGGGTTTGGTTTCAAGAGCATCTTCGGTTCTTTCGATGTTTATTTCTTTGTTGCCGGGTTCTGCATCTTTAAACATTTGCGCTCCGCCTGCTCCACAGCACAATCCGTTTGCACGAGAACGTTTCATTTCGACTAGTTCGACATCTAATTTCTGGATTAAATCTCTTGGAGCTTCATAAACATTGTTGGCTCTACCTAAATAACAAGGATCGTGAAATGTGATTCTTTTTCCTTTGAATTGTCCGCCTTCGATGGTTAATCTTCCATCGTCGAGCAAGGATTTTAAAAACTCTGTGTGATGCAAAACTTCATATTTTCCGCCTAATTCAGGGTATTCGTTTTTTATCGTATTAAAACAATGCGGACAAGCGGTCACGATTTTTTTTGCTTCATACGCATTCAAAACCTCAATATTCGTCATTGCTTGCATTTGAAATAAAAATTCGTTTCCAGCTCTTTTTGCAGGATCGCCTGAACAACTTTCTTCAGTTCCCAGAACAGCAAAGGAAACGTTAGCACGATTCAAAATTCTAACAAATGCCTTTGTGATTTTTTTGGCTCTATCATCAAAACTTCCTGCACAACCCACCCAAAATAAAACTTCAGGTTGTTTGCCTTGGGACAGCATTTCAGCCATTGTTGGTACTATTAAAACTTCTGACATATAAAAAGTTTAAATGTTTAAAGGTTTAAGTGTTTAAAGTTTTGAAAAACTGAAATCTTAAACCGTTTTGAATTATTTATTCATTTTTTTTGTATGATGGATGAAAGTGGTGCTCTTTTTTATTTTGAACTGCAAAGGTTTTATACCCATGGCAACAAATTCTTCTATTCATTTTTCCAATTCAATCTATCTTGCTGGTTGTATTGCCATGGCGCTCCATTGTTTTCTATATTGGTCATCATGGCATTCAATGAAGTTGGCGCAGCACTTTGTTCCATTACCAAATAACGTCGTAAATCGACAATAATCGAAAGTGGACTAATGTTTACGGGACATTCTTCGACACATGCATTGCAAGATGTACAAGCCCATAATTCTTCGGGTGTGATATAATCGTTTAATAATGATTTGTTGTCAGGAATGAAAATTCCTTTATTGGCATCGATATTTTTGCCAACTTCCTCTATCCTATCTCTCGTATCCATCATAATTTTACGAGGCGATAATTTTTTACCAGTTAAATTGGCAGGACAAGCTGAGGTACAACGACCACATTCGGTACAGGTGTAAGCATTCAATAATTGTACCCAATTCAAATCCTGAATATCACTAGCTCCAAACTTGCTCGGTGCCGCATTTTCGTCAACAACTGGTGTGGCATAAGGATCGGCGTTGGGATCCATCATTAATTTTACTTCATTGGTAACAGATTCTAAATTACTGAGTTGTCCCTTTGCATTCAAATCTGCAAAATAAGTGTTTGGGAAAGCCAACAGAATATGAAGGTGTTTTGAATAATACAAATAATTCATAAATATCAAGATCCCAATAATGTGCAACCACCAAAACAATTCGTTGAGAAGCATGACCAATTCGTTGGAAACACCATTAAATAATGGCTCAATAAATTGACTTATTGGAAAAGAACCGGCTTTGATAAAATGTGAAAAACCTCCAGGAATGTTTTGCAAATGTAAATCGGAAGCGTTCATCAATAGAAATAATGTCATCAAAACGACTTCGAAATAGAGGATATAATTGGCATCTTTTTTCGGATAACCTGTTAAATCTTTGCTGGCAAAACGCTTTAACTTGATTATATTCCTTCTTGTCCAAAAAGCAAATACGGCAACTAAAACTAATACCGCTAATATTTCGAATGAAGCTATTAGGACATTATAGAACGTTCCCATTGGAGCAAAAATTCTATGCGTTCCAAATAATCCGTCTATAATAATTTCCAGTAATTCGATATTGATGATTACAAACCCTACATAAACTATAACGTGCAGCAATCCTGCAATTGGTTTTTTTACCATTTTGGATTGTCCAAGAGCGATAATTGCCATGTTTTTCCATCGCTCTTTTGGATTGTCGCTGCGATTTATGGCTGTACCGAGATTAATGTTTCTGGTTATTTTTTTTATGTTAGTAAAAAAACAACCAAATCCGATAATTAGTAAAATTGCAAATAAAATAGAATCTAAATATTCCATAATTGCTAGTATTTATTTTGAAATCGTATCTTTAATTGGTGTAACGTAAGGCTTATTTTTCTTCCCAAAAACGGATACATTAACATATCGTGTTGGGTTTAGTCTTACATCTTCTAATAATAATTCTAATTCTTTTGAGGTTTTTTCTAAATTATTATACAAGGCCTCATCCGTGATTAGCTTGCCCATCGTTCCTTTGCCATCTTGAAGATTTACCATCATTTTATCTACTTTTTCCAAAGTTTTTTGAAGGTTGACAACTGTTTTCCCTAAATCGGCTTTGTTCAAAGAATCCGATATTTTAGAAAAATTATTGGAAACTTTATTCAAATTTGTTACAACTCCTTTTATCTGTCCTTTATTCTCGTCTAGAATGATGTTGATACTTGAAGATGCTTTGTGAAATTGTTCCATAGTTTGGCTCAATTCAGCTAAACTTTTTTTCAAATCTTGTTGCCCCTGATTGTCTAAAACATTATTTATTCCAGTAATTAAGTTATCTGCATTAAGCATTACTTTCTCGAACTTAGCTTGAAGCGGTACCAATTGTTTTTTTAAGGATTCTGTTAAATCTAATTCGGAGGTTCCGACTAAAATTTGTCCTTCGGCACTTTCTGATTTATCGGCTAGGTTCGGATAAATTGCAATTTGTTTTCCTTCAATAAAACCAGGTTTGTAAATCATCGCCGTACTGGTTTTTGAAATAGGATAATCTGTTTTAAGTTGTAACTGAACAATAAGTTTTCCTGTGTTTTTGTCTAAAGAAATTTTAGTCACTTTTCCAACAATCAATCCATTGATGGTAACAGAAGCCGAAGGCGATAAACCTTCTACGTTGTCATAGTGTACATAAAATGTTCGGTATTTCTCTAAAAGATCTCGTCCTTTTAGAAAACTATATCCCCAAATAAATAATAGTATTGTCGAGATGACAAGTATGGCGGTTTTAATTTCTCTTGTTAATTTCAAAATATATAATTTTGGTCAAATTTAATATAAATAAATCAAACTTGAAGTAAATAAATTATTTGATTGCGTCTTGTACGCTAATCATTTCGCCGCTTTTAAAAGCAATTAGATAGGCTGAATTATATCCTTTGGATTTTGCTTCTTGCAATAATTCTTTTGCTTCTTCATAAGTTGAAACTTCTCCATACATATATTTATAATATTTCCCATCAGATATCATGGTGATGTTTTTCAGACCTTTAAAGTTACTAGAAGTCAAAGGTACTTTCTTTACACTTGCTGATAATTGAACTTTAAAAATCAGTGCAGCCGTTTCTTTACTAACTTCGGGCTTCTTTTCAATTGTTAATGCAGTATCTTTAACTTGTTTTTCAATTGGTTTCTTTATCGTTCTCTCCTTCACATCATCGCCAGTATCTGCACTAAAGTATTCTCTTTTATAACTGACAATAGCATCTGCAATGGCCTGAGCAATGTCATTTTGGCCTGCTTCGGAGTTCAAAAATTCTCCTTCTTCAGGATTCGAAATAAAACCTGTTTCGATTAAAACTCGCGGCATATATGCTTTATGTAATACCATAAATGGCGCTTGTTTTACGCCACCGTGCCTTACTACTCTACCCAAATCGGCAAATCGATCTTCAATTTTTCCAGCCAAAGAAATACTATATTCCAAGTATTCTTCTTGCATCAAAGTCATGCCAATCATAGTTTCTGGCGAATTTGGATCGAAACCTTCATATTTTTCTTTATAATCTTTCTCTAAAGTAATTACAGAGTTTTCCTTTTGTGCAGCAGCAAGATTTGAAGCAATTTTACTCATACCCATAACGTAGGTTTCGGTTCCAGATGCTGAAGTGTTCTTGTTGGCATTACAATGTATTGAAACAAAAATATTAGCATCGGCACGATTCGCAATATTGGCTCTTTCAATTAAATCTATAAAAACATCTGTTTTTCGGGTATAAATTACATCAATTTTAGGGTTTTGTTCCAATAGCTTTCCAACTTTTAGTACCAAAGACAAATTGATGTTTTTCTCCACACGACCACTATAAACCGCACCAAAATCTTTATCTCCGTGACCAGCATCTAATGCGACTCTGAAAATACTGGATTGACTATAAGTACAAACTGCACCAAAAGTAAAGAGTAAGATAAATAGGAGTTTGATTTTATTTAAAATATACATAAATCTAAAAGTTAATTTAATTAAAACACTTAGGCTATAAATGTATTATTTGATTATTTTTGGCAAAATTTATTATTAAGTTTGAAATATCAAAAAACAAGCCATATTTTACAAAAATAGCATTAAAACCTTTGAATACAAACTTATTTTATATCGTTTTATTATCATTTTTCCTAACATTAGGATCTTGCAAGATATATTCTCAGGATATAGCAAAAGAAACGAAATCACTTCCCAAAAATTCTCAAAAGAACAGCACAATATCTTCTCCTGAAAGTAAAAATAAATCGACTACAATTGCAAAAACGATTACCGATACGATTAAAAAAGACAGCATTAAGCAAAAACCACTTATTGAGGGAAAAATTAAATACAAGGCTGCTGATTATGTAAAAATTGAGCAAAAGAAAAAGCTAATTACTTTGTACAATAAGGCTGAATTGTACTATCAAGATACCGAATTGAAAGCTGGAATTATTGTTTTGAACTATCAAAAAAACGAAGCTCTAGCCGGACGAATAAAAGATTCCGTGGGAAAACTATCTCAATTTCCAAACTTCAAACAAGCTGAAAACGTTGTTGAACCAGATTCGATTCGATTCAATTTCAAATCAAAAAAAGCGTTGATTTGGAACTCAAGATCCGATCAAGGTGAGTTTAAGGTAAAAGCTAGAATCACAAAAAAAGAAAATGACTCGGTCTATTTTTTAAAAGGTGCACGTTTTACTACTTCTAAAGATGTTGATAATCCTGAATATTATTTCCAAACCA
>CAMCTL010000199.1 GCA_945878515.1 Flavobacterium psychrophilum | reverse complement strand
ACATTTACTAATTGTTTTCGTGGCAGTGATTTTTATCTCAGAAGTTTCTGTTAATGTAACCGAAAGTTTTTGGGTACAACCAGAATTATCTGTCACTATTAAATCATAAGTTCCTGCTGGAATTCCTGTCAAATTTTGACTTGAACTTGTAAAACCATTTGGTCCAGTCCAAGAATATTTATAATTGGAAACTCCGCCTGTTGCCTTGATATTGATTGCTCCCGTACTATCGCCATAACACAAAATATCAGTTTTAGAAATGAGATTTACGCCCAGTATTGGTGGCTCGGTTATGGTGAATGTTGCTGTTTTTGGGCCACAATTATTGCTGTCAGTAACAGAAACAGTATATGTGGCCGGACTTAAATTGGAAATATCGGCTGCATTGGAAAAAGGATTTCCATCTTTTGTCCAAGTATAAACATAATTTGATGCGCCACCAGTAACGGTGATTTCAATTTTTCCGTCGGCATCTTGGAAACAAGTGATGTCTTGTTCTAAATCGGTACTAATTATAATATCATCAGGTTCAGTAATGGTATAGGTTTCGGAAAATGGACAACCGCCATCATCGGTCACAGTAAGAGTATAAACACCCGGTGCCAAATTAGAAATAGTTGTGTCGGTCGCTGTAAACCCATTAGGACCTGTCCAGGAAATTTGGTAAGGCGAACCAGAACTAAAAGGTATTCCGCCAACAATATTGCTTTGTATCGAACCATTATTGACCCCAAAACACCGACTATTTGCTATAGTAACAGCATTACTTATTGCAGGGTTTACTGTGATGGTTACTGTAAAATTGGCTCCTTTACAAACGCCAACAATCGGCGTTACTGTGTACGTAATTGTAGCAGGATTTATGGTTGTATTGATTAAGTTTTGGCTGATTTCCGTTTGTCCAATAGGCTGACCAGATGCACCCGTAATTGAAGTCGGTGGATTAATAGTTGGGTTTGACCAAGTATATGTTGTTCCTGTTGGCACTATTTCTGAACCGGAATTTATAGGTAAAATACTGAAAGTTTTTCCGCTACAAATGATACTTGTCTTATTGGTAATTACAGGATTTTGATTGATAGTAACTTCTGCAATATTAGAGTTTAAATCAGAACAACCGCCACTTGAAAGCGTAATTTTGCAATAATAATATACAGTTCCTGCAACTGTAGCAGGAGGAGAGAATTTCGGATTAGTAGCATCAACAATTAGGGTACTTCCAACAATTGAATTGGTTGAATTGGAATACCATTGGTACTGTGGAATTCCAACCCCATTGATAAACGCTACTTCTAAAAGTTTTGGGGTATCGCCCAAACAAATTGTATTTGATTGCGGTTGCTTGGTTATTTGTGCCGCTAGATTTACAGTTACACTAACAGTTGCACTTCTAGTTTCGCAACCCACACCATTTTGAGAAACACTGCAATAATAATAAGTTGTGCCTGCATTATTTGTTGGTGGTGTAAAAGAGGCCGTTATAGCACCAGATATAGAATTTCCACCAGAATTTGAATTTACTGTATTCGAAAACCACTGGTATTTTACATCGCCTAAACTGGGTTCACCAGTTGCGACAACGCTTAAATTTGTTGGAGTAACGCCCGAGCACAAGGATTGTGAAGCTGGAAGAATTGAACTTATCGTAGGGTCTGCAAATACTTTAACCTCGGCTGGGTCACTTGAAGTTGACCCGCAACCACTGCCCGAAAAGTTTATAGTTACATAGTAATAAGCTGTTTCGGGTAAATTAAAAACAGGTGGCGTATAACTCGATGCTGTTGCACCTGCAATTTCAATTCCACCAACAGTACTATCTACGGTGTTTTTGTACCATTTATAAGTTGCTGTACCGGTTCCTCCAATATAATTAGAAGTCAAGGGCGTTGCTAAAGTGCTGCCTACACAAATATTTTGGCTTTGAATGGGTTGTGGATTTATTGTAGCACTTGCATTTACAGTAATTGCAACAGCATTCGATTTGATATTTGGGCAACTTCCTGAAGATGAAAAAGTAATTTCACAAAAATAGTAAATTGTTCCTACTGTATCTGGTGGCGTATAATTGCCATCAACTGTTGAAGTATTTACTAAGGTAGCAGTGGCTATATTTGTGCTAGCAGTTGCATTCGAATACCATTTGTAGGTTGCTGTGCCTGATGCTGGAGTTGGATTTACTGTTACTGTCAGCGGTGTTATTGTGCCACCAGAACAAATCGTGCTGCCAATGGGCTGCGTTACTGTTGGACCAGGATTTACAACTATATTGTATGTGGTGGTTGAAGGACAACCGCTTAAAGTTGAAGTAATGGTTAAAATAACCGTTTTTGCTGAAGATGTCGAATTGCTGATGATTAAAGCAGGAATTGTATTCCCAAGTCCAGAATTTGTGTTCAAGGTAACTCCAACAGGAACAGTAGTGGCATTCCATGAAAATGTGCTGCCAGGTTCAGCAACTAGTGGTACAGCCAATGTTGCCGCACCCGAACAAATAGATTGTGTTGGCGGATTCAAAGCGGCTAGAGTAGGTGCAGTTCCTATAGCAAAAGTTCGAGAACTTGTTACTGAATCTGCACAACCACCTACAACGGAAATAAATAGAGAGACCGTTTTTAAGCCACCAGAAGTGTAGGTAACTTGAGGCGCGATATCATTAGAAGTGGCTGGTGTACCGCCTGGGAAACTCCAATTATAAACCAATTCAGCATTGGTGAAACCACAATTGTCAATAGTTGCTGTTGGTTTGATTATTGTAGTTCCAGTAGTGCCTCCGCATAAATTTGCAATAGGTGCAACAGTAACTTTTGGCGGTTTCTTTACAATTAGTTTTTGAACAGCGGATTCAACCTCGCCACAACTGTTTTTTGTTTTTAGGCTTATCGAATATTCACCTGGATTGGTAAAGTTAAAAACTGGATTTTGAGAAGTAGATGTTGTACTGTTTAAATAAGTAGGGTTTGATGCAGCAAGGTCGCAGTCTATATTTTTCTTTGTCACAATCCATAAATATTCAGTGGGACTTGCGCAATTTGTTGCAATATTTGGTGTTGAAGCATTCACTGTTAAGGGTGCGCAGTTAGCAGCATTTGAAGGCATTAAGCTAATTGTAGGAGTAGTTAGCGGAGGCGATATACAAATAGTTTGTGTTTTTGGAGGAAAAGCAAGGCATTTTCCACCAGAGTTTGCTGTTAATTTAACAGTGTAAATACCTGGTGCAGAAAAAGTATGATTTGCATTTGCGGGGATGGTTACAAAACCAGTATTGATGATATTACTAGCACCACTAGCTGGATCTCCAAAATCCCAGGTGTAATCGGTATCGGTTAAACATTCTGTAGAAAAACCCATAATAGTGGTGTTGGTAAATAAAACATCATTAGTGGTACAAGCTGTTGCAGGAGCTGTAAAATCAGCTTTTGCAGTAGTTATGGTATTACCACCATCTACTGAGCCATCTGTAGTTTTACAAGCATTTGAAACCGCCAACTTGATTGTAAAATTTTTTTTCGGACAACTAGTAGAATTATAAGAATAAGGAACCGGGTAGTTTTCTGAAGCGGATGGGTTAGCAGCGTTGAAATAAGATGTTTTAACCATATCATCTTGACTCAATTTTAATATGGGCGAACCATCACCATAATCTATGCTGTAAATTGTGCCAGGTGAATTTGTGGCCCAAGCTCCTATAGTATATTTAATTAACGGAGTTGGAATACACATATCGGTTGTGCCGCCCGGACTCAAGATACCTCCCGAGGGATTTGAAATATTTTTTACCAAATAATTTTTAGAATTGATACAACCATTAGTTCCCATTACAGAAATTATCATTGAAAAGACACCTTGTTTTAAGTAAGTGTGACTTAAGGGCAAACTTATATTATTCTCTATTGTACCATCACCCCAATTTATTGAATAAGTACTAGCACAAGGTGTTACAGATATATTTCCAACTGTAATGGAATATGTTGGACTTGAAATTGAGGCATTGGAGCAGTTGCTAAATTGTGTTGATGGGGTAGACGTGGGATTCATATCCTTAAAATTAATATTCGGCTTTTGTCTGACTTTGATGTTCTTTGTCTTTACAAATGTACAATCACCATCAGTAACGGTTAATTTTACGGCTATTGTGGCAGTTCCGCATCCCAATTCAGTAAAAGTATGAACAGGATTTTGAAGTGTAGAGGTATCGCCCTTTCCAAAATCCCACAAATAAGTGTAACTTCCCGTACCTGCTGTCGCATCTGTAAATTGAATAGTAGTTCCTGAACATGTATCGTCGTTATTGAAAGTAAAATCGACCGCAGGAACTGCATTCACCGTAATCTTTACACTTGCTGTTTCGGCCTGAGTACCGATTGTGTCTGCTACACTTACTAGTTTATATTCATAAATCCCAACCGTATTTGTAGGAACAGTAACTGTAATACTACTATTGCCTCCAAGTGTTTTAATTGTTTGAAGATTACCACCATTAATGGTATAAATAAAAGTATAAGGTGCCGTTCCATCTTGCCCCGTAAATGTAATTATGGGGTTAGTACCATCTTTACAAATTGAACTAGTGTTAACTGTAATTGTAGCGGTTGGAGGTGCCACAGCATAATTATTGAGAATGTTTTTAGCATTCAAAACGCCACTAAAATGAATTGAAAGTAGTAAGATAAGCATTTTAAGATGTGGTCTCATAAGCTGGAAGTGTAATTTTGCAATGATAGGATTATCAAAAATAAGCAATTTGCTTGTCAAATTCGCAAATAATTTCCAAGGCAGAGAAGATTTTTATAAAATTTTTACAATGGAGAAAATGTCGGCTAGATAGGTAGGTAAATCTAACGAGATGCGTGAAAATTGTTCGTTTATTGTTGTGATTGCTTAACTTTTATTCCCTTATTTTCACCATAGAAAACTAGTTATACCATTTAGAACTATAAAATAATCCCATTTTTACTCCCTCTCCTTTGGAGAGGGTTGGGGTGAGGATAACAATAAAAAACTATTTTATATTTCTAAATGGGATTATACTTACCGCTGACAAGGTTTTGTTTTTTAAATTATTTGTTGTACCAATTAGCATTTTGTTTTGAGCACTTAAACTTTAACTTTTTTGGAACACCAGACCTTATATTTAAACTGCTTGTAGCACACCAAATAAACCAATCTGGGAACCGCCTAACAAAGATTGCCAACTCAATCTGCAATCTAAAATCTGAATCACCCTTCTCCCTGCCGATTCTAAATAACCAATAAAAAAAACCGACAGGAATCCAGGCAACTAATCCCTTTATGAATCTTTTCAAAGGTCTAAAGTTTAAAATAAAAGAGACTCACTACAAATGGGTATTTTTCAAATTTTTTCAGTGCTGTTTTTTAAGATTAATGATATTGTTAAATAATATAAAATCAGTGTTTTAAATAATATTTTTGCTTTTATGTAAAAAATAAAGCTAAAAAATGCTTGTTTTTAAAACGTCGTAAAAAGCTATAAACGAGGATTTTTTAGAATGGATTTATATGCAAGATTTTGATACTAGTTAGTATAGTATTTTTTGTTTTTATAGGTATTTGTTTGAGTACTGAGAACAAAATAGTGTCGTTTTTTTAACCAT
>CAMCTL010000198.1 GCA_945878515.1 Flavobacterium psychrophilum | reverse complement strand
GGAATTGAAAAATAGTATCTCTAAAAAAACAGTTTTGTTTTCGGAAGTAGATACAAGTCGCAAACTGTCTCCACAAGATTTCGATGTTTTCATCATTGATACCATCGGGATTTTGACTAAGATTTACAGTTATGCCGATATTGCTTACGTTGGTGGAGGTTTTGGAAATCCTGGCGTTCACAATATTTTAGAACCCGCTACTTTTGGCATTCCAATTGTTATTGGTCCTAATTTCAGTCATTTTGCGGAGGCAACCGCTTTAGTAAATATTGGAGGTTGCATTTCTATTGCCAATAAAAACGAGCTTTCAGATGCTTTTTCGAATTTAATTCAAAATGAAAATATTCGCCACGAAAAAGGACATATCTGTAGCACTTTTGTACAAATGAATAAAGGTGCAATACAGATTATTTTTAATTATTTACAAAAGTAGAAATCAAAGATGTGTTGTGATTTTTGATGTTTGTAACTTCGATAATGATTAATGCTCAAAAAATTAACAGCAAGAAAGATTGTATTTTGGCTGAAAGGTATACGCCTGATAAATATGCGAACAAGTCAAAAAAATGTTTTGGGAGGAGCTTTAACGTTAGCGAGTAAAGACCCATTAACTGGATTTTATAGAACTGGTTTTTGCTCAACAGATGCAAACGATGCTGGACTTCACGTTATCGCAGCACTAATGACGGCCGAGTTTTTGATTTATTCACATTCGCAAGGAAACGATTTAATTAGTCCGAACAAAGCTTATGGCTTTTTGGGACTAAAAGGTGGTAATATTTGGTGTTTCTGTCTGCGCTCCGTTGGAAAGAAGCAATGGTTGTAGGATTTCCACCTTCAATTATTTTATAGCAACAAATGCAAACATGTTAGAATATATTTCATTAGAATTTCTTAAACAGTATGAATATAAGTTATGAAGTTCGGAATGAGTCAACTTTTACAAAAATAATGACATATGAATAATTGCCATTTATTCTAAATTTAAGACAGTACTTTCTTTAGAGTTAAAGTCAAAACTTTTTAAAATTGGATTTTTGTTTGCAAAATTTGCTGTATAAAAGAACAATAAAAGAAGTTTGCAAATGTGGAGGAACATGGAAAGCATTGAAGATATAATTAGTAAGGCAACGCTTCTTTTTTTTTAATAAAATTTGAATAAAAATATTTAGTTGTCAATTTTATCAGAAAGGCTATTTAACGTCAAATCAACAATAATAGAAATTTAATAATTGATTTTCGTAGCAAGTAGTTTTTTTGTCAGTTTTTGTACCAAATTATACCAAAATCAATTTACTGTTACCAAAATAATTTTTTTTTAAAAAAATAGTGAAAAAACATTTTTAACAATTAAAAAATTTATATATTTGCCTCGAATTAATAATTAACCTTTTATAATTAAGTAAGATGAAAAAAGTATTTTTAAGTTTAGCCGTTGTTGCTGTTTTGACTGTTGTTTCTTGTAAAAAAGAAACTCCAGCTGCAGAAGAAGTAGTTGCTGATACTACTGCTGTTGCTGTTGATACTACTGCTGTTGTAGCTGATACTACTGCTGTTGTAGCTGATACTGCTGCTGTTGCTGCTCCAGAAGCAAAGTAATTCTAAATTACTAAAAAAATAAGCTACGCTATGCGTGGCTTTTTTTTTGTGATAAACTTAAAAATTTGAATAGAAGAAAATGGGTGCCAGCTAGATTGTTTTGGTAATGGATGTCAATCACAAAGGGTTTCTAAAGGATACTCAAATATTGGCTAGCAGCACCTGTGGTCGTTCTTCGCTATAAAATATGAGTGAAAAATTAAGATTGAAAACACAAAAAAATGACTAGATTACCTGTGAGGAATTAATTGGTCAGATCAAATCTATTCTATTTTTCAAGTAAAATGCCCTGTCAGAAAGCCCAAAGAAGATGCTTTGAAGAAGAAATTGGATTAAAAATTTGCAGAAGAAATCGAAAAATTGTAAGCAGTAACAATTGTATAATGTCGTTGTGTTTAATGTAAAATTGCCAATAATTACGATGCCTTCAGTAGAAATAAACACGACATTATTTTATGTGTTTTACTTAGTGCATAAACTGTAAATTAATAATGTAGTTGACAACAATTTGCAACAATATTACTTGAGATAAAACTTATTTTAAAGAAATCATGTTTTTTTCTTCTTCATTCTATAAACGTAATATCCAATTCCGGCAACAAGTACATAAGGAATCACCATTAAATAAACGATACCGTCATTTACTGCTTGTGCTTTTACTGCATTTCCCTCGCTAGTAAGAGCCGCACGACACATTGCACATTGAGCTTCCATAGGAAGAGAAAAGAGCACAGAACAAATAATATAGAAGTAAACTTCAAATTTTATACATCTCTTTTCTTTTTTCGCTTTTCTTTTTTCTCTATCAAACATAATACGGAGCTATCATTAAGTAAACAATTACGCCAGTTACAGCGACATAGAGCCAAATTGGGAATGTGATTTTGGCTATTTTTTTATGTCGGTCAAATCTTTCCGCTAATGCGCGAACATACGAGATCAATACCAAAGGGATAACCGCAATGGACAAAATAATGTGGGATATCAAAATGAAGAAATAAACCATTTTAATCGAACCTTCTCCTCCAAATTTTGTCGAATCTGTGGTCATGTGATAAGCAACATACATTACCAAAAAGACCAACGATAGTGCAATTGCCAATGTCATCAATCTTTTGTGAAGTATTCGGTTTCCTTTTTTGATGGCTAAAACTCCAGCAACCAATACTATAGCCGTAATTCCATTTATCGCAGCGTAAATTGGTGGTAAAAACGGAAGCGGTTCTACATCATAACCTAAATCTTTTAATTTCACGCTAAAAAGTACAGCAACAACAACGGGAATCAAAATGGAAACCAATACAATCCACTTGCTATATTTTTTTTCTAACAAACTATTCTCCATATTATTCTTTTAATAAAATTGCTATATCTTGTTGAATGTCCCTCACGCCAGTTTTTTCTAAACCATCATAGTATAGAATCGGATTTCCATACTTGTCTTTTCGGCAACGAATGTCGCCGTTTTTGTCAATTAATGCGAATAATCCCGAGTGTTCAAATCCACCTTTTGCTTTGTTATTTTCTCCAGCATAAAGATTGAATCCTTTGTTCGAAAGATCGAAAATGTAATTTTTATCGCCAGTCAAGAAATTCCAATTGGAGGATTTTACGCCTAATAATTCCCGATGTTCTTTTAAAACTTTAGCGGTATCATGTTCAGGATCGATGGTTATGGATACGATGCCAAAATTAGGATTACCGAAGAAAGTTTTTTCAATTTGCAACATACTTAGATTCATTTTTGGGCAAATTGTAGGACAAGTCGAGAAGAAAAATTCTAAAACATAAACCTTGTCTTTATAAGTTTCATTTGAAATCTTGACATTATCTTGATTGACCAATTCAAATTTTGGAGCTGGACCAATTTTTACCAAACTTCCATTATTTTGCGAAGAGTTAGAAACCTTATCCAGCCGATCTGCTTTTACAATTTCGTTGTTTTTAAAACGGTCGATAATCTTAGGTATGGCATAAATTCCGAAAATCAAAATGATAAACGAAATGCCGATATATGATTTATTTTTGAACATTAATTATATATTTAAAATCTTTAATAGTTAGCGGTTTTTATTCATAAAACCCCGCCAAATATACAGTTTTCTCTTCAAAATATATCGTTGATTGTGTCGTAAAAAAACTAATTTAGAAATGATTTAATTATCAACTGAATTTTGATTGCATTCTACAATTAAAATAGATGCAAAATAGGCAATAAATCTAAATAAGTTCATTGGCTATTTGCTGTTACAATGTGCTTTAGTAAATTGCTTAGAGAAGTAAAAATGAAAAATAATTATTTAAATTTTTCTTGTGGATTCTCTTTCTCTAAGTTGCGTTTTGATCACCACAGTTTCATAAGGTAGATTTTCCTCTTTGGACTCTAGCCTATTAATTAACACATTAGCTGCTACTTCGCCAATTTCTACACCATATTGACTTAAAGTAGATAGACTTGGCGACAACCTTCTAGAAGCTAAAATCCCATCGGCAAAACCGATAATGGAAAGTTCTTCAGGAATTTTGTAGCCTTTTTTAAGACCAATTCTCAATGCGGCAACAGAATCGTTTTCGTCCAGTGCAAAAATACCGTCAATTATATTATTATCAAAAACTTGATCAATTTTTTCTTTTAAAACATCTTCAGAATCGGTTCTTAAGATTAAATTTGGATTTGCAACAATTCCATTGTTTTTCAAAGCTTGCAAATAACCATCAACCCTCAATTTTCCGATACTTAAATTATCGATAGAGGAGAATAATGCTATATTTTTGCATCCTGTATTGATCAAATGTTGTGTAGCATTTAAAGCTGCATCAAAATCATCAACCACTACTTTATCACAATCTACTTCGTCTGCAATACGGTCAAACATTACAATTGGAGTGCCTTCATTTATAATGTCTTTAAAATGATTGTATTCGTGTAATTTTTGGGCTTCCTCAGAAATGGATAAAATAAAACCATCAATAGTTCCATTACTCAACATATCTAGCGTATTTGATTCTTTCTTTAGCGACTCGTTAGAAATACACATAATTACATTGTATCCTTTTTCATCAGCCACTTTTTCGATACCGCTAAATACTTTGGCAAAAAATGAATTAAGAATATTTGGGATTATCACTCCAATCGTCTTTGTAGTTCTATTTTTTAGGTTTAAACCAATTACATTCGGCTTGTAATTTTTAAGTTTGGCATATTCCTTTATTCTAATTTTGGTTTGTTCGCTAATTTCTGAACTATCATTCAGCGCTTTTGAAACAGTAGAAACCGATACGTTCAGTTCTTTGGCAATTTGCTTTAGAGTGGCTTTGGCTTTCATATTGATCTAAATATTAGTTTTTTTAAAATATGAATTTGCATTTATCGTCATTTTGATTTCAATAATGCAATTTTTATCAGAAATATTGCTTTAGAAAAGCAAAAGTAACAAAAAAAGAACTGTATTAGCTCTTTTAATGCGTAATAAATTACAGATACAGGCGTCAAAAATAAAACTATTTATAAAGCATTTACTTTTAAAAACGAAAAGATTTAATTTTTGCAACTAGTTTTCCCCATGTAAAACAGTTGTTTTTGTAAAATAAAAGCGAAAAACGATCGGTTCTTTAGGTATAATCTCTTTGATTATTACTAAGCTTTTAAAAAATAGAAATATTGTCAACAAAATTTATGTTATAAAGTATTGCATATAAATCAACATAAAACATCAAACTGTAAGAATAACAAACGAATTATAAAAATTTACGTTTAAATTCTTAAAAAAAAATCAAAAGAAACTATAATCATATAGGTTGAGATGGTGGAAACAAAATCATATCAAAAAACGAACTCTTTACGGACTGATAATCAGAATAAAATAAAATTTCGAGACTATTTGCATTTCAAAAAAATAATTGTACTTTTGCGCTCCCTTTATTGGGAATGGAATGTTTAATTAAAATAAATTATTGTGAACGCATTAAGCTACAAAACAGTATCGACAAGCAAAGCAACCGTATCCAAAGAATGGATTGTGGTAGACGCTGACG
>CAMCTL010000197.1 GCA_945878515.1 Flavobacterium psychrophilum | reverse complement strand
GCTAGTTTCTGTTTTTCCTGATGGAATACGAAAATGGCCATATTCTATTTGCGCATTAATTTCAACCAAACTGTTCATAGATTTGGAAAACAAAACGCCACTACCTTTTTCATTTGTTATCCATCCAGCAACTACACCGTTGCGAGTAGTGGGATCAACTGTTGTCAAAAAAACATAACTTCCGGGGTTTTTATCCACATCTAATAAACCTCCCGTTCCTAAGGTTTTGAGTTCCAATGTTGGCTTTTGCAAATCAATAGAAAAAGACAATAGTTTTTTGGTTTGAATGTCGATTTCATTTGTTCCATTATTTCTAAAAGTTTGTTGTACAAACAAAAAAGGATTCGAGTCATAAAGCGTAAATGTGATCGAATTTCCTCCTTGAATGTCAAAAATCAAAGCATCTCCCTTTCCGAAAGCGGAATTTTGAATTGGCTCTTTTTTATAATTGATAATTTCAATATCCGTTAAAATATTTTTTAAAAATGTTACTTTTGACGCCAAAGAAACAGCTTCTAAACTTTTGTTAGATGCAGTGTAAATTAGTTTTATTTGTTGATTATTTAGAGTTTCTGTGAGTTGAGAATTTTGCGCAAAAAAGAGGTTAGTCCAAAAAACCAACATTATTATTATAAATCCTTTTTGCTTGCTAAAATTCATTTTATTTTGCTTGCTACTGTATACTTTTAAAATGATTTATTCTACAACATATATTGTCGCCGTTCTCGCGCCGTGAGCTCCAATGACCAATGACTGTTCAATATCAGCAGTTTTGGATGGCCCGGCTATGAAAATTCCGAAACCTTCTTTGGCAATATCAATTTTTTGATAGGCGTGGTGCATCGTGGGCACAATGTCTGATTTGTTGATAACGATTACCAAATTTTGGCAAATAAAAGGCAATAATCGATTGACCATTTGGCTTTCATAAACCCAAACCGAACCATTTTCGGCAACTCCAAGCGTTCCTTTAATACATACTTTTTCTAATTCTTCTAGTTCAAAAGAGGTTAGCTGAACGACTTTTTTATCCGTTTCATCAAGGGTGTTGATAATCAATTTTCCACTCGATTTTTCACTGATGAATAAGTTGTTTACTATCGAAATATCATTAATTAATTCTACTTTGCCACCAATACCTTCAAGTACAGTTTTGAATTGTTTGAAATTGTCTTCATAGCGAATTACGGTACTGATATCAATAGTAGGCAAGGCAACCAATTCGGGTTGATTTGCAGCAATGGCATTTAATATTTTTTCTCTTGAACTCATTTTATTAGCTTAATTATTTGGCTTTTCCTTCATTATTGATGTACCAATCTCGGAACGATTCTTTTGGTGGTTTTGGCATTTCTCTTTGTTTGTACCAAGGATTCAGTTTATTGTTGGTCATAAACGGCAGAAAGCGCATTACCCATCGTCCCATTTTTCCTGTAAAACGATAGATGGACGGATGGGAAAACAAAATTGCCATTCCGTTCATTCCTAATTTTTTGGTGGTATCCACATAACCATTTTTAACAATTTCTTGTCGCCATTTCCACAATTGCTCGTGAATATTAATTTTCACGGGACAAACATTGGTACAACTGCCGCAAAGCGTGGAAGCAAAAGGCAAATCGGCATTGGCTTTCATATCTAAATTGGGATTTAAAATAGAGCCAATTGGTCCCGCTGTCGAAGTGTGGTAACTATGACCACCGCTGCGGCGATAGACTGGGCAAGTATTGAAACAAGCCGCACAACGAATGCACTTGAGCGAATTTCTAAAATCTTCTCTTCCCAATTGTTTGCTGCGACCGTTATCGACAATAACGATGTGCATTTCTTGTCCGGGTCTTGGTTTTTGAAAATGGCTAGAAAAGGTGGTAATCGGCTGTCCAGTAGCACTTCTGGATAATAATCTTAAAAATACCGCAAGATGTTCTGCTTTTGGAATTATTTTTTCGAAACCCATACTTGCGATGTGTATCGGAGCTGCATGTGCACCCATGTCGGCATTTCCTTCATTGGTGCAAACTACAAATCCGCCCGTTTCGGCAATTGCAAAATTGACTCCAGTAATGGATAATTCCGATTCTACGAATTTATTTCGCAAATGTTGTCGGGCAGCTTCTGTTAAATATTGTGGGTCGTTATTGCCTTTTTCGGTATTTAAATGTTCGTGAAAAGTTTCGCTTACATCTTGTTTTTTTAAGTGAATTGCTGGTAAAACAATATGACTTGGTGCTTCTTTCCTGAATTGAACAATGCGCTCTCCCAGATCAGAATCGACTACTTCAATTCCTCTTTTTTCAAGATAGTCATTCAAATGGCATTCTTCCGTGAGCATACTTTTGCTCTTCACAATTTTTTGAATATTGTTCTTTTGAATGATACTATGGATGATTTGGTTGTGTTCTTCGCCCGTTGCTGCCCAATGAATTTGAATGCCGTTTGCTGTGGCTTTTTCCTCAAATTCTTTTAAATATTGAGATAAATTTGACAAAGAATGGTTTTTTATTTGTGAACCCCATTCTCTTAAGTCTTCCCATTCTGGAATTCCGTGCACGGCTTTGTCTCTTTTTTCACGAACAAACCATAGGGTTTCATCGTGCCAATTGGTTCTTGGCTCGTCAGCGATAAATTTTTCGGCTAAATCAGCGTGTTTTGCTGTCATAATCGTTTATTTGGTTGTATTCTTTTTACCCTTTCAGGGTTCAAAACCCTGACAGGGTTGGGTATAAATTATATGCTACTATTCAATATTTCGGCAATATGAATGGTCTTTATTTTGTTGCCTTGACGGTTCAAAATTCCTTCTAAATGCATCAAACAACTGGTGTCAACGCCCGTAATATAATCGACATCATTCGTCTCGTGTTGGCTGATTCTGTCCTGTCCCATTTTGACGCTCACTGCTTCTTCAAAGACACAAAAAGTTCCACCAAAACCACAACATTCGTCATTTCGTTTGGGTTTTAGTAATTGAATGCCTTCAACCATATTCAATAATTGCTCGGGTTTGGAGAAGTAGGGCAATACTCTTTCTGACATTGACGAAAGGTGTAACATTCTCTGGCCGTGGCAACTATTATGTAATCCTACTTTGAATGGGAAGCTTGATTTGATGGTTTTTACTTTTAAAACATCTACCAAAAACTCCGTTAGCTCATATACTGAATTTCTAATTTTTTCAGCTTCTAATGGATGAGCGTCATCGTGCAAATATTCTTTTACGTGTAAAACGCAACTTCCTGATGGAGCAACAATGTAATCGAAACCTGTGAAGTTTTTTACGAAATTGGCATCACAGCCTTTACTCAAACTAGCAAAACCGCTATTCGCCATCGGTTGTCCGCAACAGGTTTGTTCCAAAGGGAAACTGACTTCGCATCCAAATTTTTCAAGTAATTGTAAGCTGGCAATTCCCACATTGGGATAAAATTGATCTATATAACAGGGAATAAATAGGGCTACTCGCATTAGTTATTTAATTTTATGAAACCTCCGTCGATAGGATAATCGCAACCAGTAATAAATCCAGATTCGTCGCTACATAAAAACAACGCTAACGCCGCTACTTCTTCAGGTTTTCCCATTCGACCAATAGGTTGAGACTTGGATAATTTCTCAAAAATTTCCGCTTCTTGACCAGGATAATTTTTAGCTATAAATCCATCAACAAAAGGCGTATGCACTCGGGCAGGAGAAATAGAATTACAACGAATATTTTCGTTCATATAATCTCTGGCGACCGACAAGGTCATTGCCATAACTGCACCTTTGGCAGTGGAATACGCAAATCGATCTGAAATTCCTACCCAAGCAGCAATCGAAGCCATATTTACAATCACGCCACCTTTGGATTTTCGCAATTGCGGAATGGCGGCATACAAGCAATTATAAACTCCTTTGACATTCACGTTCATAATGCGGTCAAAATCGGCTTCGAGCGTAGTATCAACTTTGCCAACGTGAGCAATTCCTGCATTGTTCACCAAAATATCAATAGCACCTATTTTTTCAAAAATGGCAACAACCGCCTCGTGATTGGCTACATTGCAGGCGTGCGAAACTACTTTACCGCCATTAGCATTAATTTCTGAAACAGCTTCTTGTGCACTTTCTTCAGTTAACTCAATAATGTGAACTTCGGCTCCTTGTTTGGCAAACAAAACCGAAATTGCCTTTCCAATTCCGCTTCCGCCACCTGTAACTACCGCTTTTTTATTTTGTAATGAGAACATTTTTTGTTGTTTATGGTTTGTTGTTTAAAGTTTGTTGTTAAAGTGAAACTCCTCGTTTCCAAGGAATAAAATCATCTTGGTTCAACTGAACCGCTTTTGGGATAATTTCTCCACTGGCAGCTTTGATGCAATAGTCCAAAATAGCGTCGCCCATTTCTTCGATTGTTTTTTCTCCATTAATCACTGGTCCACAATCAATATCAATAATATCTTTCATCTTGGTTGCCAAAATGGAATTGGTAGCCACTTTAATTACAGGGCAAACTGGGTTTCCAGTTGGCGTTCCCAAACCTGTGGTAAATAAAATTAGAGTTGCTCCAGATGCCGCTTTACCGGTTGTTGCTTCTACATCATTTCCGGGCGTACAAACTAAGCTTAATCCAGGTTTAGTAACAGGCTCGGTATAATCCAGCACATCAACTACTGGCGAAGTTCCTCCTTTTTTCGCAGCTCCAGCACTTTTAATTGCATCAGTGATTAAACCGTCTTTTATATTTCCTGGAGACGGATTCATGTGAAATCCCGAACCTACTTTGTGCGCCAAATCATCATAAGAGCGCATTAAATGTATGAATTTTTTTGCTGATTCTTCAGTTTCGCAACGATCAATTAGGTTTTGTTCTACACCACATAATTCGGGGAATTCGGCTAATAGTATTTTTCCACCTAAAGCCACAACTAAATCGGCAGTATAACCTACAGCTGGATTAGCAGAAACCCCGCTAAAACCGTCACTGCCGCCGCATTTTACTCCAATACATAATTCGCTTAACGGCTGTGGAGTTCTTTCCAATTTGTTGATTTCAATTAGCCCTTCAAATGTTTTTTTGATGGCATCGGCAATCAATTGTTCTTCACTTTGAGCGGTTTGTTGTTCAAAAGTATAAATCAGTTTATCGAAAGAAGGATTTTGTTTTTTCACATCATTTATAAAATCTTGGACTTGCAAATGCTGACAACCCAAGCTTAACAGGGTAATTCCTGCTACATTGGGATGGTTTGCGTAAGATGCCAATAGGGAACTGAGCGTCGCCGAATCTTGGCGCGTACCGCCGCAACCACCCTGATGATTGAGGAATTTTATACCATCTACATTTTTAAAAATCCGATTGGCTTTGGCTGTTGGCAATAAATCAAGTTCAACATTTTCTATATTCAATCCGTTTTTGTACGCTTCTAAGAGCTGGTGTGTGTAGTTGGTATATTTATCACTTACGGAATAACCCAACTCATTGTGCAAGGCTTCTTTAATCACATCAAGATTACGGTTTTCGCAAAAAACTGTTGGAACAAAAAGCCAATAATTGGCTGTTCCCACACGACCATCTGTTCTTTTAAAACCATTAAAAGTGCTGTTTCTATATTTGGAAATATCAGGGGTCTGCCAGTTATAGTCCACTTGACGATATCCATAAGGTTC
>CAMCTL010000196.1 GCA_945878515.1 Flavobacterium psychrophilum | reverse complement strand
AATCACTGAACAACGAACTAAAACTCGAAGTTCAACTAGGAAATGCATTGCCTAACGAATTGTTAAACGTACTAACACAAAGGGGTCAAGTAACTCATTTTATGGAAAAAATCCCAAGCGTTACCGATATTTTCATACAGGCAGTAAGTGAAAAATAAATACCAATAAAAAAAATCCAAATCACAAAATTTTGGAATTTAGAATTTTAAAAATTGTAATTTTCGAAGAATGAGTATAATATCACTAATTATAAAAAGAGAATTTATTGCAAAAGTCCGCAATAAATCATTCATAGTCATGACTTTTTTGAGTCCGTTGCTTTTTGTTGGAATAGCTGTTTTTGTTGGTTATTTGAGCACGATGAAAGCCGATACAAAGCGAATTGCCATTCACGACGAAACTGGTTTGTTTGCCAATGAATTTCTATCATTGAATGAAAAAGACGCCGAATATAAATACGCTGATTTAACACCAATTGACCTGAAATTTCTTAAAGATAGCATCACTAGCGAGAGTTATGAAGGATTGATTTATATTCCAAAAGTTGAAGATGACAAGGATTTAGAAAATAATATCCAGTTCATTTCCAACGAAAGTCCAAGCATTTCATTTATTGAAAATATTCAGGATATTATTGCAAAAAAATTAACCAAAGACAACTTCCAGAAAGCCAATCTAGACACCTTGGCTATACAAAATGCGCAAGCTAAAGTTAATATTACACTTGCAAAAGCATCCGGTGAAGCAAGTTTAAAAGGACTCAACGAAATCAAGGTTGCCATCGGAGGAGCTTTTGGTTATCTCATTATGATGTTCATTATTATTTATGGTAATATGGTAATGCGAAGCGTCATCGAAGAAAAGACCAATCGCATTGTAGAAATCATCATTTCCTCGGTAAAACCATTCCAATTGATGATGGGAAAAATCGTAGGAACATCACTAGCAGGATTGCTGCAATTTTTAATTTGGGCCATAATCGGCTTGGCGTTAATGGTTGCTGCTTCTGCGTCTTTAGGAATTGATGCTAGTCCAGCGGCAAAAATTCCACCTTCTATAGTAAAAGAGACACATCAAGAATTTGCAGGAATGGCACAAATGTATGTTCAGGAATTATGGGGTTTACCTATCGCCACAATTCTTTTTAGTTTTGTAATCTATTTTATAGGAGGCTACTTTTTGTATAGTTCATTCTATGCAGCAATTGGAGCCGCAGTCGATAGCGAAACCGATTCACAACAGTTTCTTTTGCCAATTATTATGCCTTTAGTTCTCGCAGTTTACATCGGTTTTTTCACCGTTATCAATGATCCGCACGGAACAGTAGCCACAGTATTTTCGATGATTCCGCTAACATCTCCTATAGTTATGCTAATGCGAATTCCGTTTGGCGTACCTTGGTGGCAAATTGCCATTTCCATCACAATACTTTTTGGAACTTTCTTTTTTGTGGTTTGGTTTGCCTCCAAAATTTATCGAGTAGGAATACTAATGTATGGCAAAAAACCATCGTGGAAAGAATTGTATAGATGGTTGAAATACTAAATTCCAATAAATAAATTCCAAATTCCAATTGTTGGAATTTGGAATTTTTAAAATTTGAAAATTACGAAGTATGAGCAAAATATTAATCATAGAAGACGAAGCCGCTATTCGAAGAGTACTTTCAAAAATACTTTCAGAAGAGAATGATTCCTATCAAGTAGAAGATGCCGAGGACGGACTTCAAGGCTTGGAAAAAATAAAAAACAACGACTATGATCTCGTTTTGTGCGACATCAAAATGCCTAAAATGGACGGAGTCGAAGTGCTCGAAGCGGTCAAAAAAATAAAACCCGAAATCCCGATGGTGATGATTTCTGGTCACGGCGATATGGAAACGGCTATTCAAACCATGCGTTTGGGCGCTTTTGATTACATCTCCAAACCACCAGATTTGAACCGATTGTTGAACACCGTTCGCAATGCTTTAGACAGAAAACAGCTCGTAGTCGAGAATAAAATATTAAAGAAAAAAGTCAGCAAAAACTACGAAATGATCGGCGAAAGCGAACCCATCAATCGCATTAAATTGATGATTGAAAAAGTAGCCCAAACCGAAGCTAGAGTTTTAATTACAGGACCAAACGGAACCGGAAAAGAATTGGTTGCCCATCAATTACACGAGAAAAGTCAGCGAGCGAGTTTCCCTTTGATCGAAGTGAATTGTGCGGCAATTCCAAGCGAACTGATAGAAAGTGAATTGTTTGGTCACGTGAAAGGTGCGTTTACATCGGCTGTAAAAGACAGAGCTGGCAAGTTTGAAGCCGCTGATAAAGGAACCATTTTCTTGGACGAAATTGGCGATATGAGTCTTTCGGCTCAAGCCAAAGTATTACGAGCCTTGCAGGAAAATGTGATTACTCGAGTGGGTGCCGACAAAGACATCAAAGTAGATGTTCGAGTCATTGCAGCGACCAACAAAGACTTGAAAAAAGAAATTGCCGAAGGTCGTTTCCGAGAAGATTTGTACCATCGATTGGCAGTGATTTTAATTAACGTACCTTCGCTGAACGAAAGAAGAGACGATATCCCGTTGCTGATTTCGCACTTCACCGAAAAAATCGCTTCCGAACAAGGAAATTCTGTCAAATATTTTTCGACAGAAGCGCTAAAATTGCTAAGAGAATACGATTGGACGGGAAATATTCGCGAGCTTAGAAATGTTGTAGAACGATTGATAATTCTTGGTGGAAACGAAATCTCAGAAAGCGATGTGCTGCTGTTTGCTTCAAAATAGAAGCTCCCTTGCCCCGAAGTGGGAATTGAAAATAAGAATTAGCAAAAATAAATGTTTTAGATGCTTTAGATTTTGAAATCTAAAATCCTAAATCCTAAATTTGAAAATGAAATTAAAAAAAATAAACGAAAATCTTCAGGAAGCACTTATCCAAAACGGTTTGACGGAAGCTAACGAAATACAAAAAGAAACCTTTTCGACCCTGAAAAGCGGTGCCGATTGTATTATTATTGCGCCAAATGGAAGCGGAAAAACAACTACAATAGTCATCAATGTAATTCAGAAGTTAGCTGGAACTAGTGAAGAATCGCCTCGTGCTTTAGTTATCGTGGAAGACAAAACCAAGGTTTTAGAAATGGTAGCCATTTTCGAAAAATACGGAAAGAATTCGGGTTTAGAATTCTATGGCGTTCACGACAAAGGAGATACGGATTATGATAAAAATTATATTTCCACAGGAATCGATGTTTTGATTGGAACACCCAACAAATTGAATGATTTGTTCAGTACAGCTGGTTACAATGTCAACCGATTGCGAATGTTGATTCTTGACGATGCCGATTCCATTTTGAAAATGCGTCACGAAACTAAAATTATGCGTATTTCGAACAGCATCGCCAAAACCCAACGCTTAATTTTCACGGATACTCTAACCGAAAGAGTCGAAATTCTTGCCGATAAAATGATGGTAGAACCTTTCGAATTTGATTTCTATGAAGAAGGAGATTTTGAAGATGAGGACTTGGACGAGGAAACCGATTTTGAACAAGACGAAGACGATCAAGAAGAAGAATAGTCGGTAATAACAACAAACTATAAACAACAAACAATATTATGGGATTAATGAAAGTATTTTCTGGAAGTGAAATTTTGGCTTTGGCTTTGCAGGAAAAAATTGAAGAAGTCGGAGTAGCAACAGTTATTAAAAACAACATACAATCGGCTAGATTGGGCGGTTTTGGTGATTTAGGACAAGCAGTTGAAATATTTATTCAAGAAACGGACTTTTCAAAAGCCAATCCAGTAATTGAAGCGTTTAGATTGAGTATTTAAATTTGTATATTTGCTATTCTAAATAACTAGGCAATATGGATATAGCTGCAAGAAAATTAGAATTGATCGATTGGTTACTTGAAATTAAGGATGAAAGTACACTCGAAAAAATTATAGCTCTAAAATCTGTTTTAGATAACGAAGTTGTAGCTCATACAATAAGCAGTTATTCAGTTGATAAAGTGGAGTATATCAATAGAATCAAAGAAGCTGATGAAAAAATCTTGTTGGGAAAATATGCAACTATTGAAGATTTAGAAATCAAAAATTATAATGAAGATAAGTTGGGAACTACAGCGGTTTCTTCAGATCATATAGAAGAGTTAGATAAACGATTAGAAAGTTATAGAGAAAATCCCCAAGATTTATTGGATTGGGATGCTGTAAAAGAGGAATGGTAATGGAATATAAGTTAAAACTTTTGCCTATTGCTTACAAAGATTTAAGAAAAGCAAAGAAATGGTACTTAGGAATAAATACTGCATTAGGCGAAGATTTTAAGTTGAAAATAAACAAGGAATTGGATTATATTACACAAAATCCAAAACATTATCAGAAGAGATACAAGGAATTAAGGCAGGCAATAGTTGACAGATTTCCATATACCATATATTACTTAATTGAAGAAGAATTAAAAATAGTTGTCGTTATTGGAGTTTTGGCTCAAAAGCAAAGTTTTGAAAGGATTTTAAAAAGATTAAACAAATAGCAATGACCGCTTCAAAAGAGCGGTTTTTTGATGAAACCAAAAAACAAAAACAATGAAATACAAAATGATAGTGGTCGATATGGACGACACTTTGTTAACCGACGATCACAAAATTTCAAACGAAAATGCAACAATGCTTTTGAAAGCACAAGAAATGGGTGTCTATGTGGTTTTGGCTTCGGGCAGACCAACTTCTGCAATGATTGGCTATGCCAAAGATTTGCAATGTGATGTCAATAATTCCTTTATGATTTCTTTTAATGGTTCTACGATTATAGATTTGAAAGAAGACAAAGTTCTTTTTGAACACGCTTTGACCAAAGACCAAATTCTTTCCATTTACGATTTCAGCAAAGAAAATAATACGCATATCATTACGTATTTAGACGGAAAAATCATCAGCGAGCGACATTCAGAATATATTGATGTAGAAAGTACCATCACGGGATTGGAATTGGTGATTGTTCCAAGTTTCAAAGATGCCGTATCTACCGGAGCAGTAAAATGTTTGCTGCTCGAAGAACCAGGTTATCTCAAAACTATTGAACCCAAATTGAAAGCCGCTATGCCTGATTTGAGTGTTTGTATGTCGAAACCCTTTTTCTTAGAAGCTGCACCAAACGGTGTTCATAAAGGCGCTGCCGTTCAAATTCTAGCCGAAAAACTAAATATTCTTGCAAGCGAAATCATAGCTATTGGAAATGCGGGAAATGATTTAACAATGGTCCAATATGCCGGATTGGGTGTTTGGGTTGACAATGTCGATGATGATTTAAGAGCATTTGGAGATGTAATTGTAGCCTCCAATAATAATAATGGTGTTGCCGAGGTTGTTCGGAGGTTTATTTTGGAAAACGACAGTAAATAAAATATTGATATGAAAAAACAATGGGCTTATTTTTATTTTTTTCTTGCCACATTAGCAATATGCAAACTGGTCTATTGGCTATTTACAGCTCCAAACCCAGACGAAGGCTACTATTGGCTTTGGGGTCAATATCCAGCACTATCTTATCATGATCATCCGGGTTTGCAAGCCTGGACACAAGGTTTGTTTCATTCCGTTTTCGGAAAATCATTTTTTATTTTAAGATTACCCGCCTTTATTTGTGCTGCAATTATTGCTTTTTT
>CAMCTL010000195.1 GCA_945878515.1 Flavobacterium psychrophilum | reverse complement strand
TATTTTTCTTCTTAGTCAATTCAATATAAGTGGCTCTCAAATTCATTCGTTTGGTCATTCATAGTGAAGAATAAATTCGTAGTTATAACGCATTGTTATTATTAATTTTTTGTTTTAAAAATGTTGTTTTTATTGAAGCCAATAATGTTCAGTACTGTCACATTTTTTAAATATTAATGACTCCTTTTCCCGTTTCAGTTTAAAAACAATATTACAATAGTTCTATCAGTAAATTGCTGAGCAAATTGTACAATAAACTAAAGAATAGACCGAGAAAAAGATTTGGTTATAAAACAGCAAACCAAGTATCTTTACATAAATAAGCAAATCAGTAAAAAGTTGCATTTATTTCTTGAATCTGCCCATTCCAATCGATGAGAAAAGACTTATTTCCTTACCTAATTATCATTTCAGCGATTCTGATTTTGATTCGTCTTTTCTACCTTCAAATTATTGATGATACCTTGAAATTAAAATCAGACAATAATGCCATCCGAATCATTTATGATTATCCACCACGAGGCAAAATTTATGATAGGTATGGAAAATTATTGGTTGGCAATCAAATTTCTTATGACATAATGGTGACGCCAAATGAAGTTAAAAATAGTGATAAAAAAGCATTTTGTAAATTATTACACATTTCTCGACCAACTTTCGATAGTTTAATGGGCATAGCAACTCTTTATAACCCTAGATTGCGCTCTGTTTTTTTACCACCGTTAAATAGTATTGAATATGCCGCTTTGAAAGAAAAATTGCGAAAATATGAACCCGGTTTCGAAGTTGTGAAACGATCCTTGAGAGATTATAAAGTAAAAGTTGGGGCCAATGTTTTTGGGTCTATATCTCAAGCAAATTCTACAATAATTGCTACTAATTCTTATTACAAAAGTGGTGATTTAATAGGTAACCAAGGCGTAGAACAAAGTTATGAAATATTTTTACGTGGCATTAAAGGTTTAAAATACCGACAAATGAACAAATTTAACAAAGATATTGGATCCTATAAACAAGGTACACTTGATAGAAAACCTGTTCGGGGTCAGGATATCCAGTTGACTATTGATATTGATTTACAAAAATTTGGCGAAGAATTAATGGTCAACAAACGTGGCGGCATAGTAGCACTTGAACCAAAAACAGGTGAAATCTTAGCATTAGTAACTGCTCCCAATTATGATCCCGCCATTTTAGTGGGAAGACAACGATCAAAAAATTTTACTAAGTTATACAATGATTCTTTAGCAAAGCCATTATATGACAGAGGATTGTTAGCAGAATACCCTCCTGGTTCGCCATTCAAAATTATAACGGGCTTAATAGGTTTACAAGAAGAAGTTGTAAATGAGAGTACAACCTTTATGTGTCGCAATGGATTTAGTTACGGCAGAGGAAGTTTTATGAAGTGCCACGGTTTTGGGCCTCATCAATTTCACAATGGAATTTACAATTCGTGCAATACTTATTTTGCAAAAGTATTTATGAAAACCATTAATAAATATCCTGATCCTGCACTAGGAGTAGATGCTTGGAGCCAGCATGTAAAAAGTTTTGGCTTGGGTTCATTCTTGGGATATGATTTACCTACCGGCAAAAGAGGTTATATCCCGACATCTCAAACCTATAAAGAAATGTATCCAAATGGAGGTTGGCGCAGTGCAACAATAGTTTCTAATGCCATTGGTCAAGGAGAAGTTTTGGCAACTCCTATTCAACTAGCCAATATGATTTCCGTAGTTGCCAACGAAGGTTTTTATTTTATACCGCATATCATAAAAGAAATTAAAGGTGGAAGGATAAATGAAAAATTTCAAATAAAACATAATAGTACAATCGATAATTATTATTTTACCCCAATGATTTCGGGTCTTTTTGATGTTTATAATTTTGGAACTGCAAGTGATTTGCGTGTCAAAGGAATTGCTATTTGCGGAAAAACCGGAACGGCAGAAAATTATGCGATAATTGGTGGCGAAAGGGTTAAGATGGAAGATCATTCTATTTTTGTAGCATTTGCGCCAAAAAACAATCCGAAGATTGCGATAGCAATTTTTGTTGAAAATGGAGGTTTTGGAGCATCAGTCGCGGGTCCGATAGCCAGTTTGATGATAGAAAAATATTTACGTGGAAAAATTACAAGAACAGATTTAGAAAAGAGCGTTTTAGAAAAAAGTTTGAAATATCAATATGATAAATATATCGATGGACGAGTAGATTCAGCATCTGTTTTTAGAAGAATACCTAAAGGCTTTCCTAGTTTAGAGGATTATTTTTTTCCAAAAAAAGGAAGCAACAAACTTTTTAAGTAGTAACAAATTTTGGTTTAGCCAATTGTCTTTCAACTTATATAATTCCAGATATTTTTCTTTTTAGTCAATTCTATATATGTGGCTCGCAAAATAGCATTTTCCGGCTTTTGCATTGGCGCATCATCTTTAAGAATATTCAAGGCATAATTGCGTGCCAATTGCAAAATATCTCTATCTCGAACAATATCTGCAATTTGTAGATTTAGGACACCGCTTTGTTGTGTTCCCATCAAGTCGCCTGGACCTCGTAGTTTGAGATCGACTTCGGCAATTTCGAAACCGTCATTGGTTCTTGTCATCGTTTCCATTCGGGTTTTACTGTCGGAACTCAATTTGTGACTCGTCATCAGGATGCAATAACTTTGCTCGGCACCACGACCTACACGACCACGTAACTGGTGGAGTTGCGACAAACCAAAACGTTCCGCACTTTCGATAATCATTACGCTGGCATTCGGAATATTTACACCGACTTCAATCACCGTTGTAGCGACCATAATATTGGTTTTTCCTTCGGCAAAGCGTTTCATTTCGGCATCCTTATCGGCTGGTTTCATTTTCCCGTGAAGGATAGAAATGGCATATTGTGGTAATGGAAAATCACGAGAAATACTTTCGTAACCGTCCATCAAATCCTTCAAATCCATAGTTTTGGATTCTTCAATCAACGGATAGACGATATAAATTTGTCTGCCAATCGCAATTTCGTCACGGATAAATTTCCAGACTTTCAATCGGTTGCTATCAAATCGATGCACGGTTTGTATCGGTTTTCGTCCCGGTGGCAATTCGTCAATCACCGAAATATCTAAATCACCATACAAACTCATTGCCAAAGTTCTTGGAATAGGAGTGGCGGTCATTACTAAAACGTGTGGTGGAATTTCGTTTTTCTTCCATAATTTTGAACGCTGTTCCACTCCAAAACGATGTTGTTCGTCAATCACAGCCAAGCCCAGATTATAGAATTTTACCTTGTCTTCCAACAAAGCGTGTGTGCCAATTAGAATATGTAAAGTTCCGTTTTCGAGTTCTTCGTGAATGATTCTTCGTGCAGCAATTTTAGTAGAACCAGTCAGTATTTTTATATTGATTTTTAGTTCCTTGGCTAATTCTGATAAACCATTAAAATGTTGGTTAGCCAAAATTTCTGTTGGTGCCATCAAACAGGATTGAAAACCGTTATCCAAGGCAATGAGCATACTCATCAAGGCGACAATTGTTTTTCCAGAACCCACATCACCTTGCAGCAATCGGTTCATTTGGGCATTGCTTCCCATATCGATTCGAATTTCCTTGATGACTCTTTTTTGAGCATTGGTTAGTTCAAAAGGCAAATGGTTTTGGT
Organism: Flavobacterium psychrophilum; assembly: GCA_945878515.1. GTDB lineage: Bacteria > Bacteroidota > Bacteroidia > Flavobacteriales > Flavobacteriaceae > Flavobacterium > Flavobacterium psychrophilum_I. The sequence continues at coordinate 2,059 of CAMCTL010000195.1, read as the reverse complement.
AAAAATTATTGAAATATTCGCCTACTTTGGTAAACGGATGTCCTTTTATTTTGTGTTTCCGAATGAGGTTTTTGGTTATTAATTGTAATTGGATATAAAACAATTCCTCAAATTTCAATCGGAATTGGGCTTTCGCCAAAGCTTCGGCACTTTTAGGAAAATGAATGTTGAACAAAGCCGCATTTTTGGGAATCAGTTTTAATTCGGCGGTTAAATAATCGGGTAAGGTTTCAGCGAATTTGGCTTGGGTTTCCAAGAACAATTGTTGCATCATTTTATTGATTGCCCTATTGGAAATCCCCCTGTTTGCCAAGGTTTCTGTTGATGGATAAACGGGTTGCATTGCCGAACGTAGGCTTTGTTCGTGTTCTGACATCAACTCGATTTCGGGATGCGCCATATTGAACGTATTTCCAAACGAAGTGCATTTTCCGAAAATCACGCAGATTTCATTGAGCTTCAAACTTTCACGAATCCATTTGTGGCCTTGAAACCAAACGAGTTCCATTTGTCCCGTATCATCCACGAATGTGGCGACCAATCTTTTTTGGTTTTTACCAAATTCAACGGTTTTGATGTTGATGATTTTGCCGATGATTTGGACTTCGGCAATATTGTTTTGCAATTCGTTAATCTTATAATAACACGTTCTGTCAATGTATCGATTGGGGAAAAAATTGAGCAAATGACCATACTTGTGAATTCCCAATTCCTTGCGCAACAAAGTCCCGCGGTTGGGACCGACGCCTTTGAGGAATTCGATGGGAGTTTCTAGGAGATTAACCATTTTAGATTTCAGATTTCAGATTTCAGATTTGTTGAAATACAAAATCATTAAGTGTTATTTATTTTGTCAATTATTTAAAGCGAAGATAGTTTTTTGTTTGTAAAATAGAAAATACAATTGTTTGGTATTCGATTAGTATAAAGTACATTTGAATTTTAAAAGACATAAAAAATGACAACCCATCTTGCACTCCTTCGAGGTATCAATGTTTCAGGTCACAATATAATGAAAATGGAGGCCTTAAAATCGACTTTGGAAGCTATAGGTTTCCAAAATGTGCAAACTTATATTCAATCTGGAAATGTTTTTGTCGATACCGAGGAAGAAAATCCTGCCGCTGTTGGTTTCAAAATCAAACAGGAAATTTTCAAGGCATTTGGTCACGAAGTTCCTGTTGTCGTTATTGGCAAAGCTGATTTGGAAGCCTGTTTTCAGAACAATCCTTTTTTGAAAGAAAAGGATTTTGATATTAAAAAATTATACGTGGCTTTTATTTCCACAACTTTGAGAATTGACAGCATCAATGATTTAAAAATGAGCCAAGTGAAACCAGACGAAGCTAGTATTGACGCCAACAGAATTTACATTAAATATGCCGTTGGTGCAGGAAAAACAAGGTTTGACCAGAAATACATAGAGAAAAAATTGAATGTTACAGCAACGATTCGAAATTGGAATACTGTCCTGCAACTGCTTCAACGGTATCAGTAAAATTTATCATACGATTTTAGATTTAGAATTTTCACAAATGAATTTTTGATAGTCATATTTTTCAATGATTTTTGATTATTAAACACAATTAAAACCTATTTCTTTTTAAATAAAAAAGAGAGCTAACTAGTAGCTCTCTTGGTTTATCATATTATGTAGTTTCAAAATGAATTAGACTACCAGTAAGGGTTTTATTTATTTAAATATAATTTTAGAAGTACCATAATCTGTTTCCTTACTATAAACTTTTAGAATATAAGTTCCAGATGTTACATTAAAGTTAAAATCTAATTCATTTCTTCCGACTTTTAAATCGGCAGAAGACTTATAAATAGTTCTACCTAATAGGTCGCTTAGTATTATATCAGCATTGTTATCACTATTACTAAATAACATCAAATTTACTTTGCCTTTAGATGGATTTGGATATGCTAAAAATGAATTATCAAACTTCAATTTCTTGTTAATAACTATGCCATCATCACCTGCAACTTTCACAAATTTGACATTGCTAATAAACATATCAAGTTCCTTTGTTTTTGCCTCTACAGGTAAGAAGGT
>CAMCTL010000194.1 GCA_945878515.1 Flavobacterium psychrophilum | reverse complement strand
TTATTTTCTGATGCCCCTAACGCCGGGTATGTAATATTAAAACTTGTTGTAATGTTAGTAAATTTCTTTATATCTACCAATCCTCCAGCTGCATAGTTTGCGCTTGTAACATAATATACTTTTAAAGCATTTCCAGCATTAAAACGCATTGCTTCTTTAAAAGTAAATGTATTTGCAGCAGTAAAATCTACAGGAACAAAAAAATAGGTCTTTAAATTTAAACCTGGATTTCCACTGCCATTAAATGCACTTTGCTCAATATAACTATTAGACCCAAATGACTTCAATTGCCAATATCTGTTGCCAATAAAAGCATCGTTGATGTATTTGGGAAAGTTACTTAGGTTATTGGCATAACCAACAAACGGTTCGTTCAAAGCAGAAGAAAAAGTATTCGCATTACCAACAATTGCAGGGTTTACATCTACTCTAGCGTTTGCCAGTTTAATATCACTTTCGTAACGAACAACAAACTGAAAATCTGTATTATATTTAGATAAAACACCGCGAATCTTGCCGCTTCCTGTTGGCACTTGATTACCTGTAAACGGTGCAAAACTACTAAATCGAATAATTCGTTGTGTCCCACCAGTTGTTGATGATAACAAATGATTTGTTGCTCCACCACCAGAGTCAACATCATAATAAGTTCTATTTATTGATCCATCTGTAAATTGAACCGCATCTATCTCTATCAATGTATTTTGGATTTCGTCCTTGTATGCTTCGGCTAGTGTTAAGGTTCTAACAAAAGAAGACTCTGAAACTTTTATGTTCGATGGGAACAAATGTTTTTGCCAGTCGAATTCTGAAATTCTTCCTACAGTTCCTTCATACAATGAGCCTATTTGCATAGAGCCGAAAACCTTACCAATATATAATCCTTTTAATTTAATAAACACTTTTCGTCCAGGGTTGAAGCCTTTGCCATAAAGTGTAGCTTCGTCAATAGGAACACTAAATCCAATTGGAGCCGATCCGTCTGTTGGTATGGTTTGAAAAGAAATTGACTTATAAAAGGTTCCACTCTCATCGCTAGAAGTTACGTAAGCTTCAATGATGTCATCGGCTGTGTATTGTACTGGTAGTATGGCTGGTGTACTAGTTGTATTTACGGTTACCGCATTGTCATTAATTTCTTTAACGGTTTTGGTCGTTACTAATTCATAAGTAGTTAAAGTGTTTTGCGGGACGTCATAAACATCACTGGTAATACAGCTTGTAAAAATGCTGATACTAACAATAAATGTTACCGAGGCTAATATTATTTTTTTCATAATAGTTGTGTATTAATTTTTTGTGTAAATTCTAATTGAATCTATCTGGTAAGACCCGTCTAAAGAATTGTTAGTTCCTGAACCTTTTACTTTAAAAGCAATATTAATATTTCCTGTATAAGCGGATAAATCTATTTCGCCAGATTTTAAAAATTCAAAATAAGCACTTGATGTTGTAGGTAAGTTTGCCTCTATTGGCTGCCAGTTTGCTGTGGCTAAATTTGTACCATTGTAATCAGTTGCTATCAGTACCTCTAGAGAATTGCCACTTGAAGTTACAAAACTTTGCGAGGCTTGAAATTGTAATATCTCGCCAACTACAGCATCCATATTAATAGTAGGAGAAATTAACCATCCAACACTAACATTATCTAGGGATCTAAAAGAACTAAATTCTGCATAAGGATTACCTGAATAAATTTGTGTTTTCCACTTCACAGTACCCACTTCGGCAATATTACTCCAATTTTCTATATTTAAAACAGCATCGTCTACAGCTCCTTTTGAAAAATCTTCTGAAAAAATCAATGGATTAAAATTAGGATTTTTTATATCGTCCTCAGGCGAACAAGCTGTCAATAAGAGAAAAATGAAACAACCTATTAGGCTTAAAGTTTTATTTGTTTGCATCAGTATATTTTTAAAGGTTAACATATAAATTTAGGAAATAAGTTCTACCGTATCCGTAGAAATATCTCGGTGCAAAAGAAGGTGTACCGCTAGAAACATCTTGATTCACTTCTCTAAAATTAGCATTTCTTGCTTGTTCAAAACCACCAGTTTTATAACTAATATCAAATAAATTATTTATTGACGCAAAGAAACCAAATGTCGTACTGTTAATTTTCCAAGATTTTCCTCCTACTAAATTGATTAAAGTGAAATCAGCAAATCGTTGTTGTTTTAATAATTCTTTTGCACGAGCTTCTGTAGCTTCTGGAAAAGGGAAACCTTGACCATAAGGATCTACTGGGTTTTTAAAGAAGTTATCGGTTCTTAAAAGTGCAGAAACATCCAAATAATTATTAGCTAAATAATTTGCATTTGCACCAATCCACCAAAATTTTGGGTCTCTATATTCAATACCAAGTGATGTTGCTGTTTGAGGTCCGCCAGCCACACGGTATCCTTTTAACTTTGCAGTTCCAAAATCTATAGTAGGATTTGTATTGGTCGGACTTGCTAAGTTATCATTGTTTAATTGTACTGATGGGTTATTATTAAAGGTGTACTCGCCATAAGCAGCATTAGCGGTAAGTTTTATTGTAGAAGTAATTTGATATTCCATTCCTAACTCAGCGCCAATATTTAATTTTTCTATACCTGTAGTTGTTTCAGCTACAAAGGCATCTCCGCCATCTCCGCCGTCATCATCAAAAATTCCTTCTCCAAAGAAAAATGACGTTTCGGTAGCATTTTTAATATTAGAATAATAGGCAGTAAATCTTGATTTAAACTTTGGCGCTCTAATGATATAGCTAGCATCCATTGTCGAAATACTTTCGCCTTTGAGACCTTCTATAGAATTGTTGTTTAAACGTGCATTAGGAAATACATTTCGCAAAGTTGGCGCTCTTGTTAAATAAGCAGCATTATACGTAAAATATTGTTGCCCAGAAATTTTGTAAGTTAAGCCACCTTTAAAACCAAAATTTTCGAAGAAATATTTAGTGCCTTTCCCAAAAGAATTTGCTGGATACAAACCATTCTTATACAAACCTTCTCTTTGGTATTCTGTTCTTACATAAGTTTGCGCTAGGAAGAAATCTACTTTTTTGTAAGTAAATTTAAACTGTGTAAAAGCATCAAAGGTATTGGCTAATAAATTATAATTATAAGCAAACTTATCGCCAACCACTACTTTTCTTTGTGGATTGTTTAAATCGGATTCTTGCTCCGATCCAGCTTGAAAATTATCATAATCTTTGTAAAACTGACCGCCTAATAAATCTAGCACACTAGCAAAATTGTGAGACATTAATTTTCTAAAAGTTCCGCCAGCATTTAAAATGATATTATCAGATAATTGTGAACTTAAAATGGAGTTTGCGGTCCAAATTTTATCATCTGTTCGGTCTTCATACAAGATATAAGAACTGTGACCATCTAAGGAGTTTAGGTTTGTGTTGTATAAGAGATTCCAATTTATTTGTTTGTTCGCAAGAAATTTATCTCTTTCTTTGATACCTAGAGCAATGTTTTCAGGACTGTTACCAATAAAATTAGTATAATCATCAGGGTTGTACGCCGAAGTGTGAAAACTTGGTAAATTCCTGTAGTAAATTGGATCTGGATTATCGACACCTTGATTGTCTAGTCTACTGTTGCCGATTTTTCCAGATTGAAATGTTATTCCTGTATTCAAATCTGTTTTACTAGAGATTTTCCAAAAATGATTCAACATTAAAATAGGCTCTTCAACATCTTTATCGCGTGAATTTCTTTTTCTACCATCTTGAAAACCCCAATAAGAATTGTATTTTTCTCCTACTAATCCCACCACTTCATCAGAATTTGGAGAACTCTTTCCTCTACTATTTTCTGCATAAATTGATGTAAAGTTTAAGGAGTGATGGTTGTTAATTTTTTTCTCAATACTTGCAAAAATTGAATTTGCGCTATAATCTGTTCCTACAAAATAGGCTTCGTTAGACCATCTTCTTGAGGCTGAAATAACATACGCCCACCCATCTTTGTTTATTCCAGAGGCGTGGGTAGCCATTACGCGCCAATCATAATTGGTGTTAGTTCCTGAAGATGATATTCTGGAACCTGGTCTATAAATGGACGCTCTTGTATTTATTTCTTGTGTTCCTAAAATGCCACCAAATGTGTAATCTGAAGGCGCAATTCCCATTGTAAATTCTTGATTTCTTGTGGCGTCGTTCAGTCCGCCCCAATTGGCCCACTGCGGTCTTCCGTCATAAATTTTATTCATCATGACGCCATTAATCATTACTGTTGCATTCTCGTTGTCTAATCCGCGAATTCTAAATCGAGCTTGACCCCAATTAAAAGCGGCAGCTTGTTGAAAACCGTCTCGTGTGGCTTGTAAAAGTCCAGCTGTGTTTTCAGATCCACTATTATCATCGCCCAAATCGCTTTCTGTAATAGTTACCAAACTTAATTGTTGTTCTATTGTTTGATCCTCTTCTAAAGATATTGTACCTATATCTAATACTTTACCAGCAATGATTTCAAATTGAAGCAATTGATCTTTGAAACCGTTTGTCCTAATACGTATCAACTGAATACCTTCTTGAACATTGTCGAAGGAAAACTTTCCATTTATATCTGAAAGCTGCGTTAGATTGGTGTTTTGAATAGATACTACAACGCTTTGCATTGGTTTTTGTGTTTTAGAATCGACAACTTTACCAGTAATTCCGGTAGACGATTGTCCAAAAACAAACATTATTTGTATCCCAAATAATGCACTCAAAATAATTTTTTTCATAAATAATAATAAATTAATTCATATTGAAAAGAAATACTATTTCTTAACGGGTACAAAACTACATTTATAATTTTTATTATTTACTTTTGTCGCCAACAATATTTTAAATTTTACAGTAAAATAATATATATCATGAGAATAAAAGTCCTTATTGCAGTTTTGTTTGCTATTTCTTCAAATTTTGAAGCCAGTGCTCAAGAAAAAAAATATACTTTGCGAACTATTGCATTTTATAATTTCGAAAATTTATTTGACACCATCAACAACCCCAACATGGACGAAGAATGGCTGCCAGAAGGACTTCAGCGCTGGACTTCTTCAAAATACAAACAAAAATTAGAAAATCTTTCGACGGTTTTAATGCAGATTGGAACAAACGACAAACAAAAGGAAGCGCCAACCTTGATTGGTGGCTGTGAAATTGAAAACCGAAATGTATTAGAAGATTTGGTAAAACATCCGAACATGGTTAGAAATGATTATGGTATTGTTCATTTTGATTCGCCAGACAAAAGAGGAATTGATGTAGCGTTGCTCTATCAAAAAAAACATTTTAAACCTACAAGCTTCGTAAACATTCCCTTAATTATATATAGAGGAAATAATAACGACAAAGAAAAGGATAAAGAAAAGGACAAAGAAACCGAAGAAGAAAAAGCAGACAAAGACAAAATAGAAATTGCAGTTGACAATAGAATTTATACCAGAGACATTCTACTAGTAACTGGTTTTCTCGATGGAGAAGAGATTAATGTAATGGTCAATCACTGGCCATCTCGTTCAGGCGGAGAGAAAAAAAGCAGACCGTTTCGGGAAGCCGCAGGAAGGTTAGCAAGAAAAACGATGGACTCTATTTATAAAATTAATCCAAATGCCAAAATTATTTTGATGGGAGATTTAAATGATGGCAGCTACAATAATAGTGTTAAAGTTGGAATTGGAGCCAAATTAAAAAAATCAGAAGTTCAAAAATTTGGTGTTTTCAACCCTTTTGAACAAATGTTTAAAGA
>CAMCTL010000193.1 GCA_945878515.1 Flavobacterium psychrophilum | reverse complement strand
TCCCAAACATTCACAATCGAGTTCCACAACACATGATTGCTTCCTATTTAGGCATTACATCCATACATTTAAGCAGATTAAAAAAAACCTAAACATTTGTTATCGTTTTGAAAATCCATCTTTTCTAAATTTGCTATTTAATTTTATACTAAATGATGTACTTTATTGAAACCCTAAGATCTAGAAACGAAACCTTATTTAATTTTGGGCTAATTTGTCTTGTACTTACGATTCTATTTTTTGTACTCTCAAAATCAACTTCCACGGAAGTTTTTGGGATTAATGCTTACATAAAACCTTTCAAATTTGCATTGTCAACCTTTTTGTACTCTTGGACAATGGCTTGGTTTTTTGGCTATTTACCTACTTTTAATTCCACAGTTTTTAATTGGATCATCATCATTACTTTGGGTTTCGAAATAGTTTATATTGCACTACAAGCTTCAAAAGGAGAACTTTCGCACTATAATGTTTCCTCGCCCATAAAATCTTTTTTATACACCATGATGGCATTAATGGCAACAATTGCTACAATAGCCACCGCCCATATTGCCGTTTTATTTTTTGGTAATTCAGTTTCTGAACTGCCCGATTATTACTTGTGGAGCATTCGATTAGGGTTAATTATTTTTGTTATTTTTTCGTTTGAAGGATTTGCTATGGGTTCCAGGATGACGCATACCATTGGTGGTGTAGATGGAAGCAAAGGAATACCGATTTTAAATTGGAGTTTTACTCACGGCGATTTGCGGATTGCCCATTTTATAGGCATGCACGCTTTACAAATCATTCCGATTCTATCTTTTTATCTCTTAAAAAACACCAAACTTACCATTGGTCTTGGTGTTTTGTATTTTGGTTTGGCCGTTTTTACATTAGTTCAAGCCTTGCAAGGAAAATCATTTTTCAGGTAAAATCTAAACAAATGTTATCGTTTTAGAATATTTTGCCATTGTAATTTTGTTTTGAAATTTTAAACAGATAACAATGAAAAAATTAATTTTACTAAGCTTACTATTCGGATTAAATGTCTTCTCTCAAAACGGAACTATCAAAGGAAAAATCACCGATAAATTATCCGAAAAACCATTACAAGGCGTTGCTGTCGTACTTGTAAATGTTGAAAATAATGCAGCAATAACGGACGAAAACGGAAATTTTACTTTACAAAATGTTCCTATTGGTCGTCAAATTATCAATATTAATTTTGCAGGTTATGAGAACAGTTCTGTCCCAAATATCGATGTAACCTCGGGAAAAGATGTTTTTTTAAACCTTGCTTTAACCGAAACTTTCAATCAATTGAAAGAAGTTATTATCAAATCGGATAACAATAAAGCAAAAGCAATAAACAAAATGGCCGCCGTTTCTACACGACAATTTAGCGTAGAAGAAGTCAATAGATATGCCGGTGGACGAAGCGATGTGGCCCGATTGGTTTCTAATTTTGCTGGAGTTTCAACCGGAAATGATAGCCGAAATGATATTGTAGTTCGAGGAAATTCGCCTGCGGGAATGTTGTGGCGCATTGAGGGAATTCCTGTTCCAAGTCCGAACCATTTCTCCACTTTAGGAACAACAGGAAGTCCGGTTTCGGCTTTAAACCCAAATATGTTAGCCAATTCTGATTTTCTAACTTCAGCATTTCCCGCTGAATATGGTAATGCCATTAGCGGTGTTTTCGACTTGAATTTTAGAAAAGGAAACAAAGACAATTATGAATTTACGGCTGGCGTTGGCGCTTATCCAGGAGTCGAATTTGTGGCTGAAGGACCAATGGGGAAAAATCAAGGTTCGTTTTTAGTCGCTGGTCGTTACGGAATTGCGGGTTATCTTGGTGGCGCTGGAACGGGTGCGGCAATCCCGAATTACAACGATGTTTCATTCAATCTTGATTTTGGGAAAAGCAAATTCGGCAATTTTACACTGTTTGGAATTGCAGGATTTTCTAACATTGAGTTTCTAGGAAAAGATGCTACGGATGAGGATTTATTTTCCGCAAAAGATGCCAATCAAAAATTAAATTCTGATTTTTATGCCTTTGGTTTAACACACAAAATTCCGACTGGAAAAAATTCGTTTTTAAAAACAACAATAGGAACTTCTAATACTGCAAACGCTTATGAAGAAGACCGATTATTCAATATTGGAACACCCACCGAAAACAAAATCCGATATACTGCAAGCGATAATGACGAAAATAGAATCACTGTAAGTTCCTTATTCAATTCGAAAATAAATAAAAACTTCACTGTTAGAACCGGTGTATTGTTTGAGTTTTACAAAATAGATTTCAATTTGCAAGATCGATTCAAGCAAACGGATGCCAATGCTGATGGTTTCGAAGACCTGAATACGATATACAAAACCGTAGGCGATTACACTATTTTGCAACCCTATACACAAGCACAAATTAGACTTTCTGAAAAATTTACATTAAATGCTGGGCTTCACGGACAATCATTTTCTGTAAACAATCAATTTGTTTTGGAACCTAGAACATCTATCACTTATAAAGTAAATAACAATAATTCCTTTAATTTAGGGTATGGTTTGCATCATCAAAATGTTCCTGCACCTATTTTGTTTCAAAATGAAAATGTTGCTGGGAATTTAGTGCAAACCAATAAAGACCTGAAATTGGTTCAAAGCCAACATTATGTTTTGGGCTATGATGTGAAATTATCAGACAAATGGCGTGGAAAAACCGAAATATATTACCAAAGTATCGATAAGGCAGCTGTCGAAAATTTTTCGAGTAGTTATTCTTCCTTAACAGAAGGTTCCGATTTTGGCTATTCAACCGATAAAACATCATTAATAAGCACCGGAAAAGGATCTAATATTGGAGTAGAATTTACTATCGAAAAATTCTTTAGCAAAGGCTATCACGCACTTTTAACTACCTCTTTTTTTGAAAGTAAATACAAAGGAAGCGACGGCATCGAAAGAAATTCGCCTTTTAATAACAAATACACTATTAATGCCTTGGGCGGAAAAGAATTTAAAATTGGAAAAGCCAAACGCACCGTTTTATCCTTTGACGGAAAAATAACCACTTCGGGCGGACGATTTTATTCTCCAATAGATTTGGTTGCTTCACAAAATGCAGGCTTTCAAATTAACGATGAAGCCAAAGCATATAGCCAACAATATGATGCTTATTTTAGACTGGATTTGAGATCTGGAATAAAATTCAATAGCAACAAACGCAAGCAATCGCACATTTTTTATTGCGAAATTCAGAATGTAACCGATAACGATAATATTTTCGTAAGTCGTTACAACCGTTTGACCAATCAAGTGAATAGAATCGACCAAATAGGATTGTTTCCAGATTTTGGGTATAAATTTCAGTTTTAATAGCCTTTTGTACTTATAACCTGAACTCGATTAATATTTAAAATTTTAAACCACATAGAAAAATATTGTTTTTAAATAGAAAGGCGCTTTGCTTCTCATAGATGCCATAGCTATGTGTAAGTAAAACACCTATGAAAATCTTTGCAAATTATTTTTTTACAATCTCTATGTGGTTAAAAAATTATTAATCGAACTCAGGTTTATAAAGAACAATGGGTTTTCGTGTAATGTGCTACGTACATAGAACTTGCTAGCAATCGCCTTGACGAAGGGTAAGAACTATTTATTTTGAACCAAAAAAAAAGCCAAGAAAATAAAAATTCTTGGCTTTTTTGTTTGGAATACTTTTTTCTTATCGCTAAAAAGAGTTGTTTAGAAAAAAATTGTATTTTCGTAAAGCTGATTTTAAAAATCATAAAAATAGTGAAGTACAGCGGTTTAATCAATAATTGTACTACAATGAAAATATTTGCTTCAACAGCGTCCGAAAACTTGTTTCTACCTAGAAATGACTTTTCGGAAGCGTCCGAAAGCTTGTCTCTACCCAGAAATGCCATTTCGGGAGCACCCGAAAGCTTGTCTCTACCTAGAAATGACTTTTCGGGATCACCCGAAAGCTTGTTTCTACCTAGAAATGCCATTTCGGACAAAAAACACAATTCAATCACAAGTATAACCTTAAAATTTTAAATTTATGAATTCAATTGATTTATCGAAACTTCGTAATGCAGAATACCTGCAATACACCAAGAACTTTGCTGATATTGTGAAGCGAAACGACCCAGCCGTACTAAAAGTGCAAGCCAAGTATGACGCACTGCTAAGCAAAAGTGGCGAACTAGACGCCCTTTTTAAAAAGATTTTAGCCAACGAAAACACCGCTGAAATTTTAGCCCTAGATGAGCGAAGAGACGACGCCATCAATGGGATTTACTATGTTGCACAAGGGTATGATTATCATTTTGCCCCTTTGTTGCAAACCGCTGGCAAAAAAATAAAAGACAGCCTAAGTGTTTATGGCGGCGGCATTGCAAAGTTGAACTATCAAGCTGAAACGGCAACAATTAGTAGCCTTATTATGGATTGGGAAAACAAACCCGAACTTACAGCGGCATTGAACACCCTAAACCTCACGGCTTGGAAAGACGAATTGAAAGCCGCTAATATAGCTTTTAACGAAAAATACCTAGACCGAACACAAGAATATGGCAACGCCACTCCAGAGAATTTAAAATCCAAAAGAGAAGAAACCAACCAAGTGTACTATGAACTTCGAAATAGAATTGATGCTTTGCATTTGCTAGAAGAAACAGCGCCATCGCCTTATACCACCGTCATCAACCAATTGAATGCGCTGATAGACCAGTACAATACTTTGCTAAACAACCGTGCTCCCGAAGTACCGCCGGCGGTTTAAGGATTATTTTAAATAATTAGAGCAAAGGCAGTATGAATGTACTGTCTTTATTTTTTTGTACAGATGGTATAAAAAAATATGTTGCTAATTAACCATTGAAAGTTTGGTGCGAATGAAAATCCTTTTTAATGGATTGTAAAGAATTAATTATATATTTGAAAATAAATAAAGTCGGACGTTTGTCAGACATAGCGACCCAATTTAGGGTGGTAAAGTCGGACATCGTCAGACCTATATACAAGTTAGTTTCAATTGCTATAATCATCATTCAAAAGACATCTGTCACAATAAGAAACATTAATTCCTGATGTTGGACATTGACAATAAATGCACTTTTTTACAATAACTTTTTCGTCAATTAATTTTTCTCTAAATTGTTCTTTAGTTAAATCTTGTTCTTTGGCTTCTTTCCAAATTGTATATGCAGAATTTTTAGTTGCTATTCCAGTACCATTGCATTTTTTACAATTTTCACGCATATAACCGCCACTTCCTTCGCAAACATCACATTGATTCTTCATATTATATTACGATTTTTGCATTTAACACATTCAACTTCTTTTCCTGTTGTTCCGTTGGATAATCTTATAAAAGAAATTAATTTCACTTCTTTACATTTACATTTGTTTTTTGGCAAAGGATTATTGTCGCAATATTCTTTTGTCCGTTTGTCAATATCACTTTTATTCATAAAATTTTTAGTTTAAAACCCGCAACTGAAAACTAACAGCGTGTTTATTCAATTGTGGCTTTTGGTTTAATTCAATGTTTAGTTTGTACTTTTTTTTTTGGTGTTAATCCGAAACTTGGTTTTGTGTTTTTCCACAACTGAAATAAACACGCAAAACGTTATATGACACCCTTGAGCTACACGAACCGCAGAAAAAATACTACTAAAAATTAACATATATTTTCAGAATTACATCTTATATTTGCAAAATGAAAAAACAGTTACACATACTAATTATAATTCTAACACTTGGCTTCTTTTTGTCGC
>CAMCTL010000192.1 GCA_945878515.1 Flavobacterium psychrophilum | reverse complement strand
AACATGTTGGCTTCTGTTTGTGTAAAATGGATATTTTTCCATTGCAAAGCCAATAAAACAGTTATCGTTACAATAATCGATAACATTAAAATTCTATTTCTAAGGACAACACGGGCGAATAATTCCCAAAATCCCAAACTAAACCACTTAATCATTATCGATTTTTAAATTTTTCAAAGGTAAGTAATCAAGCTTTTATATATTGTTACAAATGAAACCTTTTTGTGAATTTATTGCATATTTTCTAATAAAATTTATCAATAAAACTAATATTACTATAAAATAATATCCCTGAATTGTGCATCTTTGTAATCAAAGAATTTTAAGAGTTGATAATGATGAGAAACCATAAAATTACCATATTTTATTTAGTTGTTACAGGCTTTTTTTCGGCTTTGATTTATTGGATATTGGGTTTAGGCAAAGGCTTAGAGACCAACAAAAAACTCGTAAATCCCGCCATTGAAAACGGACATTGGAATGATTTTATCGACTCGATGTCGCATAATTTGCACCACCCATTGGCTATACTTTTGGCCCAAATTGTAACCATAATTCTTGTTGCTCGATTCTTTGGTTGGGTTTTTAGAAAAATTGGACAACCCTCTGTAATTGGCGAAATCATTGCAGGAATTGCGCTCGGACCTTCCTTATTGGGTTTGTATTTTCCTGAATTTTCTTTAACATTATTTCCAATTGCTTCTTTGGGAAATTTGCAGTTTTTAAGTCAGATCGGACTTATCCTTTTTATGTACGTTATTGGGATGGAACTCGATTTGAAAGTATTGCAAAACAAAGCCAAAGATGCCATTGTAATTAGTCACGCCAGTATCATTTTTCCTTTTGCGTTGGGCATTGGCTTGGCGTATTTTGTATATTATAAATTTGCTCCAGAAGGCATTGCTTTTATGCCCTTTGCCCTTTTTATGGGAATTGCAATGAGCATTACCGCCTTTCCGGTTTTGGCAAGAATTGTTCAAGAGCGGGGGCTTCATAAAACCAAATTAGGAGCAATAGTCATTACCTGCGCTGCGGCCGATGATATTACAGCTTGGTGTTTACTAGCGGCAGTAATTGCGATTGTAAAGGCTGGAACCTTCGTAAGTTCGCTTTATATTATCGCCATGGCTGTGGCTTATGTACTTGCTATGCTATTTATAGTTAAACCATTTTTAAAGAAAATAGGAGAATTGTATTCTACAAAAGATAGTTTGAACAAACCAGTTGTTGCTATTTTCTTTTTGACATTGATCATTTCATCTTACACAACTGAAATTATTGGTATTCACGCGCTGTTTGGTGCTTTTATGACAGGTGTAATTATGCCAGATATTACCAAATTCAGGAATCTATTTATAGAAAAAGTCGAAGATGTTTCCGTAATATTATTGCTTCCTTTATTTTTTGTTTTTACCGGTTTGCGCACCGAAATTGGTTTGCTCAATGATCCTTATATTTGGAAAGTAACGGGATTTATCATACTCGTTGCCGTTATCGGAAAGTTTTTAGGTAGTGCTTTAGCCGCAAAATTCGTTGGACAAAGTTGGCGAGACAGTCTAACAATTGGTGCATTAATGAACACCCGAGGATTGATGGAATTGATTGTTTTGAATATTGGTTTGGATTTAGAAGTAATAACTACCGAGGTTTTCACAATGATGGTTATTATGGCATTAGTGACCACTTTTATGACTGGACCTACGCTAAATATAATCAATTATTTTTCTAGCGGCAAAGTAGAAAACGCTTTTGAAGAAATGGCTGAAGGCGAAAAATTTAAAATTTTACTTTCTTTTGGAAACAATGAAAAAGGAAAATCTCTTTTAAGGCTGGCTAATAGTTTGGTCAAAAAACAAAAGGAAAATTCAATTATAACGGCCGTGCATTTTACTTTAAGTGATGAAGTACATCCATATAATTTAGAACAATTCGAAAAAGACAAATTTTCACCTATACTGGATGAATCTAAGGTCTTAAATCAGGAAATTACGACTTTGTTTAAAGCTACCATAGACATCGAGTCCAATATTGCCGAAGTTGCCAATAATGGCGACTATGATTTGTTATTAATTGGTCTTGGGAAATCTATTTTTGAAGGTTCTATCCTTGGAAGGGTTTTAGGGTTTACTACGAGAATCATCAATCCTGATCGTTTGATTGATAAATTTACAGGAAAAGAAGGGTTGTTTGAAAATTCTCCTTTTGACGAAAGAACAAGACAAGTTATTGCGAAAACAAAAACCCCGTTGGGAATTTTGATTGACAAGGATTTGCATAAAGTCGAACGAATTATCATCCCGATTTTTAACGCTGAAGACACCTTTTTATTGGATTATGCTCAGAAATTGATTTACAATAATAATTCTCAAGTTATGATTTTTGATGTGAACGAAAATAGTAATACCAATTTTGTTTTTAGAAGTGCAGTAGATTCTTTACAAAAAACCTATCCACAAAACATCAATATTATTGACAACAAAACGATCAATAAGAAATTTTTAGCCAATTTGGATTTGCTTATAATCAGTGTCGAAAGTTGGAAACTGCTGTTGGACAAATACAGCAATTGGCTTAGAAAAGCACCATCTGTTTTGATTATTAAACATTAAAAAATCCCCTTACGGGGATTTTTAATGTTTAATTGAACACGCGTGCAAAGGTTTTAAACCTTCATAATTTCAGCTTCTTTTTGAACTAAATGTTCATCAATTTTTTTGATAAAATTATTGGTCAAAATTTGAACTTCTTCTTCGGCACTTTTGCAAATATCCTCTGAGGTTCCAGCCTTTTCTAGTTTTTTTATCTCAGTATTAGCCTCTTTACGCGAATTTCTAATTCCGATTTTTGCATCTTCAGCTTCGGCCTTTGCCTGCTTTGCTAATTCACGTCGTCGATCTTCTGTCAATGGCGGAACGCTAATAATAATTAAATCTCCGTTATTCATTGGATTAAAACCAAGATTCGCAATCATGATTGCTTTTTCAATCGTGTGAAGCATATTCTTTTCAAAAGGCTGCAATGTGATCGTTCTTGCATCTGGAACACTAATCTTGGACACTTGAGAAAGCGGTGTTGCAGAACCGTAATAATCAACAAAAACACTTCCTAGCATTGCTGGAGATGCTTTTCCTGCACGAATATTCAAGAATGATTTTTCTAAATGTGCAATAGAACCCTCCATAGATTCTTGGGTGCTATCTAAAATAAATTCAATTTCTTCAGTCATAATTTTATAGTTTGTAGTTTGATGTTTATGGTTTGTAGTTCACTATAAACAACAAACCATAAACTATAAACTTAAATATTCACTTCAGTTCCCACATTTTCGCCTTCGCAAATTTTCAATAAATTCCCCTGTTTGTTCATGTCAAAAATCACGATAGGCAATTTGTTTTCTTGACTCAACGTAAAAGCCGTTGTGTCCATCACGTTCAATCCTTTACTAAGCACATCTTCAAAAGAAATATAATTGAATTTTGTTGCCGTTGCATCTTTCTCAGGATCGGCTGTGTACACACCATCTACACGAGTACCTTTCAGAATTACATCAGCATTAATTTCTACGCCACGCAAAACAGCAGCGGTATCAGTAGTAAAATATGGATTTCCAGTTCCTGCACCAAAAATCACGATTCTTCCTTTTTCAAGATGACGATCGGCTCTTCTTTTGATATAAGGCTCGGCAATAGACTCCATTTTTAGGGCAGTTTGCAAACGGGTTTTCATTCCTTTATCTTCTAATGCGCCTTGCAAAGCCATTCCGTTAATTACTGTGGCAAGCATTCCCATATAATCGCCTTGAACGCGATCCATGCCGCTACTTGCGCCGGCAACCCCTCTAAAAATATTTCCTCCGCCAATAACAATCGCAATCTCAATTCCTTTTTTATGAACTTCTTTAATTTCATCGGCATATTCGCCTAATCTTACTGGGTCAATACCGTATTGTCTCTCGCCCATTAATGCTTCGCCACTTAATTTCAGAAGAATTCTTTTGTATTTCATGTTGTCTTTTTAAATTCGTTAAAACTGTTTTAGTAGGTTGTATATTTTTTTGAATTGTGCAAATATAGGTATAATCTGTTTTTATAAAATCATGTTTTCAGAGAAAATTGTGGCTGATTTGTACAAATTTAAGTTGCATTGTATTATAAAAACCTAAAATTCTTATCTATAGTTAAGTCAGTTCTACAAAAGGATGCCAATGTTTTTCTAATTTGTTGACGAAATTACACGACATTCCTGTTCAAAATTAAGCTTAATGGGAATGATTTCGGAAAAATGGTTAGGTCATCTTTTGTAGAAAAAAAATCCTGACAATGGGGATTAATCATTCGTCAGTATTTTGTAGTGATGCAACATAAAGCTAGTAGAAACTCCAATCGTTTCAAGGAATCAATTCTAAACAATACAAACCAAAAAAGTATGCTTTTTGCTTATAGTCATCGGGTGGTGTCAACTCAAAATAAACATCCGCCTATTATTTTAGGAATTTGAAAAAAACTAATCCTAAATGTTTTCCTTATTTTAAATACAAATGTGTTCTTTATAAAAAATTTGTACATTCGTAAGACCGAAATCATAATCAAAACAGCAATGAAATCCAACAGTTTGAGCAAAAAGGAAATCAAAGCGAACCCATGGGGTGCTATTTCTTATGAAAACTTGTTTCTCCCTAGACATGACTCTTCGGAAGCGTCCGAAAACTTGTTTCTAGCTAAAAATGACTTTTCGGGAACGTCCGAAAGCTTGTTTCTATGTAGAAATGCCTTTTCGGACAAAAATACTATTCAAACACAAGTATAACCTTAAAACTTTAAATTTATGAATTCAATTGATTTAGCTAAACTTCGAAATGCAGAATACCTGCAATACATCAAAAACTATCTCGAGATTGTGCTGCGAAACAATCCAACAGTGCTAAAAGTCCTAGCCAAGTATGACGATTTGATGACCAAAAGTACCGAATTAGATGCGCTATTTAAAAAGATTTTGGCCAACGAGAAAACGGCCGAGATTTTGGCTTTAGACGAGCGTCGTGACGATGCCATCAACGGCATTTACTATGTAGCTCAGGGGTATGATTATCATTATGAAGCCACTTTGAAAACTGCTGGCATGCTCATAAAAGATAGTATTAGTGTGTATGGTGGCGGTATTGCAAAACTAAACTATCAGGCCGAAACCGCCACAATTACTAGTCTTGTTCTGGATTGGGAAAACAAAGCCCCACTTGTTGCAGCGTTCAACACATTAAACCTGACTGCTTGGAAAAACGAGTTGAAAACCGCCAACATCGCCTTTAACGAAAAATTCCTAGACCGTACACAAGAATATGGCAATGCAACGCCGGAGAATTTAAAATCGAAACGCGAAGAAACCAACCAAGTTTACTATGCTGTAAGAGACCGAATAGACGCTTTGCATTTATTAGAAGAAACATCGCCATCGCCTTATATCACGGTCATCAATCAGCTTAATGCCTTGATAGACCAGTACAACAGCTTGCTAAAAAATAGAGCTCCCGAGGTACCGCCAACGGCTTAGTGATTTTGCGGTTTTGAAATTACAAAGGCAGTAGTTGTACTGCCTTTGTTTTTTTTGAGGATGTAGTGATAGAACTGGGGTTGCACAGAATGGAATCACTTTTTGCTAAATAATATCATTTGTGTATATAGTTGTAGCTATGATAAAAGCATATTTGTGGAACAGAGCCATTTATATTCAGGTAGATTGGAGTAATTGCCTTTTTTATATTAATTAGTTTTTGGGGGAGAGAAGCATAGAATGACACACCAAAAGGTTGAAAAGAATTGACAATGGAAGAACTTTATAAATACTTAAATAATTTTACTACAATTTCAGACAAAAGTTGGACAATGCTGAAAGATATTTTTATTCGGAA
>CAMCTL010000191.1 GCA_945878515.1 Flavobacterium psychrophilum | reverse complement strand
GTAGAACTGGCACCAACAACAGTAAAAACGGTGCATACCGCCAATAGCTATAATGCTGATACTTTTTATACGATTCAAAATATGGGAACAACTCCTGTGGTATTTAGTCTATCGACAACCACAAATGTTGAGGGCGAAGAAAAAGTGCTACTGAATGTTGGTGAAACCCGTTCTAGACTTGCGGAGAATTTAGCGCCTATCGGAGTTTTTCTTGTGGTAAATAATGCTAGTGCTGCTCCAGCTTCTATAAGGGTTTGGGTGGAGTAAAGGGTTTATGGTTTACTGTTTAAAAGATTAAAATTGTTTAAAAGTTTAAAATTGTTTAAAAGTTTAAAATTGTTTAAAGGTTTAAGATTGTTTAAAGATTTAAGATTGTTTAAACCCTACCAATCCACATGATAGCGAAAAGGCGAAGTAAATCTGCAATATAAAATAAAAAAAAGCTGTCTTCGGACGGCTTTTTTTGTTTACTCTATTTTTGTGGTGGTGTTAGTGTGGCTGGGATAAACCGCGTTGCAAATACTCCTATTTGAGTATTAATTTAAGTAGATACCCGTTGCAAACGAGCAGCAGTGGGGTTAAATAAATCCTACAAAACCCAAATATAATTTTTATTGATTAAAAAAGTTCTTTTAATGAAATCGGTAATTTGTAATTTCCTCCTGCTTGAGGGATGGAAGCGGCATCCTCGTAGTGCAACGGAGAGATACAGCGAACAGCCCGACAGCGACGTAGCTTGCGGAGACGGTGGCACACGCCCAAAAAAAATGTGTCTTTGAGATGGTGCCTTTGCCTCGCAATGACTAGCTATACCTTAAAATAATATTAAAATATTACTTTATTGGCAACTTACGATAATAAAAAAGTTAATTTGGCGTATTAAATGTGTACTTTTAAACGCTTATTACTTACAATTATGGACAAGATAAAAATACTTTGGGTCGATGACGAAATTGACTACCTAAAACCGCATATTTTATTTCTGGAAAAGAAAAATTACAGCGTTACGACTTGTAATAACGGTCGTGATGCGATTGATATTTTTGATAGCGAAAATTTTGATGTTGTTTTTCTGGACGAAAATATGCCCGGTATGAGTGGCTTGGAAACGCTTTCGGAAATGAAAGAGAAAAAATCGTCTATCCCAATGATTATGATTACCAAGAGCGAAGAAGAGTATATTATGGAGGAAGCCATTGGTTCTAAAATTGCCGATTATTTGATAAAACCGGTTAATCCGAACCAGATTTTATTGAGTTTGAAGAAGAATTTGGATCACTCTAGATTGATTTCGCAAAAGACAACTTTGGATTATCAGAAAGAATTTCGCAAAATTTCTATGGAAATGGCAATGGTGAATTCCTACGAAGATTGGGTTGAATTGTACAAAAAATTGATTTTCTGGGAACTCGAACTGGAAAATATTGACGATCAAGCAATGATTGAAATACTGGAATCGCAAAAAGCTGAGGCCAATTCTCAATTCGGGAAATTCATCGAAAGGAATTATGAAAATTGGTTCAGTCCAAAGGCAGATAAGCCTGTGCAATCGCACACTTTGTTCCGTGAATTGGTTGTTCCTGAAATTGTCAAAAAAGACAAGCCAATTTTGTTTGTCGTTATCGATAATTTGCGTTACGACCAATGGAAAGTGTTCGAAAGCGTGGTTGGGAATCATTACAAACTGGAAAAAGAAGTGCCATATTACGCTATTTTACCAACGGCAACTCAATATGCGAGAAATGCTATTTTCTCTGGATTGACGCCACTCGAAATGGAAAAACAGTTTCCGCAATATTGGAAAAATGATCCCGAAGAAGGTGGAAAAAACTTGTTTGAAGCCGAATTTTTGACTGCTCATCTCAAACGATTGGGACTGAATATCAAGCAAGACTATTTTAAAATTACCAATCTTACTGCTGGAAAAAAATTAGTTGAAAATTTCAAAGCCTATAAAAATAACGATTTGGTTACGGTTGTTTACAATTTTGTGGATATGCTTTCGCACGCTAAAACCGAGATGGATGTCGTAAAAGAACTCGCTTCAGATGATAAAGCATATCGCTCCTTGACCTTGAGTTGGTTCAAAAATTCGCCCCTAATAGAAATTATTCAGCAAGCTCAAAAATTGGGTTTCAAATTGATTTTGACCACCGATCACGGAACAATAAACGTAAAAAATCCTTCGAAAGTAATTGGAGATAAAAACACAAGCCTGAATTTACGCTACAAAACAGGACGCAGTTTAACTTATGAGCAAAAGGATGTTTATGCGGTGAAAGAACCAAAAAATATTGGTTTGCCTACCATAAATATGAGCAGTTCTTATATTTTTGCAAAAAATGATTTGTTTTTGGCTTATGTAAACAACTACAATCATTATGTGAGTTATTACAAAAATACGTATCAACACGGTGGAATTTCGTTAGAAGAAATGATTATTCCGTTTCTGATTTTCAATCCGAAATAAAAGTGTTTATAGTTTTTGGTTTATAGTTTGTTTCGCCAGTTTGCTGACGCTCGGGTGTTGTTAAACTAAACCATAAACTCTAAACAACAAACAACAAACTTATATAGAATGGAAATAACTTTTTCATTAGACGAAATTAATGTAGTTGCTCGGCAAATTCTAGGTCAAAACCCGAATAAAGTGATTCTTTTTCACGGAGAAATGGGTGTTGGAAAAACTACTTTTATTAAAGCTTTAGCAAAAGAATTGGGTGTAAACAGTGCCACAAGTAGTCCGACTTTTTCTATAGTTAATGAGTATCAAACTACTAATAATCAAATCATTTATCATTTTGATTTTTATAGATTGAAAATAGAAACAGAAGCATTGGATATGGGCGCCGACGAATATTTTTATTCTGGTCATTGGTGTTTTATCGAATGGGCTGAAAAAATTCCAAACCTTATTCCAGAATTGCATTCGGTGATCACAATCGTAGCGCTGGAAGATGGAAAACGCACTTTGTCTATCCATTGATTTATATAAAATGAATATCGATACAACAGTAATAATTATCCCGTATTCTTCTGAACTTAAGCAGGAAATAAAAATTTTGAACTTGGAATGGCTCAAAAAGTATTTCAAAGTAGAAGCCAAGGACGAACGCATGCTTTCCGATCCTCAAGGAGAAATTATCGATCAAGGTGGAATGATTTTTTATGCAAAATACAACAACAAAATTGTGGGTACCGTATCGCTGATAAAAATTAACGAAACTACTTTTGAGCTCAGCAAAATGGCAGTTACCGATGGAGTTCAAGGTCTTGGAATTGGACATAAATTGATGGAACATTGTCTGTTTATAGCTAATGAAAAACAGATAAAGAAACTTATCTTATATTCTAACCGAAAGCTATTGCCTGCAATCTATTTGTATGAAAAATTTGGTTTTGAAGAAGTGTCGTTAGAATATGGTCATTATGAAAGAGCGGATATTAAGATGGAAAAAAATATTTTTTTATTTTAAAAATTGCCCCATTTCGGCTTTCCGACAAAGGCAAAAGCATTAAAAATATTTAGACACGAATTTCACTAATTTTCACGAATAATTTTTATTGACCCAAAAATTACACAGATTTTTGCTGCCTAGGGCAGTTTTGTGTAAATTAGTGCAATTTGTGTGAAAATATCATAAAAAACGATTTTAATGATTTTACGCGGGCTTTCCTACCGATTCTTTTATGTTTATAAAACTTTTTTTGTAAATTGTTCCACTAATTTTAATATACGATGTCAATTTCTCCATTTACGAAGCAGCAGTTATTACCTCAAGAAGAAAAACTTGAAATAGCACGACACAAAAGCGAACTCTTCATTGGGATTCCAAAAGAAACGAGCTATCAGGAACGTCGCATTTGTCTTACTCCCGACGCCGTAAATTCGTTGACCTATCAAGGACATCGCGTAATGATTGAAGCTGGAGCTGGAGAAAGTTCTAGTTATTCCGATAAAGAATATGCCACTGCTGGAGCCGAAATCACGAACGACACCAAGAAAGTATTTAGTTGCCCAATGATTTTGAAAGTTGAACCTGCTACTTTAGCTGAAATAGAAATGATTAATCCCAATTCGATTATCATTTCGGCTATTCAAATCAAAACCAGGAAGAAAACCTATTTTGAAGCTTTGGCTAAGAAAAAAATAACCGCTCTTGCACTAGAATACATCAAAGACGAAGATGGTTCGTATCCTGCAGTGAAATCTTTAAGCGAAATTGCAGGAACTGCCTCTATTTTGATAGCAGCCGAATTGATGATTACCAACGAATTCGGGAAAGGATTATTGTTCGGCAATATTACAGGCGTACCACCTACTGATGTTGTGATTCTTGGTGCAGGAACAGTTGGCGAATTTGCCGCAAAAACCGCTATTGGATTGGGTGCTAATGTAAAAGTTTTCGACAATTCGATTCGGAAATTGCGCCGTTTGCAAAACAATCTGAACCAGCGAATTTTCACTTCTACCATTCAGCCCAAATCTTTATTGAAAGCATTGAGAAGATGTGATGTGGCTATTGGAGCGATGCGCGGTAAGGATCGTTGCCCAGTAATTGTTACCGAAACTATGGTCGAGCACATGAAAAGAGGAGCCGTAATTGTTGACGTAAGCATTGATACTGGAGGCTGTTTTGAAACTTCGGAAGTAACTTCGCATGAGAAACCCACCTTTATTAAAAATGATGTACTGCATTATTGTGTTCCTAACATTCCCTCACGGTATTCTAAAACCGCATCACTTTCTATAAGCAATATTATCACACCTTATCTGTTGCAAATTGCCGAAGATGGCGGAATCGAAAGCGCTATTCGATGCAACAATGGTTTGAAAAATGGCGTCTATTTATACCACGGAATCCTAACCAACAAAGCCATTGGAGATTGGTTTGATTTACCCAATAGCGATATAAATTTAATCGTGTTTTAACTAAACTTTCTTTTATATTTGCAAAAAATTAAAAATGAAATTTGTACATCGTTTTGCTTACTATTTGGTAGGATTAATAATGGGATTATTTGTTGTTGCAGCCATATTCAGTGGAAAAGATACACGTTGCAATTATTTTCCGAATGCCAGAGTTTTGAATGATTTAAGGAATAAACCTTTTAATTATTCTGATGAAGCATCGAAAGTATTAGCCGAAAATTGGATAGATACTATCGATATTAAAAATTGTTTGAAATATGGAGATATCGATTTTGATAAAAGCAACAAACCTTTCGGAAGCGGAAAGCTCTATGTCATTGAAGGTAAAACGGTTAAAAATCAAGAAATTACTCTCAATGTGATCAATTATTCGGGAAAAGCAGTTTTAGATAAAATTATAAAGAAATAAAATTCCAACTTTTGCAAATGAACTCCTTAATTGATTGAGGAGTTTTTTTTGAATTTATTTATAAAAAATATCGAATGCAAACCGAATCAAAGTACCGATAACAACCACCAAAAAGAAATTTCGAATAAACTTATTGCCCTTGTTGATGGCTAACTTGGCACCCAACCAACCGCCAAAAGCATTGCTAAATGCCATCGGAATAGCGATAGTCCAAATGATTTTTCCTTTTAACATAAACAAACAAATCGACCCAAAATTAGTTGCTAGATTGACCATTTTTGCATTGGCAGAAGCGTGTAAAAAATCAAATCCCATCAAGGCAATAAATGCCAAAACCAAAAAACTTCCTGTTCCTGGCCCAATAAAACCATCGTAAAAACCAACTACAAAACTGATAAGAACAGCATAAAAAACTTGGGTTCTGGCAGAATGTGATTTCACTATATGTTGTCCGAAATTTTTCTGAGCATAGGTGTAAACAACCAAAAGCGAAAGTACAACCAACAATAAAGGTTTCATGAAATCATTACTCACGTAAGTCAACAAAGTAGAACCTAAAAATGCCGACGGAAATGCCAAAATCATCATTATGGCTAATAATTTCCAGTTCAT
>CAMCTL010000190.1 GCA_945878515.1 Flavobacterium psychrophilum | reverse complement strand
GGACGAAATTGTTCCAATAAATATTTGAAGCGATTATTGCCCATTTCGTTGATGTGAATCCACAAACTTTCCTTATCAAACACTTTTATAATTCCTGCTGCCGAAGCTTCGGAACGTGGTTTCAAAACCCAAGGAGCCAAAACTGTGTCAGCAAACGTATTGATGTCGTGATCATTAAATAAAGAACAAAAATTAGGGTTCGAAATTCCACAACTTTTGGCTCTCATTCGCATCGCCAATTTATCTCTGAAATAACGACCAGTAGTTTGACCCATCCCATCAATCCGAAGATTTTCTCGGAGATAGGTAGTTTTCTCCACATCAAAATCATCCAAAGCTACGATAGCGTCAATTTTATTGCATTTCATTAAATTACCAACGCCTAGTAATAAATGCTCTAAGTTCCAATCGGTATCCTGACCAGACATATAGAAAACTTCTTCAATATGGTCAAAAGGCCAAGGTTTATGTCTCAGTTTTTCGCTGGTTATCAGATAGACTTTGTTGTCTAGATTTTTTAATTGTATTAAAAAATCGGCACCTTTAAAATAGTTTGAAATACAAATGAAAGTTTTAGAGTTTTCCATATTTATAAATTTTCTATGAATTTAGTCAATAAATGAACGCCATAAGCAGTTGCGTGTTTGCTTTTTGCAAATTCATCATCGCCAAAGGCAACTCCTGCAATATCAAGATGCGCCCAAGCTTTATGGTTTTCAGTAAAATATTCCAAGAATTTTGCAGCAGAAATGGCTCCGGCAACGGGTTTTCCACTATAATTTTTCACATCGGCAATATCGCTTTCAATATCTTGTTTGTAACAATCCCAAAGTGGCAATTGCCAAAGTTTTTCTCCAATTTCATTTCCAGATTGTTGTAGTTTTTTTGAAACAGCGTCGTTATTAGTGAACAACGCTGCACATTCGTAGCCAAATGTTCCAACTGCGCTTCCTGTTAAGGTGGCAATATCAACTATATATTCGGGTTTGAAGTTCTTGATTAAATAGGATATTCCGTCGGCCAAAACTAATCTTCCTTCGGCATCTGTATCTATAATTTCTATTGAATGTCCACTGTAACTTTGAATCACATCACTAGGATAAAACGATTTTGCATCCACCGCATTTTCGGCACAAGGCACGATTGCCGTGACTTTTACAGGCAATTTCAAATCGGCAATCAGCTGCATTGCTCCAAAAACTGCTGCTCCGCCTGCCATATCACATTTCATGTGCAACATACCAGTGGTTTTAATATTCAATCCACCAGTGTCAAAAGTAATTCCTTTACCTACCAAACCTATGTGCTTTGTTTTCGCATTTGCATTTTCAGGAATATAATTCATAATGACAAATTGGGGTTCTTCATCACTTCCTTTTCCAACAGATAAAAAAGCCTCTAATCCTGCTTTCTTTGAAGCTTCGAAGCCTAAAGTTTCCACCTCAAAACCATATTTTTTCCCGCTTTCGGTAGCCCAATTGGATAAATATTTTGGGGTAATTACATTTGGAGGTAAATCGACTAAGTTCAATATTTCGAGTTGTGCATTGGCAATTTTTATTGCTTTTGCAACTGTCTCTGTCAGGTCTTTTTTTGATATAATTGAAAGTTCAAATTTTTTATTTAAAAACGGATGCTTTTCTGTTTTCTTAAAATGACCCAAATCATAAGTGCCTAAATACAAGCCTGAAATAGTGGCTTCAATTTGTTCTTTCGTGAATTGTTCTGGCAAAACCAAAGCTACTTTAATTCCAAAATATTCTTTTTGTTTGAAGGAAATTCTTCGGAAAATGGTTTTCAAATCTTTATAATCAGTAGCTGTACCTAAACCAATAAATATATGAGTGCAATCGTATTTTTCTACTAAATAATGCGTGTCTTTCTTTCCGTAAAATATTTTTGCAGGTACAGAAACTCCTTGGAATTCTATTGGAACCAGACTTTTGGCATAAGTTTCAAAAACCGGAATTAGAATCGTTCCTGAAAATCCTTCGAGATTTTTAATGGTAGTTGTTTTCATCTGTTTAATTTACTTTAGTGTTAAAAAAAAGCCATTCAATAGCCTTTGGAAATTCGTCACTCCAATAGGTTTCACTGTGCTTTCCTTCCATATTAATACTCAAATTAATTTTTAATTTGTCTTTTATAAATTCGCTTGCAATAATATTTTTCTTAAATTCTTGGATGTGCTCAATCATAGTCGCGCTTTCATCTCCACCAGCATATAAGTATATTTTTGTGTCACTATTTTCAGTTGAATCGGATTTTATTTTTAGTTTCGGAACAACCCAAAGTGAAGGTGAAAAAATCATCAATTTTCCATAAACCTCTGGATATCTTAATCCACTAAAAATGCTCACCAGTCCGCCCATTGAGCTTCCACCTATTCCTGTAAATTCGCGTTCTTTTTTGGTTCTAAAATTACTATCCACAAATGGTTTTAAGGTTTCGGTCATAAATTTTATATATTTTTTACCTTGCCCCTTTCCAAGTACGGTTTTGCCAACATTGTATTCTTTTATGCGATCTTCTTCAGCGTGTTCTATGGCAATAATTATGATTTTTCCGATTTTATATTCGGCCATAACGGCTAGTTTTTTATCAATCTCCCAATTACCGTATTGTGCATTTTCGTTAAATAAATTTTGAGCATCTTGCAAATACATTACCGGATAACTTTCGCTAGAATAATCGTAATCGTGTGGCAATAAAGCCCATATTTTTCTGGTTTTGTTGAGTTGCGGAATTTCAAATTCATCGGAAATCAGTAAAACTTTCGGTAAATAATTCGTTTTGAAAGGCAACCAATTTTTTCTCCATTTGGGTACATAATCATTTATTATTCGGGACTGTAATTTTGTAGAACGATTGGATGTAATTTCATCGTTTTTTCCTATTTCTACTTCGCTCCAATCTCCTTTAGTAAACTTGTACTGTAATTCATCGGGATAAGCAAAATCAGAAGGAAATTCATACTGGTATAAATTATTTCCAATTCTTTCCATCCTAAACTCTTTGTCTTGCGTTCTCCAACTATTGAAATTACCCGAAATATAAACAGGACGTGAATCGTCTTCATCCGTTTTTAAAAGAATTTGAAGAGCAGTTTTTTTAAAACTAAATTCCTTCATAATCAGTGTATTCTCAGAATCCATTTCGTGAATTTTAGTCTAGTAATTTGAAATAAAAAGTAAATATAAGAGATTGCCATTGGATAAAAAAGAAAAAAAGAAAACCCAATAGAAATATGTGAACTATTGGGTTTTTATCGATAAAAAAGTTAAATGTTTTATTTTTGACGGCCTTTTAAAACATTGACAACATCATTTAATTCAAAGCCTTTTGCTTGCAATAAAATGAGATAATGAAAAAGTAAATCGGCACTTTCGTCTAAGAATAAATGGTCGTTGTTGTCTTTTGCTTCAATGACTACTTCCACGGCTTCCTCTCCTACTTTTTGGGCAATTTTATTGATGCCTTTTTCGAATAAAGAGGCAACATAACTTTTCTCTGAATCAGCGTTTTCTCTACGAGCCTTGATGGTATTTTCTAAATTAGAAATAAATCCATACTCTTGATTATTAGATTCTTGCCAGCAATTATCTGAACCAGTATGACAAGTTGGTCCTTGTGGCTTTACTTGTATCAAAAGTGTATCTTCATCACAATCATTTTTGATAGAAATCAAATGCAAAAAATTACCACTTTCCTCGCCTTTTGTCCAAAGTCTTTGTTTGGAACGACTGTAGAAAGTTACTTTATTTGTTTCCAATGTTTTTTGGTAGGATGCTGCATTCATATACCCAAGCATTAAAACATTTTTGGTTTCGCTGTCCTGAATAATTGCCGGAATCAACCCATGTGCGAGTTTTGAAAAATTTATTTCCATATTTTTTTATTTAAAGAGACCTAACAGGTTTTAAAAACCTGTTAGGTCTTAAATTCGTACCTCAATTTTATTATTTTTGACTTCTCTTTTTAATGTATTGATTTCAATTTCCTTGAAATGAAATACGCTTGCCGCCAATGCTGCGTCTGCTTTTCCTTCGACAAAAGTATCTACAAAATGCTGGATATTTCCCGCTCCACCAGAGGCAATTATTGGAATATTTACTAATTCAGACAATTTTGCCAAAGCTTCGTTTGCAAAACCGTTTTTGGTTCCATCGTGATTCATTGAAGTAAACAGAATTTCTCCTGCGCCACGTTGTTCCACTTCTTTTGCCCAATCAAATAATCTAATATTTGTTGGAACCTTTCCTCCTACCAAATGTACCATCCACTCTCCGTCGATTTGCTTAGCATCGATTGCCACTACAACGCATTGACTGCCAAATTTCTGAGCCAAATCATTAATCAATTGCGGATTTTTGACAGCTGAGGAATTGATAGAAACCTTGTCCGCTCCGTTTTGCAATAAAGCTTCCACATCCGAAACTGATGAGATTCCACCTCCAACAGTAAATGGAATATTTATAGTCGCTGCAACTTTTCGAACTAAATCTAATAAAGTACTTCTTCGTTCTTCAGTTGCCGAGATATCCAAAAAAACCAATTCGTCGGCACCTTCATCCGAATAGATTTTAGCCAATTCCACAGGATCTCCAGCATCTCGCAGATCTAAAAAATTAATGCCTTTTACGGTGCGACCGTTTTTAATATCTAGGCAGGGGATTATTCTTTTAGTCAGCAAAGTATTTAATTTTTAATAATTTTATAAAATCTTTAATAGGGTCTTTTTTTAACTTTCTACCAATTAATAAATTCCCGAAAACCATTATTGCAGTACTTAATAACCACAACCAATAGCCTAGTTCGTAGCTTACTATTTTACTATAATGTCCAGCTTCATCATCCATTATCTCATCAAATAATAAAAACGAAAAAGATAGAACAAATGAAATTATTGAAAAAATAGTTGAATATTTATTATCATTTATTGTACACCAAGAAAGTAATAATAATGGATTTGCATACCAAGTTAATCCTACTAGACCAGAAATAATTCCAAAGAACCCAAGAATTAAAACCATAATAGAATCCCCGCATTCATCAGTACAATAACATTTTTGAGTTAATGAAATAATAAAAGTTGATATTGATAAAAATAATATTATTTTCCTCAAATTCTTGATATCAATTTTATCTAACAATTCATCAATTATTTTCATATCCCTAATTTATTTACATTTGAAAATTAATTAATCTCTAAAATAAAATTTTCAATCATCTTCAATGAAATCCTTCCTTCATATATTGCTTTCCCTATAATCGTCCCTTCGCAACCCAATTCGGCTAATTTAGGTAATTCATCAAAAGTGGAAATTCCTCCTGAAGCGATTAACTTGATTCCTTTGGCTTCCGCCAATATTTTAGCATATAAATCAAAACTTGGACCTTCGAGCATTCCGTCTTTTGCAATATCAGTACAAATTACGTACTCAATTCCTTTACTTTGATAATCCTGAATAAAGGGAACTAAATCTTCATCAGAATCTTCCAACCATCCTGAAACCGCTACTTTTTCATTATTGGCATCGGCTCCTAGAATAATTTTATTGGAACCGTATTCTGAAATCCATTTTTCGAAAATTGCCCTGTTTTTTACTGCGATACTTCCACCTGTGATTTGGTTTGCACCCGATTCAAAAGCAATTTTCAAATCGGAATCTGACTTCAAACCGCCACCAAAATCAATTTTCAATTTGGTTTGTGAGGCTATCTGTTCCAATATTTTATAATTGACAATTTTGCTCGATTTTGCTCCATCTAAATCCACCAAATGCAAGTATTCGATTCCGTGTGCTTCGAATGATTTTGCTACTTCAAGCGGGTTTTCGTTGTATATTATTTTTGTGTTATAATCGCCTTTCGACAAGCGAACACATTTTCCTTCGATGATGTCTATTGCGGGAATTATGCGCATAATTTGTTTCAAGTTTAAAGTTTAATGTTTAAAAAGTTGTTCAAAATCTTTTCTCCG
>CAMCTL010000189.1 GCA_945878515.1 Flavobacterium psychrophilum | reverse complement strand
TTTTTACACCACCTCATATCCCGAATAAGCTTCTTCAATTTCATTCAAGACAGAAAACAATTCTTCTGGATGGTCTAAAGTAACCAATTGTTGTTTGAATGGTTTAAAAGAATGAATTCCTTTGAAATAATTGGTATAATGTGGACGCGTTTCTACAATTCCAAGTCGTTCGCCTTTCCATTCCATTGCCCAAGTAAGATGATTCCGAACGGCTTCTACTCTATCGGCGACGGTTGGTTTTGCTAGATGTTCGCCTGTTTTGAAGTAATGTTTGATTTCGTCAAAAATCCAAGGATATCCAATGGCAGCGCGACCAATCATAATGCCGTCAATACCATATTTGTTTTTATATTCTAAAGCTTTTTCTGGGGAATCAATATCTCCGTTTCCGAAAATAGGCATTGTGATTCTAGGATTATTTTTCACTCTTGCAATGTGCGACCAATCGGAATGGCCTTTGTACATTTGGGCACGCGTTCTGGCGTGAATACTTAAAGCGGCAACTCCTATATCTTGCAAACGCTCGGCAACCTCATCAATATTGATGGAACTATCGTCCCAACCCAAACGGGTTTTTACGGTAACAGGTAAATGGGTGCTATCGATAACTGCCTGCGTTAAGCGAATCATTAAATCGACATCTTTCAAAACGCCTGCGCCTGCGCCTTTGCAAACGACTTTCTTTACAGGACAACCAAAATTAATATCAATGATGTCTGGATTTACGGCAGAAACAATTTTAGACGACAATGCCATTGCCTCTTCATCTCCACCAAAAATTTGGATTCCAACAGGTCTTTCGTAATCGAAAATGTCTAATTTCATGCGGCTTTTGATGGCATCGCGAATTAAACCTTCGGAGGAAATAAATTCGGAATACATCATATCGGCTCCGTGTTGTTTGCACAATCTACGAAATGGTGGATCGCTCACATCTTCCATTGGTGCGAGAAGTAACGGAAAATCAGGAAGTTCTATGTTGCCAATTTTTATCAAGGGAATTTTTTGCAAAGATAGTTAAGAATAATTAACAATTAAATTTAATCTTAAGATACCGAAATTGTAATTAATTAAGAATTATTTTTACAAAAACTTCAAGATGCTTTTTCAGTTTGGATTCTATAGCTCGCTCTTGCTTATTTCTTTTTCACAAGGAATAATTTATAGTATTTTATTGTTAGTAAAAGCGATTAGAACCGAAAACAAATCCAACTATTGGCTCAGCCTTTTTATTTTTCTTTGCAGTTTTTACATTGCGCCTTGGATGCTTGGTTTTGCGGGTTGGTATGACAATCAACCTTACAGAGATATTTTGTTTTATGTTCCGTTCCAACATTTGTTTCTGGTGGGTCCGATTATCTTTTTCTACACCCAAAGTCTATTGAATCCATCTTTTCAATTTTCCAAAAAACAAGCTATTCATTTACTTCCTGGATTCCTTTATATACTATATATCATGGCAATTTGGATTTATGACAAATTCATCTTTGGCGACTATTATTTTTATGAAGACGGACGAGATAAAGATTTTGAAGACTGGTACCAGAAGCTGGGATTAATTTCTATGATTGTCTATTTTGTATTGAGTATTCGATATTATAATATCTATAAAAAACTAATGTTTCAAGTAGTAAGTTATGCGGATAGTATTTTATTCAAATGGGTAAAAACCTATTTAATTGCTTTTTTGGTGATGTTGATTTTACCGATAGTTTTTGATGTCATTGGATTGTTTTATCCAGAAATAAAAACCTATCAAGGAAGTTGGTGGTTTTATCTCTTCTTTTCCATTGTTATGTACTACATCGCAATTACAGGCTATTCGAATCCTATAAACTCAACAATTCCTTTCAGAATGTCGTTTTTTGATAAAAATCAGATTCTTTTATTGGATGAAAATCGGACAATAGAATCGGAAACTTTTATTGATATCGAACACGAAACTTTTGAAGAGACTACTTCGCCCGAAATAGCGCATTGGAAATCTAAAATTGAAATTTTGATTCAAGAAGAAAAACTATTCGAAAATCCAGAATTAACGCTTACCGATGTCGCAAAAAAATTAAAAACAAATGCAGCTGTAATTTCCAAAACGATTAATCAAGGTTTCCAAATGAACTTTAATGATTGCATCAATAATTACAGAATTGAAGCGGTAAAGAATAGGTTTGCCGATGGCGATCATAAAAAATCTACTTTATTAGGAATTGCTTTTGACAGCGGATTCAATTCGAAAGCGACTTTCAATCGTGCTTTCAAGAAAAATACAGGGAAAACTCCAAAAGAATATTTGAATCAACTTTAAACTTATGTGATTACGTGGATTGAATGTTTTAAACCACAAAATCCAATTTTACAACAATACATAAACAGTTCATTTTCTAACCAATCCTGCAAGCGAACTCTAAAAAAGAAATCTAACTTTTCCGAACAATTACTGTATTATATCTGTAGTTTTTGTTTGTGAATTGCAGCTTGAAAAAAAGAATTGTAGTTGCTAAAAATGAAGACCAATATTCACAGTTCACAATTATTACCAATTATAAAAACCAATCCGAATACAATATTTTGTTAATATCAAAGCGCTTCACCTTTCTTTCAAACCACTTGGCATAATTTATTTTTTACAAAATAAGTCATTGAGCTATATGCACGACTCATTTGAAATCTTTGAACCATTTTCAGATTTTTTACAAACAATACAAGTCATTCTAAATACCGAAGATATCGCTAAAGCCAAAGAAAAATTGCAGCATTATTGGTTGTCAAAATTGATTCAATTTGAGCGTTCGTTTCTTTAGAAATCAATTAATCTGCTTGAAGATTATCATGCAGTTATTCTGTTCAGGAAATTGCAGATTAAGATCTAACATCGAGACAAAATCTTTATACACTTTTTTTCCTCATTTAGAAAAAACACCTTCTGATAATAAAAAAATCAATCCGTTTATAAATGCTTTAGACAACTTCGAAAATCAAAAAAACATTAAAAACCTATCGGGTAATTTAGCGGTTAGTACATTTTACAATCAATCACATTTTATAAAAGACTTTAAATAATTGACAGGCGAAAACCCTAAAAGAATTGTTTAAATATCTAGATTGTTCTATAGGAAGAGATATTGCACGGTCATAAATTTAATTATTAACTTTAAATATTTATTAGGCTACTTTATATATAATTATTTACACTTTTTACAATAATCATTCTACTATAAAAATTTTATCTTACACTATACTAATTTTATGTTACACTTTATATATTTTTAAGTTTTTATAAAAATGACCAACATTTTATTTAGTCAAGAACAAGTTACAATTTTACAGTTTTAATAGAAATACTTTAACTAATTTTACAGTAAAATAATCTTGTTGGGGAATACAACCAAGCGAAGAATTCATGTTATTTTAAATTAATACAAGATAAAATAAACTCAGATGAAAAAAACAATCCTATCGATTCTAATACTATTTATTTCCTGCAATCAATCAAAAACAAAGGATAGGGAAACAACCTCAAACGAAAAACTTATCAAACAATATTTTGAACATTTTAATAATCACGATTGGAAAAAAATGGCAGATTTTTATGTAGAAAATGCGGAATTTAAAGACCCATCTTTTGGTGTTGGAATCGTGAAACAAACCAGACAACAAATCATCGAAAAGTATTCTAAACTTAATGTTGTTTTTCCGGATTTGCACGACAAAATCATTCAAATGTATCCGTCTGGCGAAAATCATATTATTGTAGAATTTGTATCATCAGGAACAGCACCAGACAATTCGAAATTCGAATTACCTATTTGCACAATTTTCACAATCGAAAACGGATTAATAACAAAGGATTTTACCTATTTTGATAATTTTGAAGAATAACACAAATAAACTATGACTAAACTCGAACTTACCCAACTCACAAATGAAGAGTTATTTCTTGAATTAAAAAAAAGGAAAACAAGTTACCAAACCGGAGCATTTCTTGTGGGAATGATGATTGGTGTTGCCGTTTGGAGTGCTGTTCAAAACGGTTTTGGGATATTCCTTTTTACACCTTTATTATTTGCTTATTGGTTTAGAAATGCAAAACCTGATTATGACGAAGTTAAAAAAGAAATTAAACACAGAAATCTTTAAACAAATAATACACTTTACAATCTACATAATCATTTTGATAGGAAACCACTTTGCAGGGCCAGTTTACAATATTCAGAAACTATTTATTTAACTTAGCCGTAAATTTTAAAAATCAGTACAAATTATTTATTGTCTTCAATAAATAACTGAATCTTAAAAAAAATTGAAAAAGGGTTAAATTAAAAATCAAATGACAGAAAACCATTTTTTGAAAACCATTTTTAACGAAGTCAATTTCAAGCCTGAGGATTTTGAATTAATTCTCAATCAATACAAACGACTTGAAATTAAAAAAAATGATTTTTTAATAGATTATGACACAACTGCCAATTTTTATTATTTCATTGAAAGTGGATTTGCACGTTCTTATGTAATTGATTTAGAAGGAAACGACATTACCACAAAGTTTTTTAGTAGTTCCGATATTATTATTGATTGGCATTCCTACTTTATGAAAACCAAATGTCGCGAACATTTTCAAGCAATTTCCAACTGTGTGGTTTGGAAAATTTCGTTTGACAATTTTATGAAATTGTTCAGTATTGAATCCTTTAGAGAAATAGGACGAACCAGATTGGTTAATGGCTTTTTTGAACTCAAAAATCATTCGGTTTCACTCATTGCCGATCCTGCTAAAGAAAGATATCTGAACCTCTTGCAAACAAAACCAGACATTATTCAGAATGTTCCTTTGAAGCAAATTGCTACTTATTTAGGAATAACCGACACCTCATTGAGCCGTATTAGAAAAGAAATATCCGATAATAAATAAAGATTATGATAAATTATTTTGTTCCAGAATGGGTTTCGATTGCGTTCTTACTTGCAATTCCGTTGCCATTTATTCTTATTCTAAACTTTATTAAAACTGAAAGCAAAAAATTGGCGTCACCCCAAATTTTCAATATTTCAGTTTTATTTTTTATTTTTTATGTTCTTTACATTTATGTAGCAAGTGAATTTGGTTGGTTTAGTCAAATTATATTTCCACCAAAAGTTTTATTAATCACAACCGTTCCATTTGCTTTCTTGTTATTTATGGTAGTAGCAAAAACAAAAATGTTTCAAACTATTTTAGAAAACAGCAAACTCGAAAATTTAGTAAAGCTCCACACTTTTAGAGTTATTGGTGTATTTTTTATAATCCTAGCATTTTACGATTCACTACCAAAAACTTTTGCAATAATTGCAGGTTGTGGCGATTTGATTGCAGCAATTACTTCAATATTTGTTGCAAAAGCCATTCAAAATAAAAATCCAAACGCAAAAAAAATTACTTTGATTTGGAATGTTTTCGGTTTAATTGATATTCTTTTTACTGCAATTGCGGCCAATGTTCTTACAAAAATCTCCATTGATACTGGTTCAATGGGTGTTGACACATTGGCATCTTGGCCATTTTGCATCATTCCAGCCTTTGCGCCACCAATAATTATATTTCTACATTATACCATTTTCAAAAAATTAAAAAATTTTAGTTAAAATCTGTTTTCTTGTCATAAGGCAAGATTCACGTTCTACAACTGCCATAAATTTGCTTCAATATTAATCACTGAAACAAATTTAAAATGGAAACTAAAAAAGAATTTATGTTATTATTTCGTTACGAACCAAGTAACGATTACGTGCCAAAACAAATAGAATTAGACCAAATGCAACAAAGTTGGGGCTCGTTTATTGGCAACATTGCCGTTCAAGAAAAGTTGGTCAGCACACATCAATTGGGATTTGACGGCGCTCAAATTTCTTCCGACAAATCGGTAAATGATGGAATTCATTTGTCAAATAATCAAACCATTGCTGGCAACATGATTGTAAAAGCCAATTCGATTGCAGAAGCTACCGAAATCGCTAAAAATTGCCCAATTCTAGA